>DASZCG010000001.1:0-3488 GCA_035943355.1 Gemmatimonadales bacterium
CCCCCCCCCCCCCGGGCGCCAGCCCGGGGCAACAGAACACCCGACCGTCGGCTGCTATTGCCCCGTCACCGCTGGGGCGCTGAGCCAGCGCGCGAACCACGCCGCCATCTCGCGATAGAAGTAGCGACTGTCCTCACCGCGTAGAACCCAGTGATTCTCGTCCGGCCAGATGATCAGCCGGCTGGGGATCTGCTGCCGCTGCAGCGCAGTCCAGAACTCCAGCGCGTTGTTCATCGGGACGCGAAAATCGCGCTCACCCACCGAGACGAGCACCGGCGTGTGCAGGTTCTTGGCAAAGCGCATCGGGCTCTGCGTGCGCCAAATCGGGTGATCCTCCCACGGCGGCCCGCCGACGTTGCGCTCGCGGTCGTAGTTGAAGTCGCTGGTCGCCCATTGCGTCTCGAGATCCCACTCGCCGGCGTGGCTCACGAGCGCGCGATACCGCGTCGTGGTCACGGCCAGCCAGTTGGTGAGATGCCCGCCGTAGCTCGCGCCGCCGGCGATCTGCCTGGACGCGTCGATGAAGCGGAACCGCTTGATCGCGGAGTCCGCCGCTTCGTTGAGCTCGTTGGCGGGCCCCTCGAGCGGATCGAACTGGATCTGCTGCGAGAACTTCTCGCCGTATCCCGTCGAGCCCGTGTAGTCAGTCATCAGCACCACGTAACCGGGTGCGCCGAGCAAATGGGGATTCCACCGCAGCCCAAAGTTGTCGGTCCACATGTTCGCGGCGCCGCCGTGGATCAGCACAAACAGCGGATACGTCTTGGTCGAGTCGAACCCCGGCGGCAGCGCGTAGAAGCTGTGAATCCGCTTGCCCTTGCTCGAGGTAAACGAGAACTCGCGCAGCGGTTGCCAATCGATTGTGGCGGCGCGATCGGTGTTGAACTTCGAGAGCGCCGTCCAGCGGCCCGTCGCTGCATCGATCCGCACGACTTCCGGCGGATTGGTGGCGCTTTCCCATACGGCCGCGACCTGGAAAGTCTTTCCGGTCGTGCCCGTGGCGACGTCGAGCCCGCCGAACGTGCCGCTCGTCAGCGTCCCCACTTCCTGCTCGCCGGCAGCTCCGGCTGCCGCGGCGCGGAAGAGGCGCGCGTGGCCCGCGTCTTCGGCCAGGAACAGGATCGTGCGGTTGTCGGGTGCCGCGCTGTAGGCCCCCACCGAGTGATTGGCGCCGCCGGCGACGACCCGCGGAGCTGCGCCGGCCGCACTATGCGGCCAGGACCACGCGACCAGTCTCCGGTTGTTGAACGTGTGCTCGTTGGTGGGTGTCATGATGGCGTACAGCGTCTTGCCATCCGGGCTGAATCGCGGTGTGTCGTAGTCGTCGCGTCCCTGCGTGATGCCCTGCGGCTCCCCCCCGGTTGCGCTGACGAGCCAGAGGGACTGCACCACGTCGCTCCGCGTCCATTGATCCCGGTTGGTCGTGGCGGCGAAGACAACGCCGCTGCCGTCCGGCGTCCACGCGGCGGCGAGATCTTCACCGCTGGTGCCGAGCTGCCCGCCAAAGCCCGCGCCTTGCACGAGCCGCGAGCCGGCCAGAAGGTCGCGGGCGGCTGCGCCGGGTTCGAGCGATTGCACGAACAGGTGTGGCCGCCGGTCGTCGAGCCAGTGGTCCCACAGCCGAATCGGCGACGCATCAAACACCCGCGCGTTGTACTTGCGCGCCTTGCGCTCGGCGATGGCCGCGCGATTCGCCGAATCCGTCGTGGCGCCCGGGTAGATCATGCTCGCGAACAGGACCGCGCGCCCGTCGGGACGCCACCGCGGGCTGTTCGCGCCCGTGGCGAGATTCGTCACCCGCTGGGCCTCACCCCCGCTGCTCAGATCGAGCACGTAGATCTGCGAGGCGTCGTCGCCCTCGCGCCGCGCGCTGAACGCGATCCGCCGGCTGTCGGGACTCCACTCGACGCCGCTCTCGCCGCCTTTAGTGTTCGTCAGCCGCCGCGGTTGGGCGCTGCCGTCGGCCGGGACCAACCAGAGATCACTCACCTGCTCGCCTTCCGTATACGAGGGCTCGGTCACGCTGAAGACGATCCAGCGACCGTCGGGGCTGATCGCAGGACCCGCGACACGCTTCATCAGGAACACGTCTTCGTGGGTGATCGTGTGGCGTCCGGTTTGCTGAGCGGCCAGCGGGCTGGCGAGCGCGATGAGCAGGATCAGAGAGAAGCGGCGCATGATTAGCCTTGTGGGGTGAGGTGGTTCGGCGTGCGATCGGAGCGCGCGGCGGGGCTCGCGTCGCGTCGCCGGATGTAAATGGTCCATTCGATTTCTGCGTGTACGACACGCTGTCGATCCACGAGCGCGACCCGGTGCACCCGTTCGATGGGTTCACCCCCGGCGGTCGCGGCGCGAATACTCTCGATCTCGTCGGCCGTGAGCACAAAGTTCCCGTATAACGTGGTACGCGCCGGTTTGCGAAACCGCACGGTGGCGGACTTGTCCCACACGATGTAATCGGCGCCGAGCGCCTTGATCAGCATCACCATGAAGACGCCGTCGCCCGCCGCGTACATGCTGCCGCCGAACATTGTGCCCACGTAGTTCTTGGTGCGCCAGCCCAGCGGGAGCGTGATACGGATCTCGCGGTAATCGTCCGCGATGTAGGTGATCCACGCCCCCGTGCTCCGGTAGGTCGGAAAGAGGTTGAATCCCCAGCGCGCCAGCCTGCTGCGCCACGACTCCGGCATGTCCCTGCCTGTCACTGCATGTAGGGAGCGACGTTGTTCGCGATCGTGTGGAATTCCGCTGCCGTCAGCGGCACCCGGAGAAAATCGGCCCAGGACTGCCGCGGCGCCAGATTGCCTCCGGTCGGCGCGTCGGACCCGAACAACACGCGCTCGGGGCCGAGCTGGCGAATACGGTACGCGAGCAGCTTGAGATCTTCGGCCGTCGCATTGCGGCTCACCGTGGTCACGTCGAACCACAAGCGCCGCATGCGGGGGTCGTGCCGGGCCAGTGCGTCGACAAACACCGACAGCGCGGCATCCGTGGTGCTGTCGTACCCACCGGCGCCGGCGAGATGGGCGATCTGCACGGGGACGTCGCGTGCTTCCGGCAGGATCGAGTCGAAGAAGATACGCGCCTCTTCGCGGCCATACGGCAAATGGCGGCTGACCGAGGCGTGCATGTGGATGACGATCGCCATGTGGTTCTGGTTCGCCGCATGAAATACCGCCCGCAGCTTGGCGAGATCCGGCGAGCGGTGATAGTCGACCGCCGAGTTTCCGATATGGAGCTTGAGGCCAGTCTTGAGCCCGGGATCGCCGGCGCAGCGGTCGATCTCCGCGAGGGCGTAGTCCCGCAGTGGATTGACGCTGCAGAACGCCCGCAGCCGATCGGGATAGCGCGCCACCTGCGCGGCCACCCAATCGTTTTCCGCCTTCACATGCTCATAATCGTGCTCGATGTTTCTGCTCGGGTTGCTCCAGCTGTACGCGACCGACAGCACCAGCGCTCGACGGATACCCGCTGAGTCGAGCAGGGCG
>DASZCG010000002.1:0-4042 GCA_035943355.1 Gemmatimonadales bacterium
CCAGAAGCCGGCAACCAGTTCTTTTGTCTCGGTGAACGGCCCGTCGCGGACGGTCCGCGCGTTGCCGGAATACGTGATCCGCGCACCCTTGGACGAATCCTGCAATCCTTCACCCGCGAGCATCACGCCGGCCTTGACAAGCTCGTCATTGAACTTGCCCATGTCCCGCAGCTGATCCGCGGTCGGCAGGATGCCGGCTTCGGAATCCTTGTTGGCCTTGACCATCACGATGAATCGCATCGCCGTCTCGCTTTCGCTTGGGTTGGGTCGGTGCTCTGATCAACTAAGCGACGAATGACCCGACGGGAAATCGACACGCGCTCATCCCATTGTGGTAGGCCCACGTAGGGGGTAGACTCGGGCACGACCCTGGCAATCCCAGAGGAGCCGTTATGTGCAGAAACATCAAAACGCTCGCCAACTTCGCACCGCCCGCGACCGACGATGAGCTCCGCGCCTCGGCGTTACAGTTCGTGCGCAAGCTGAGCGGCACGACGCATCCTTCGCACGCCAACGAGCAGGTGTTCAACGCAGCGGTCGATGACGTGACACTGATCGCTCGCCGCCTGATCGACTCACTGGCCATTAAGGCGCCACCACGAAACCGCGACGAGGAAGCCCGCAAGGCACGGGAGCGCGCCGCGAAACGGTTTGGCTAGTTAAAAGGAGAGGTCCGAGCTGACGGGGCCAGGCCGGCTACGGTGCCACGAACGCCCAATTCGCCGTGGCCGTTCCGTGCTGGCCCGTCACCGTCACGCGGCCGGACACCACCTGGCCGCGAGCGGGGAACGGCGCCGGGGCGGCGAAGTCGGCCAGCAGCTTTTCGCCCGTCGGCTCACGCGCGAGCGTTTGGAGGGCCGGCAGGAGCTGCGCCGCGTTGGTCACGCCCACGTAGATGCCACCGGTCCGCGTAGCGAGCTCCCGCACCGCAGCCACGGCTGCGGCGTGCGGCTTCGTACCCTGATCCGAGGCCGGACCCACGCCCACCGCGAAGAATCGCACCGCGCCGCCGTTGGCCGCTGCGAAGAGGGAGTCCCGGTATAAGGTGTCGGACGGCTGTCCGTCCGTGATGATTACCAGGTACCGGCCGTACCCGGTCTGCGTCAACGTGGTATCGGTCCACCGCAGCACCTCGAGCGCCGAATGATAGAGCGGCGTGCTGCCATCGAGGGGCTGAATGCTGGGCAGCTGGGCGTCGAGCTGACTGCCGGCGCTCGTGTATGTCTGTAACAGGCGGGTGAGTTCGAACCCGGGGCTCGGTGGTCCCCCGAAATCCAACAGCGCGCACTGGTTGCGAGGCTCGGCGCCGAGCAGGGTTCGCCAAAATAGCTGCGCGGCGCTGGCGCGTACCCGCTGGGAGTCGCTGAAGGCCACGGACGGCGAGTCGTCGATGTCGATTGCGGCCGCGGTCAGCTGCGTGTCCGCCGGCTCGATGCGCTGGGTTATCAACGGCAATCGACCGGCGCTGGGACTCACCAGCGTGGCCGAAATCGTCCAGGCATCGGTGACGAACGTCTCGCCGGTCTGGTCGGCGGGGACCAGCTCGAGGGCGAACTCGCCGCGGGTCCGGAACACCGCGGAGTCGACGTGCACTCCCACATACAGGCTGAGCGCGTTGTGGTCGGGACCACAACAGTCTCTGTGGCAGCCTTGCAGAATCGCGGGCGCGAGGGCATACGCAAGGGTGTAGGCTGAGCGTCGGGACACCGGTGTATCGCTCTCGGAAGCAGACATCACCTGTAGGGCAAGGGGCACGCCACCGGGGGGCTGCCGGGACGCTATGGAAAAGCGTGCGGGGTGAACCGCGAGCGGCGGGACGAGATGCAGTCCCGGGTCAGACTTGTAGCGGATCTGATACGGCGAATCTCGAGACGGGAACGTCTGCTTACGTGGATGCCCTGGCTCGGATTCGAACCGAGACGCCTTGCGGCACTGCCCCCTCAAGACAGCGTGTCTACCAGTTCCACCACCAGGGCGGGCGCAGAAACATACGGAGGTCAACGGATGAAGTACACGGCGGGCGGGAAAGAAACGGATCGTCGCCGCCTACTGCTCCGGTGACGGAGATCGCGCAGCCGGGGTGATGCGGCCCTGCTCGCGCAAATCTGCGCGGCATATAGTTTTGGGACATGGAGCTATGGGTCGCGTTCGGTTTCGGTGCGGCTGTCGGCGCGCTGATGGGGTACCTGCTCGGAGGACTTAAGCCGAGGCCGACTGCAACGGTCATGCGTGCCGTCCCCACGCCACCTCCGCCGCCCCCCAAACCCCGCCTGAGCCCAACGGACGTCAAACACGTCGTCCTCGATGAAGGGTCGGCGAATGTTCTCAATGCGCTGAACAATCGTCTCGCCGCGATCGGCGGGCTTGCCGATCTGCTGCACGGCAGCCCGCTCGATCCGGAGCGTGCGCGCGCGCTGGTGCTACTGCACGGCGAGGTGCGGCGCGCCGCCGAGATCACCAGTCACTTCCTCGAGCTCGCCGCGCATCCCGCGGGCGCCGCTGAACCGTGCGATGCGGCCGTGGTGATCAACGGTGTGCTGGCGGAGCGCGAGTCGACGTTCCGCGAGCTCGGGGTAAAACTGTACCGCTCTATTCCCGGCGATTTGCCGATGGTCGCCTGCCCCATGGCACAGCTCACGGAGATGCTGACGAAGCTGCTCGACTTCTCGCTGCGGCGACTGCGCGCATCCCCACCTCCTCGTGAGCTGCGCTTGGACGCGGTAGCGACCGGCCCTTCCGTGATTGTGTCGCTGTGGGATTCGGGAACGCCGCTGTCGGTCGAAGCCGAGCAGCGGCTCGTGTCGCCGTTCCGGTTCACGCAGTCGGGTGGCGGCGGTGAAGTGGAATTCGCCCTGGCCCGCGCGCTCGCGCAGTCGGCGGGCGGCAGCCTGCGACTGCGCCCGCGAGGCGGCAGCACCGGCGCCGAGGTCGTCGCCACGTTGCCACGGAGCCTGCTGGGCGCGCAGACGGCGCTCGCTGCGCCGACCGAGAATCTGCCGCGCATGCGCATCCTGGTCGTCGACGACGACGCCGTGAACCGCCAGGCGATGGTGCTGCTGCTCGAGCGCGAAGGCCATCAGGTGGTCGCGGTCGAAAACGGGCTCGAGGCTTTGGAGCGGATCGGCGACCGCGACGGAACCTTTGACGCCGTCGTCACCGACCTGCAGATGCCGCGCCTGGGTGGCCGCGCGATGTACGAGCAGATGGTGAACAGCCGGCCGCTCGTGGCCAAGAGGTTCGTCTTTGTGACCGGCGATCAGGCGCGCGGGGAGACGCGGTCGTTTCTGGAGAACTGCGGCCAGCCGTCGGTGACGAAGCCCTACGATCTGGGTGATCTGATTAACGCGATTGGCACTGTTTCCCGAAAAAAGTAGACCCGTTGCAGCTGCTGCGTCCTCTCAGTTTGGCGCATGCACGCGCGGTCCACCGTAATCGCGATCGCCACCGATTCCTGGACCGGCGAGCTCCAATCCACCCCGATCGTTGTTGATCCGCGCGATGAACTGACGAATCGAGCCCGAGAACGGCGTCGTGCTGCCGTGCTTGCCGAAGGGATCGGTGTACCAGACCTCGGGACCTGATTGGTTGGCGATGAAGTTCGAATTGATGTCGACCACCCGGTCGGTGCCGTCGAACACCGACTGCGGATCGTCGAACGTAATTCCCAGAATTGTGCCGTTGCTCGTCGAGCGGGCACACGCCCCGCCCCGCGCCGCGTTGCCCGCCGGCGTCACTTCATAACAGAGGTCCATCGGCCGGCCGACGAGCCCCGCGATGGCGGGATCATAGAACCGGCTCGGCAGCGACACCTGGAAGTATGGATTGAAGAACGCGAGTGTGTGGCCGTCCTCGCGGCGGATCGAGTTGGACGTCTGCCAGCTCTCGTGCAGGGTCCCGAAATCGGAGGTCTGCCCCGGCGGCACGCGCGTCGTAGACATCGAGCTGTTCGTTGGCGTACCCGAACGGAATCGGGCCGACTGTCGCGGGGGCCAGGAGTCCAATGTGAAGTTCAACGGCGGTGAGGCCGCGAGCAGCGCGACGA
>DASZCG010000003.1:0-7520 GCA_035943355.1 Gemmatimonadales bacterium
ATCGAGGGGATGCCGGCCTCCGCGATGGCGCGGGCGATCCACGTGTTGCAGGAGCTGCGGCTGCGCCTCGAACAGAAGTCACTCGAGGTGGTGCGCTGAGATCATATGCGGATGTGCGAATCTTTATGCATAACTGGAAACGCCGCGCCACTCTCGGTGTCACCTCACGCACCGCTTCAACGACTGCAGCTAGACACAGTCCCTTCAACGGATTCACTGCAACGCAGCCTACGCTACTGTCGCCTGTGAGAGGCGTGACGCCGCTCGTTCAAGCAGGCTAGTTTTCCACATCTTGAAACCTACGTGAATTTGTGGATAACCCACCGGATACCAACTCGTCCATTCGCAAAACCAAAATCGTTGCGACGCTGGGCCCGGCGACCGGGAACGCTACCAGCATCGCGGCCCTGCTGCAGGCGGGGACGAACGTGCTGCGCATCAATGCCTCGCACGGAACCCCCGAGCAGCGGGCCGAATGGATTGCCACCGCCCGCAAGGTGGCCGACCAGAGCGGTCTGGCGGTCGCCGTGCTGCTCGACCTGCAAGGCCCCCGCATCCGGGTCGGTGATCTCTCCTCGCCGCGCGAGCTGCGGCCGGGACAGGACGTGGCCTTTGCTCCGGAAGACGTGGCGAACGGCGACGAACTGCCCACCACCTACGAGGGGCTGGCGAACGACGCCAAAGTCGGGTCCCGGATCCTGCTGAACGATGGGCTGCTGTCGGTCGAGGTGACGGCGGTCGAGCCGCCCCGCGTGCGGGGGCGCGTGGTGGACGGCGGCATTCTCACGGCGCACAAGGGCATGAACCTGCCCGGCATCCAGGTTTCGGCTCCGGCGCTGACCGAGAAGGATCGTGAGGACGTGAAGGACGCCATGACGGTGGGTGTGGACTACCTGGCCCTCTCCTTCGTGCGGCGTCCCGAAGACCTCGAACAGCTGCGCAAGCTGGTCGACTCGACGACCAAGCTGGTTGCCAAGATCGAAAAGGCGACCGCGCTCGACAATCTCGAAAAAATCGTCGCCGCCGCGGACGCCGTGATGGTGGCGCGCGGCGATCTGGGCGTCGAGATGCCCTTCGAGCAGGTGCCCCTCGTGCAGAAGCGCCTGATCAGCGAGGCCAATCACCAGGGGAAGCCGGTGATCACGGCGACGCAGATGCTCGAGTCGATGGTCCATGCGCCGCGCCCCACCCGCGCCGAAGCGTCCGACGTGGCGAACGCGATTCTCGATGGCACCGACGCGGTGATGCTCTCCGCCGAAACCGCCGTCGGGCGCTACCCGGTGGAGGCCGTGCGCGCGATGGACCGCATCATCCGTGAGATGGAGCGCCATCCACTGCGCCTCCGCGAAGAGCGCCGCACGACCAGCCAGGGCGTCGCCACCGAAGACGCGATTGCCTGGGGTACCGCCGCCGTCGCCCGCATGCTCAAGACACCGCTCATCGTGACGTTGACGCAGGGCGGGTTCACCTCGCGCAAAGTGGCGGCGCTGCGTCCGCCGGTCCCCATCCTCGCTGTGACGACGGTGCGGACGACGTATCACCAGCTGGCGCTGGTCTGGGGGGTCCTGCCCGTCCTCGTCGACCGGGTGCCGGGATACGACGCCATGCTCGAGGTGGTGCGCAGCCTCATTCTCAAGCGCGGCCTGGCGAACCAGGGCGAATGCATCGTGGTGACCGCGGGATTGCCGTGGGAGGTCTCCGGCAGCACCAACCTGATCAAGGTCGAGCGGGTGTGAAGTGCGGCTGATCCTGCTCGGCACGGGCACGTCATTCGGCGTGCCGCAGATCGGCTGTCACTGTACCACCTGCACATCGTCCGATCCGCGCGACCGCCGCACGCGCACCGCCGCGCTCATCGAGACTCGCGACGCGCACGTGTTGATCGATACGCCGCCCGAGCTGCGCCTGCAGCTGGTGGCGGCGGGAGTCGACCGGATCGATGCCGTGCTATATACCCACGCGCACGCCGATCACGTACACGGCATCGACGACCTGCGGGCGCTGTCGCTCCGTCAGGCCACGGTGCTTCCCGCATACGGCTCGCGCGACACGATGGCGGAGCTGGTCGGCAAATTCCCTTACATCTTCGATCCGACGTTCGTGGTACCCGCGGGCACGAGCAAACCGGAGCTCGCCGCACACATTCTGGAACCCGGCACCCCGGTCTCGATCGCGGGCCTGGCGGTCCTGCCGCTCGCCTTGCCACACGGGAATCATCAAGTGCTCGGCTACCGGGTGGGCGCGATGGCGTATCTCACCGACGTGAAGTCGATTCCCGAGAGCGTGCGCGACGCCTTGACGGGTCTCGACGTGCTGGTCCTCAGCGCGCTGCTGTCGCGTCCGCACCCGCTCCACCTGTCCATTCCGGAAGCCGTCGCTGCCGCGCAACGGGTCGGCGCGAGACGCACGTTCTTTACGCATTTGACGCACGAGTTCGCGCATGCCGCCCTCGCCGCGATGTTGCCGCCGGGGATCACGCCGGCGTATGACGGGCTGGTTATCGACGTAGCCGGGGCGTAAATTCCGCCGCCAGGAGGCCTCCTTGACACTGCACGCGACCCTCACACAGTTCGACGATCCGGCAGTACGGCAGAGCGCCGCAATGGACGCGCTGGTGCGCGAAGCGGTGCTCGGAAACGAAGACGTCAAGACGCGCGCCCGCTGGCTGTTGTGGGAGATCGGGCAGCGCGCCGGCGTTCGGCCCGCCTCGATTCACCAGCTGTATATGGCGCGCGGCCGCGGCGAGGTTCCGCCGTTCACGACCCCGGCCATGAACGTCCGCATCCTGTCCTACGACAGCGGCCGCGCCCTCTTCCGCGCCGCGAAGCGCCTGGATGCCGGCGCCATCATCTGCGAAATCGCGCGCAGCGAGATCGCCTACACCGATCAGCGTCCGGCCGAGTACGTCGCCGTGATGACGGCGGCCGCGCTGCGCGAGGGCTTCACGGGACCGCTCTTTATCCAGGGCGACCACGTGCAGGTCAACGCGAAGAAATACGCCGCCGACGCCGAGGCCGAGCTGAAGGCGCTGCGCGCACTGATCGAAGAAGAGCTGCACGCCGGTTTCTACAACGTCGACATCGATACCTCGACGCTGGTCGATCTGTCGCAGCCCAATCTCGACGAGCAGCAGCGCACGAACTACGAGCGCGCGGCGGAGCTGACGCAGTTCATCCGCGACCGCGAGCCGGACGGTGTCACCGTCTCCGTGGGCGCGGAGATCGGCGAGGTGGGCGGCAAGAACAGCGATGTGCACGAGCTGAAGGCGTTCATGGAAGGCTACAACCGATCGCTGCAGGCGATCGGCGCATCGCCGGGCATCTCGAAGATCTCGGTGCAAACCGGCACCAGCCACGGCGGGGTCGTTCTCCCCGACGGCTCGATCGCGAAAGTGCAGCTCGACCTCGAGGCGCTGAAAGCGTTGTCGCATGACGCCCGCACCAGGTACGGGCTCGGCGGCGCGGTGCAGCACGGCGCCTCGACGCTGCCGCCGGAGGCCTTCTCGAAGTTCCCGGAGTGCGAGGCGATCGAGATCCACCTGGCCACGAATTTCCAGACGATCGTGATGGACCATCCCGCGCTGCCGAAAGAGCTGCGCCGCGACGTGAACGAATGGGTCAAGCGCGAAGCGAAAGAAGAATGGAAGAAGGGCGACACCGAGGAGCAGTTCCTCTACAAGAGCCGCAAGAAAGCGATCGGACCGTTCAAGCGTCGCTTCTGGGATCTGCCGCCCGACGTGCGGGCCGCGATCGGCGCCGATCTCGAGAAGACGTTTGCATTCCTATTCGAGCAGCTGCGGGTGAAGGGGACGCGGGCCGCCGTCGACCGCTACGTCAAACCGAAACTCGCGTCGCATGCGGCACCACGCGCCGCGCTGGTGGCGGCGCCGGATGATGCGGAGGCAGGCGAATGAGCGAGCGCGGCGGTGAGGGAGGGGGAGGCTTTGGTCCGTTCCTGTTCGGCGTCGTGCTCGGCGCGGTGGCCGGGTTCGTGTTCGCGCCGACCGAGCGCGGCGAGAACGCGCGCCGCAAGGTGACCAAGGGCCTGCGCAATCTGAAGGAGCTCGCCGAGGAGAAGGTCGATGACGTGCGCGGGCTCCTGAAGGAAGCGGAGGCAGAGGCGGAAGACGAGGCAGCGGAAGAACCGGAAGACGACGACGAGCCTGAGATGGCGACGCGTGAGCAGCTGCGGCGCCGGCTCGAGGCGGCGCGGCGGCGCCGGGCCAGGGCCACGCGTCCTGCTGCGCCCGCGCCGGAGGAGGAGGACGAGCCGCTCGCGTGAACGGTGAAGGCGGCTGGCACCGCACCGTCACCGGTGTCGTCCGGCGAACCCTCGAGGCCGCGTACGAAGACAACATCCCCTTCCTCGCCAGTGCCGTCTCCTACGACATCCTGCTGACGGCCATTCCGTTCGTTGGTCTCGTGCTCGCCGTCGTCGGCTATCTGGTCGAGTATCAGTTCGCCATTCATCAGCTGAACGTCCACGACCTGTTGCAGCGTGTCCTGCCCGAGGCGAGCGAAGGCAGCCCCGACCGCTTCGGCTTCATCGAGCGCGCGCTCGGCGACCTCGTCGCCCGCCGCGGCGGGCTCACGCTGCTGGCGGCGCCCCTGTTCCTGTGGTTCTCGACTCGTATGTTCGGGGGACTGCGTGCGGCCCTGAATGAAGTCTTCGATACGGAGGAGAACCGCCCCTGGCCGGTTGCCAAGCTCACCGATCTCGCCATGGTGTTCGTCGGCGGCGCGCTGTTCCTCGGCAACGCCTTTGCCTCGACCGGCAAAGGCGTCGACGCCCAGCTCGGCACGCTGTTTTTCAGCACCGTGCTGTTCTTCCTCATCTTCAAGTTCCTGCCGAGCCGGCGCATCTACTGGCGTACCGGCCTGGTCGCTTCCGTGTTCTGCGCCGTTGGTTTCGAGATCTCCAAACGGCTGTACACGCTGTACGTCTCTCATTTCGTCACGCTGGACCGCGCCGCGTCGAGCGCCAACCTTATCGCGGTCCTGTTGCTGTTGCTGTGGATCTATTACACGGCCTTCGTCTTTCTGCTGGGCGGCGAGGTGGCGGAGACATACGATCTGATGCGCATGCGGCGCCTGCAGCGCGTGCGCCTCGGATGAACCCGTCCGTCCCGCCGATCGATCTCCGCTCCGACACCGTCACCAAGCCATCGGCCGCGATGCGGCGCGCGATGGCCGAAGCGGAAGTCGGCGACGATGTGCTCGACGGCGACCCGACGACGCGCCGGCTCGAGCAGCGCATTGCCGAGCTCATCGGCACCGAGGACGCGCTCTTCTTCCCGTCGGGAACGCAGGCCAATCAGACCGGCATCTGGCTGGTGGCGGAGCACGGCACGGAGGTGCTCCTCGAGGCCAACGCGCATCTGGTGCTCTACGAGCTGGCCGGCATCGCCGCGTTGTGCGGTGCGCAGATCCGTCCCATCACGACGCCGGACGGCCTATTGACGCCAGAGCTGGTGCGCGGCGCGCTGCGACCCGCCTCGCCGCATGTGCCGCGGATTACGGCTCTGGCGATCGAAAACACCCATAATGTCGCCGGCGGTCGGGTCCTCAGTGCTACGGCCTACGACGGTCTCGTCAGCGTGGCGCGGGAGGCGGGGCTGAGCGTACACCTCGATGGCGCGCGCCTGTGGAACGCCGCTGTCGCCGCGGGCGTCCCACCCGCCCGGCTGACGCGCGGCGCCGCGACCGTCATGGTCAGCGTCTCCAAAGGGCTGGGCTGCCCTGTCGGGTCATGCCTCGGCTTCACAGCCTCCCGGCGCGCGCGCGCCTGGGAAATCCGGAGGCGATTGGGGGGTGGGATGCGCCAGTCGGGCA
The DNA here is from genome assembly GCA_035943355.1 of Gemmatimonadales bacterium. Classification (GTDB taxonomy): domain Bacteria; phylum Gemmatimonadota; class Gemmatimonadetes; order Gemmatimonadales; family GWC2-71-9; genus 20CM-2-65-7. The sequence continues at coordinate 5,832 of DASZCG010000003.1, forward strand.
TCCTCGCCGCCGCCGCGCTGTACGCGCTCGACCACAACCTCTCGCGGATCGGGGACGACCACGCGAACGCCAAGCGATTTGCCGAGCTGTTGTCCGACAGCAAGACGGTGCGATCGATTGACCCGCAGTCCAACATCGTAATGGTCGACTTGCTGCGCGAAGGCGATACGGCCGAGACGGTGGCGCAACGACTCGCGCAGGCGGGCGTGCGGCTCGCGCCGTACGGCCCTCAACGGCTGCGGGCGGTCACGCATCTCGACGTCACCCGCGCCGATGTGGAGCGTGCCGCGCGGATCATCGTGGAGACGGTGCGATGACGAGTCGCCCCGAACCCAAGGTCCAGCCGATGCCGACGGACCGGGCGATCTTGTGGAACCCACCCGCGGCGCCCGGAAGCACGAATCCGGGGCGCTCGTCCAACCGCTCGCCGTACCCGATCTTCTTTCAGCAAGAGGCCGTCATCGCGCTGCAGGAGCATCTCAAGAGCTCACCCACGCAGGCGATCTTCGGTTTTCTCGTTGGTGACGTGTATCGCGATCCCGATACCGGGGTGCTGTACACGGTCATCGACAAGACGCTGAAGCTCAGCCAGCCGATTTACGGCGATAAGACGGAAGTCGTCGTGTCGCGTTTGTGGGACCGGATGCAGGAACAGCTCGGCAAGGCCTCCGCCTCGTTGCTCGGCTGGTATCACAGCCATCCGGGGCAAGGAGGCTTCCTCACGGCGCACGACGTCGAGACCCACGAGAAGTTTTTCACCGAGCCCTGGCATGTGGCCGTCCTCGTCGCCGCCGAGGCGGGCGGCCTCACGGGGCGATTCTTTCGCGCCACGCAGACCAGCGACTGGCACAAAACGCCGATCGCGTTCTACGAGCTGCTCCAGCCTGAGTCGATCAAACCGGACGGCAAGAAACGCTCATTCATCACGTGGAGGAATTACAAAGCCTTCGGGCCGACGTTGACGGGGCCGAAGCCTCCCAAGCCCGCGCCACCACCCCCGCCATCAAAGGCGGAGGAAGAAGAGCCCGAGGAAGCGGCGCCACCGCCTTCACCCAAGAAGGGATTCTTCGGGAGGGGATTCCGGATCATGCGCTCGAGTGCGGATGACATTCCCGTCGTTCGCACGAGCGCCGACGACGAGCCGGCGCCGCCTCCGCAACCCGTGCCACCACCGCCACCGGCGCGTGAGAAATCGAAGCCGTCTGCGCCGGTTTTCGTTCCCCCTGCGGACGACCGGGTGGAAGCCGCGCCGCCGCCCGCGCCGCCGCCCGCGCCGCCGCCCGCGCCACCGCCGCCACCACCTCGCGCCGCTCCACCGCTTGAAAGGCAGCCGGTGGATGACATTCCGTGGACCGTTACGCCGGAATCCGTGGCATCGGTGCCGCCGCCGATCACTCAGCCGCCGGTGCCACCCACGTCACGCGAGCCGCATCGCACACCGACGCACACATTCCGGCTGCTCGATCAGGGTCAGGACAAGGCCGCGAAAAAGCCGTTGCGCCGCAGGAGGAGATCCGGCCCGTGGCTCTATCGTCTCGCGCTGGTGCTGCTGCTCGCCGGAGTCGGTGGGGGCGCGTACTGGTACTTCGTGCTGCAGCATCCCGGTGTACCGCCGCCGTGGGCTGGGCTGGTGGAGCGTGTCAAGAAGCTCGTGGCGCGCTCGACGGCGCCGCGTCCCGCTCGGAGTGG
>DASZCG010000004.1:0-15314 GCA_035943355.1 Gemmatimonadales bacterium
CCCCCCCCCCCGCGCCCGTGATCGGGCCGGTTCTTGGCCAAGAGCGCATCGAGGCCTTGGACATTCTCCGTGGCGTGGCGATTCTTGGCATCCTCATCGTGAATATGGGGCTCTTCAGCTCGCCTGAAGACCCCTCCACACACCAGCTTGGGGTGAGCGCGGTCGATAGGATCGTGGCATGGCTGATCCTCTTCCTCGCGCAAGAAAAGTTCAAAGCCCTGTTCTCTTTCCTCTTTGGGTTGGGCTTGGCGGTGCAGCTGCTGCGCGCCGAGGCGCGGGTTGCGCGCTTTGTTCCACTCTACGCGCGCCGCTTAGGCGTCTTATTCCTGATTGGGGTAGCGCATTTTCTGCTCGTGTGGGACGGCGACATCCTGCACGATTACGCGCAGAATGGTTTTCTGTTGTTGCTGTTTCGCCGCCGCTCGCTCAAGACACTGCTGGTCGCGGCAGGTGTACTGCTCTCCCTTCCAGTGTTGCTCTATGGTCTCACGACCTACAACTCCATCACCGGGCACGTGCCTCCACAGGCAAGGCAATGGATTGCGTACGAGACTGGGGTGGACGATCAGGAGACCGAAGCAGCCGACCGCGTGTATGCGCGCGGCACCTATGCCGAGATGGTCACCGTCAGAGCGCGCGAGTTGCCGAGGGACGTGTCGCCGGACACCGATGATGCCTATGTGCTCGCCCTCTTCCTGCTGGGGCTATACGCCGGACGGCGCAGGATATTTCACAATATCGCGGCGCATCGCCCGTTCATTCGGCGCGTGCAACGGTGGGGGTTGCTGATCGGCATCGCCGGCAACGCGGCGTTCGCCGTGGGAGGATCCTTCGATCCTGCGCCCACGTCGGTCGTGCAAAACGTGGGGAGGATGTGCCTGGTCCTCGCCGCTCCCGCGCTGATGCTCTTCTATGCGTCAACCATCATGCTCCTGACGCAAGTCGAGACCTGGCGGCGGCGGTTGGCGCCCCTCGCGGCGGTCGGACGCACGGCGCTCAGCAACTACCTGCTGCAGTCGCTCATCTGCACCATGATCTTTTTCAGCTACGGCCTCGGCCTCTTCGGCAAGGTGGGACCAGCTCTTGGCCTGCTCCTCACTGTGACCATCTTCCTCATCCAGGTTCCGCTGAGTGTGTGGTGGCTCGAGCGATACCAGTTTGGCCCGGTAGAATGGCTGTGGCGATCGCTGACGTATTGGCGACCTCAGCCGATGCGAGTGAACAGGAGGCTGTAAGTGGAACACCACGAGGTGCAGAGCTGGTGCGTGCCGCTGGACGTGCCGCGTGAGACCGTGGCCTGCTGTTACGCGACGCTCAGCGCAGACGAACGGGCGCGGAGCGGGCGGCTGCGCTTCGCGGCCGACCGGCGGCGGTTTATCGTCGCGCGCGGCAGCTTGCGGCAGCTGCTGGGACGGTGCCTCGACACCGCTCCCGGCGGCATCCGGTTCGCATACAACGCGTTCGGCAAGCCCGCGCTGAGCCCTGAATGCGGCAGCCGGCTCACGTTCAACCTGTCGCACTCGGCCGATCTTGCGCTCATCGCGATCGCGAGGGACCGAGATGTGGGCGTGGATCTCGAGTGCATCCGCGCGGACTTTGATTATGCCGAGATCGCGCGCAGCTGCTTCTCGGAGGAAGAGCTCGATCCTCAGACCTTCTTCAGGTATTGGACCCGGCGCGAGGCGTACGTGAAGGCTCGCGGCGAGGGGTTGCCCGATGATCCGGTGGAGATTTGTGGGGACTGGTCGTTCTTCACGCTGCAACCTGCGCCCGGGTATGTCGGGACGGTGGTGGTCGCGTCATGAAACCCATATCCCGCCGCGCGTTTCTCTCCGCGGCAGCCGCCGCTGCCGGCGGCCTCGCAGTGTCGTGCGGGCCTGACTCCCTCGTCGCGCCGCTGGCGCAGCGCCGTCGGTCGCTGCTCGCGAGCGTCAACCCCGAGTCGTCCGGGATCGAGCACGTGGTGGTGATGATGATGGAAAACCGCTCCTTCGACCATTTCCTGGGCTGGCTGCCGGGTGCCGACGGTCGCCAGGGCGGCCTCACCTATTTCGATGCCGCCGGGACAGGCCACGACACGCATCGCCTCGCGCCCGACTTTCAGGGGTGTGGGCACGCCATGCCCGACCATTCCTACGAGGGGGGACGGGTGGAGTACGACGGCGGGGCGTGCGACGGCTGGCTGCGCGCCAACGACGACTCCTCGATCGGCTATTACGAGGCGGGCGACCTCGCCTTTCTCGGCCAGGCGGCGCCGCAATGGACTGCGTTCGACCGCTACTTCTGCGCCATCATGGCGGAGACGTTCCCGAACCGCGTCTATCAGCACGCCGGCCAGACCGACCGGCTGCACAACACCGACCTCGTGCTCTCGACGCTGCCCACGATCTGGGATCGCCTCGCGAGCCGAGGCTTACGGGGCCGCTACTATTTCGGCGACGTTCCGATCCTCGGCCTCTGGGGCGCTAAATATGTTCCGATCAGTCGGCCGCTCGACGCGTTCTTCGCGGACTGCGCTGCGGGCACGTTGCCGCACGTGTCATTCGTGGACAACGCCTTCCTCACGGAGTTCACGGGGACCGGCTCGGACGACCATCCGTACAACGACATTCGCGCGGGCGAAGCGTTTCTCAATCGCGTCTACACGGCGGTGACCACCAGCCCGCAGTGGGCGAATACCGTCCTCGTGATCAATTTCGACGAATGGGGCGGGTTCTTCGACCACGTGCCTCCCCCGGTGGCGCCGATCTCCGCCGGCGACATCGCCGTCGGCAACACTGACGGGCTGCGTGGGTTCCGCACACCCACGCTACTGATCTCTCCATTCGCGCGGCGCGCGCACGTCTCCCATGTCGTGTACGACCATACGTCGGTGCTGCGGATGATCGAATGGCGCTGGAACCTGGCACCGCTCACCATCCGCGACGCGACTGCGAACAACCTCGCCGACGAGCTGGACTTCGGGAATCCGCAGCTCGAGGCACCGGCGTACGCGGTGCCGCCGATTGTTCCCGTCGCCTGTCCGATGACGACCCTCGCGTCCGCTGCCGTCGCGACAAGGGCGACGCGCGCGCGATCGCATTGGAGTGCGCTGCGGGATTTGGCGCGCCGGCATGGGTGGTCCGCTTAGGTCCCAGGTCCATTGACGGTGCGTTGATGTCTTGCTCGAGATTCGCTTGCGATGGCCCAGAGCCGAGCCTACGTTCCCGACATGTCGCCGGCCACGCTGATAACTGCGGACGAGTTGTTGCACCTGCACATTCCCAACAAGTGCACGGAACTCGTGCGGGGCGTGTTGATCGTGCGCGAGCCGGCCGGCTCGATGCACGGGCGTGTAGCGATGAAACTTGGCGTCGAGCTGGGTATCTACGCCAAGCAGACCGGCGCCGGTGAGGTATACGCCGCCGAAACCGGCTTCAAGCTCGCCACCGACCCCGATACCGTTCGAGCACCTGATGTCGCGTTCGTCGCCCGAGACCGGCTACCGCCCGCCGAGACGACCGCGTATGCCGCGCTCGCGCCCGACCTGGTCGTCGAGGTGCTCTCGCCCGGCGACCGACCGGGTGAGGTGCTCGGCAAGGTGGCGGACTGGTTGGAGGCCGGCACCAAGCTCGTGTGGATCGTCGATCCGGTGCGACGGCAGGCGCGTGTGTATCGGCACGACGGCAGCATCACGCTTCTTACCGCGACCGAGACGCTGGAGGGCGAGGACCTCCTGCCCGGATTCTCCTGCCGACTCGAATCTGTCCTGTAGTCCTCAACGCAGGCTTTGGGGACCTGGCCGGCGCAAGCGGATCCTTCGCTTCGCTCAGGGCAGGCTCTGAGCGCCGCAGGCGCGAAGGACCTCCTTCGACAGGCGCCGTTCAGCTGACGGGCGCGCGAAAGTGGAGCGGGTCTCTGATGTTCTGGAGCTCGCGATAATAGTAGAGGGCGGTCGGCTGCCGCCCCTTGAATCGCAAGGTCGTTAAGAACGCGATCTCCTCTTCGGTCGCCGTCCCGCTGAGTGAGCGATCGCGCAGAAACTCCCGCAGCCCTTTCTCCTCTTCCGCGTCTGCCGCATCGCGTTCGACGTATTCGAAGCGCTTCACGTCCCGCTCCGCGCGACGGCCGCGCTGGTTTGAGACGACGGTGACGACGAGCGCGAAGGTCGACGGATCCCAGTCCCACGCCGCGATCACGCGCTCAAGCCGAGCGAGCTGCGTGGCCGTGAGGTGTGGCACATCGCCGCTCACGTCCGCGGCGTCGAGCAGCCGTTGCGCCACCAGGCGCTCGAGCTCCCCGAAGGATTGGAGCTCCACAATCGCCCGGACCTGCGCGAGCCGGCCCGGCGCGCACTTGCGCAAGATCAGCGCACGCAGCTCGGGAACGAGGGGCGCGGTCTCGCCCAGGCGCCGTCTGAGCTCTTCCTTGAGGTGCGCCTCGGCGACGCGCGCCAGCTCGCCGGCCGGCAGCTTCAGAAAGCGGTCCATGCGGTCGTAGATGTCGGTGCGGTCGGGCGCGGGGGGCGCCTTCTTGTACGTCAGAATCTGCGACACGTACGACTCCGTCACGTCGGCGGCGCGAGCGAGGTCGCGCTGGTCGAGATCGAGCTCGTCGAGGCGCTGCCGTATCACCAAGGCCACGTCCATCTTAACCGCTCCTGTTAATGTGCGTTCTCATACTGCCATCAAGCTTGACAAACATAGTACAGTCGGGGTAGCTTGGGCCAGTTGAGATGTGTTCACGGAGAGAGGTTCATGCGGGAGCTGTAAAGGAGGCCCTTATGTACGCACGTAACGTCACGCTGCATCTCAAGGCCAACACGGCCACGGAATTCACGCGCATGCTCGAGGCCGATGTGCTGCCGATCCTGCGCAAGCAGTCGGGCTTCAAGGACGAGATCACGTTCCTCTCACCCGCGGGCACCGAAGCGGTCGCGATCAGCCTGTGGGAGAAGAAGGAGAATGCCGAGGCGTATAGCCGCGACACCTATCCCGCCGTGCTGAAACAGCTGGAGCGCGTCGTCGAGGGCAAGCCTGCAGTAGAGAGCTACGAGGTGTCGAATTCGACATTCCACAAGATCGCCTCGCAGAATCCGAATCAGAGTCAGCCGGTCACACGCTAGAGCGAAGCGAACGAGCGCCGCGGAACTAACCGGGCGCCAGTTTCGGTAGCACGACAGCCGGGGAGCAACAGCTCTCCGGCTTTCGTTTTGTCGCTACGTCCGTGCCCTGAAGAGCCTGCCCTGAGCGCAGCGAAGGGGCGGGTGGGGTGGCACTGGAACGACCCGCGATGGAACGGGGGTATGACACGTGCGCCCCGAAACTCCGACTCGAGGAGTATTTCATGAGCCGTCGAGTTCGCGTGGTCCACCCTGGGGCGCAGGCTGCCGCCGCTGCCCTACCGATTGAGACCGATACGTACTTCGACAAGGTGGTCAAGTACATCCCGGCCGACATCGTAGGCGCTTGGGTGGCGGTCACCGGCCTCATCGCAAGCGCCAGCGGTATTCCTCGCCAGACAACCCTGTGGGTCGCCTTCGGCATCGGTCTCATCCTCACGGCCGCGTGGACCTGGAAGCAGGCCAGCGCGCCGGGGCGACGGCCCCCCCCGCCTGTCACGCAGACGATCATCTCCACGGGTGCATTCGCCGTGTGGGTCTTCGCCCTTGGCGGGCCGTTCCAACACGTCCCAGGCCAACAGGTGTACGGGTCGCTCCTCCTCATCCTGTACACGTTAGTCGTCGCACTGGTCAATCCGAAGGAGGGATGAGAGGCGCGTATGCAACGTCGCATTGTCCTGATCAAGAGCCACGACGCCTTGCAGGCGGCATGGCGCACGCGCTCGTTCGGGCCGGCAGGGCCGCACCTCGATGAAAGGATCAAGGTCCGTGGCGTGCGGTTCGACGAAGCCTACCACCCCGTACACGTGTTGCGCAGCGGCTTCCGCTACGGCGGCCCCGGGACGGTGGACACGTACGTCGTGCGCGTGGAATTCGACGACGAGGACGCCGTCGCACGGCTGCGGCGCGACACGCCCGCCGAGATCGTCGAGCTGTTCGCCGACCCCGCCGTGTCCCCCTTTCCGCGGCCCCCCCCGGTGCACTCTCCCTATTGCGGCGACGCGCCGATCGGTACGGCGCAGGACGTGGCCCGCGGGCTCGGCGTGACGGCGCTGCGTCGCGCCGGGCTGACGGGCGGCGGCGTCCACGTCGCCGTCGTCGACACAGGGATCGACGGCTCGCGCATTCCGGTCGCCGGCGGCTGGGCGCCGACCCCCGGTTACGTGCCGGGCTCGAGCGCGCCGAACCATGGTACCATGGTGGCGTACGACGTCCACATCGCCGCCCCCGACGCCCAGATCTTCGACTATGCGCTGCTCCAGTCCCATGCGGGGACCTGGGCCGCGTTTCTCTCGGACGCGATCGCCGCCTTCGCAGACTTGGTGGAGCGCGTGAGTGCGACACCGGGGCGCTGGGTCGTCAACAACAGCTGGGGGCTGTTCGACCGCTCGAGCGACGCGCCGATCGGCACGCCGGAGAATTACAGCGCCAATCCCGACCACCCGTTCAACCAGATCACCGGCGCGCTCGTAGCCGCAGGGGCGGACGTCTTCTTCGCGGCGGGGAACTGCGGGGCGGACTGTCCGGACGGGAGATGTGGCGCCGGCGACAGGGGCCCCGGGGCCTCGATCCATGGCGCGAACTCCCATCCCGATGTCGTCAGCGTGGCCGCCGTCACCGTCACGGACCGGCGCCTAGGCTATTCGTCGCAGGGGCCGGGCGCGCTCTACTCGCGCAAGCCCGATCTCGCAGGATTCAGTCAGTTCACGGGGTCCGGAATCTACCCAGCCGACGGAGGCACCTCGGCCGCGAGTCCGGTCGCTGCTGGCGTGGCGGCCGCGCTCCGCCAGGGCTTTGCCACGGACCGGCTGGCCCCGGCGCAGCTCAAAGGACTGTTGCAGCGGACCGCACGGGACCTGCGGGGGGACGGCTGGGACTACGACCTTGGGTACGGGGTGATCGATGGAGCGGCGGCGCTGCGGGCGCTGCGCTCGGGGTCAGGGTCGGGGTCGGGGTGGTCGGGGTCGTCGAAGCCGAAAGCGCGGAAGCGGGTCAAGACGAGGGCGTAGCTGCCGTCAGGGGGCAGGCTCCTGGACCGCGTCGGCGAAGAAGCGCACGCCGGGAATCTGCTCGGCCCGAGCGCGCGCGTCTGGCGATGCGCTGCCCCGGACGACGTAGCGACCCAGCGCGAGATTGATCGGGATCGGTCCGTAGGCGAGATCGAGCGTGATGCCCAGCCCGTCGAGCAAGCTGCGGATCGCCGCCATGTCGACCTGCTCGCCTGGACGGTCCACCTGGATGATATAGCGCGTTACCGATGACATTCTCGCCGCCCGAGAGAGTAGGGGCTCGCGACCCATCGTGCAAGGGCGGACAATACTTCACTACATGTGTCTCTCTTCTCTTACATAAGCGCGCGAGCTTGTCATCCTGAGCGCCGCAGGCGCGAAGGACCTGCTTTGGGACGGGCAAGCGGATCCTTCGCTCCGCGCGCGTGCCGCGCGCTCCGCTCAGGATGACAAGCCGCTGCTGCTTTGGTAGAAAAGAGAAGAAGAAGGAAATCCCTGTACTCTCCACTCTCTTCTCTTACATAAGCGCGCGAGCTGTCATCCTGAGCGAGCGCGCAGCGTGAGCGAAGGACCTGTTTTTCGGTGCTTGGCGAGTAGCGCGCCGACGGCCTCCGGCTCGAGCGGCTTGGCAAACAGGTGACCCTGCCCCAGCTCGCAGCCGAATGCGATCAGCCGCTCGCGTTGCGCCACCGTCTCGACCCCCTCGGCGATCAAGCCGAAGCCCAGCCTCCGCACCACGTCCACAATCGAGCGCGCGATCTCCAGATCCGTCCGGCGCGAGCCCACGCGGTGGACCAGCGTGTTGTCCAGCTTGATCCCTTGGAGCGGCAGCCGCGGCATATCGGTGATGGAAGAGGACGCGGTGCCGAAGTCGTCCATGTGCACCTCGACGCCCACATCCTGGAGTCGGGGCAGGACGGCCTTCGACGACTCGACGTTTTCCATGAGCACGCGCTCGGCGATGTCCAAAACCAGGGAGGAGGGCGCCACCCCACAGTCTCGCACCGCGGTTCGCACTTCGTCCACGATGCCCGGATCCCGGAATTGTTTCGCGGAGAGGTTGACGCTGACACGCACGGGCGCGCCCTCCGGCGAGGTGTCCTGCCACGAGCGCGCGTATCGGCACGCCTCGCGCAGTACCCAGCTCCCGATCGGAATCATGAGACCCGTCTGCTCGGCCAGCGCGACGAAGTCGCGTGGCGCGACCACGCCGTGCCCCGGACGATGCCACCGCAGCAACGCCTCGAACCCGCGCACTTTGCCGGCCTCGAGCTCGACGATGGGTTGAAACACCAGCCGCATGTCGCGACGCTCGAGGGCGAGCCGCAGGTCCGCTTCCATACTGAGGCGCGCTTCGGCCGAATCCCGCAACGCGGCGTCGAACAGTTGAAAGCGTCCGCTCCCCTGCTGCTTGGCGTGGTACATGGCGATGTCCGCATCGCGCACCACCTCCTGCGGCTGGTCGTGCTCCGGCCCGCCCAGCGCAGCGCCGATACTCATGCTCACCACGACCGATGTCCCCTCGATGCTCAGCGGCGCGGCGAGCGCGTCCTGGATCCGTCGCGCGGTGCGCTCCACGTCGCCGGCGCCCGTGATCGCTTCGAGCAGCACGGTGAACTCGTCGCCGCCCAGCCGCGCCACGACATCCCCCGGCCGCACGCACGCCCGGAGCCGGCGCGCGACCTCCGTCAGGAACCGATCACCAGTTGCATGACCGAGGCTGTCGTTCAACTGCTTGAAGTCGTCGCAGTCGAGGAACAGCACGGCGAACCGAGAACCGGGATCCCGCCGCATCCGCGCCAGCGCGTGCGACACCTGCTCGACGAAGTAGGCGCGGTTCGGCAGATCGGTGAGGGTGTCGTGGAGCGCGCCGTGCCGCAGCGCTTCCTCGGCCGCATGTTGCTCATTGACGTCGGTACTCGTGCCAAACCAGCGGGCCACGCGGCCGGCGGCGTTCCGGATGGGCCGCGCGCGCGACAGGAACCAGCGGTAGCTCCCGTCCTTGCCGCGCAATGGGAAGACATCTTCCCACGGCTCGCCCGAGTCCCACGACTTCTGCACGCGCGCCGCGACCCGAGCCACGTGCTCGGGGTGAAGGGCTTTCTGCCAACCCGAGCCACGCATTTCTTCGGGCGTGGCGCCCGTATAGTCGTACCAGCGCTGGTTGTACCAGTACATCGTGCCCTGTTCGTCGGCCATCCATGCCAGCTGCGGGATGTTGTCGGCCAGGGCGTGAAACTGCTCCTGGCTCTCACGCAGCGCTTCTTCGTCCCGTTTCCGCGCGGTGATGTCGCGGGCGATCTTCGACCCGCCCACCACGCGCCCTGCGCTGTCCTTCAGCGGTGAGGCGGTGACGAACACGTCGAACTGGCGTCCCGCCTTGGTGAGGCGCGTGGTTTCGTGTGGCTCGACGTACTCGCCCTTCCGCAGGCGCGCCAGAATCTGACCTTCCAGCGGCAGGTGGTCGGCAGGGATGATCATCGTAATTGGCTTCCCGATGATCTCCTCAGCGGTGTATCCGTAGAGCAGCTCGGCGGCGCGGTTCCAGGTTTGAATGACGGGCTCTTGGGCGGGGTCGCTCGTCAGCGAGACGCTGTAAATCGCGTCATAGGCGTGCGTGACGATCGACGCCAGCCGTTGCGCCTCCCACGCTCGCGCGTGGCGCTCGGTGACGTCTCGGAATACCAGCACGATCCCGACCAGCTCTCCGGCGGCGTTGCGGATCGGCGCCGCGCTGTCGTCGATCGGCCGCTCCGTTCCGTCTTTGCACACGAGCAGGGTATCGTTGCCCAGGCCGACCACGGCACCCACGCGCAGGACCTTGGCGACCGGGTTTTCGACCGGCTGACGGCTGTGTTCGTTGATGATCCTGAAGGGCTGATCGAGCGGCCTGCCGAGCGCGTCGTGCCGCTCCCAGCCCGTGAGGGCTTCCGCCACGGCATTCATGTAGGTGACGCGGCCGTCCCGATCGGTGGCAATCACCGCGTCGCCGATGCTCGCGAGGGTCACGCGAAACAGTTCTTCGCTGCGCCGCAGCAGCTCCAGGGCGCGGACTTGCTCGGTGATGTCGCGTGCGATCTTGGACGCACCGATGATTTTGCCGGTGCCGTCCTTGATGGGCGAGACCGTCAACGACACATCGATGAGCGAGCCGTCTTGGCGGCGGCGCAGCGTCTGATAATGGTCGACGCGCTGCCCGGCACCGATCTGCTTCAGAATCCGGCGCTCTTCATCCGCCCGCTCGGGCGGGATGAGCACGGACACGTTCCGGCCGATGATTTCCTCGGCCGTGTACCCGAAGACGCGCTCGGCGCCGTTGTTCCAGCTCGTGATAGTGCCGTCTAGCGTCTTGGTGACGATCGCGTCGTCGGAGGATTCTACGACGGCGGAGAGATGAAACGCCGGGTCAACCGGTGCTTTGGCGGGTACTGAGTCCTTCCCCTTCTTCGGCATCTCGGCGAGCTCCCGCGCTCCGGCTCATGCCGGCGTGTGCCGTGGGCGCACCGACGATGGTAGGAGCGAAACTTCTTGTACGGACGATAGGCGTGCGGTGCTCGTTGCACCTGCATCTTTTGAGCTAGCGCGTCGGAGGTGACCCCTTCGCCTCCCTGCCACTCGACTCGCACGCCATTTCGCGACCGTGCCACACAAGGTCCAAAACGGGCATGTCCGGGGCTCCCCCCCCCTCCCCCCCCCGGCCCCGACGGCGCGGCATGGGGTAGTCCGTGGACAAGCCCGGGTCTTTTCCGGGCGCAGCTAGGAGTTCGCCTGATTTTGCCGATATCGGGTGCAGGCAACATTCCGGCATGGCTCGTCGCGCACCGTTCATCCGTCCGCCGGTCCTGCTGGTCGCCAATGCGGGCGGCACGTGGACCAGCCAGGCGCTCGCCAACCTCATCCAGGCGCGCGAGTACCGGGTCCACTTTGTTTCGAGCGGTCGGGAGTTGGTGGACCGGGCGGCAGTGTTGCGGCCTGACGTCATCGTGCTGGATGCCGACCTACCGGACGTTGCTGGCACGGTGGTGTGCGCCACGCTGCGCGAGAACCCGGCCGCCTGGAACCTGCCGATCGTCGTGATCACCTCAGCGCCCGCGACAAAGCAGCAGCGCCTGGCGGCGCTCGAGGCTGGGGCGACGGACTACCTCAGTGTCCTGGTCAACCCCGACGAGCTGGCACTCAAGCTCGACGCCATGGCCCGCGTCAAAATCGAGACGGACCGGCGGTTGGAGGAGAATGTCGTGGACACCGCGAGCGGGCTGTACACAACGCGCGGGCTCGAACGCCGCGCCCGCGAGCTCGCGGCGGAAGCGTTCCGGCGCCATGCGCCGCTTGCCTGTGTGGCACTCGGCGTCGAGCCGGACCCCAAGGACCGGGGCACGAGTGCCGCGGTGCTCTCCGCGGCGAGCGCCCATGCGACGCTGGTGCTGCGCACGAGTGGTCGCACCTCCGATTGCATCGGGGAGTTGCGACCGGGAGAGTTCGCCGTGCTCGCGCCCGGGACGGGCAGCGACGGTGCCGTAAAGCTGGCACAGCGCCTCACCAGGGTGATCGAGGCAGGCAGACACCGGCCCGCCCCGCCGCTGCGCGTCCGCGCGGGGTACGACGCGGTGGCCGACGCCCACGCCACGCCGTTCGAGCCGGCGAGCCTAATCGAGCACGCGGACGCCGCGCTGCGTCAGGCCCGGAGTGCCGAGCCGGGAGAGCGGATTCGCGCGTATCAAGCCTAGCGCGCACGGGTGCTACTTCCTCCCCTTTGACCCCAGCAACGAATGCTTCACTATGCTGTCCGGAACGGTGTCCCCGTGGCGCACCGTCAGCACCGTCTTCCGTGTCAACCCGAAATCGAGCTCCACCACCAGGTGACTCCGGTCGCGGGCCATCCGCCAGGCGCGCGACGACTTCCGCTCCTTCCCCCCGCCAATCGCCGTCAGCGCGGCGGTGAGCACCGGTTCAGGTGGCTCGCTGACGGCGGCGAGCTGCGCGCAGGTGGAGCAGCGGCGCGACGGGCGAGCCCGTTGCAACGGCGCGAGATCCGCGGTGCACACGTGCCGGCCGCAGTACTCGCACGCCACGCGATGTCGCGCGCACGCGTCCTTGCCGCAGATCGGGCACGCCTGGACCTCGTCTGATGCGAACACCGCAGCGCCATCGTGCACGCAGGCGGCGAGGTGTTGCTTGCAGACGAGGCGCTGCGAATGGTCGGTGCGGCGCAGATGCCGCGAGCAGTGCACGTGCCCGTCCACTTCGCACACAGCCTGATGCGCCGTGCAGACCGACTTGTCGCAGCTCGCGCACGGCGTGACCTCGTCCACGCCCACAGGCTCATTGGTCCCGCCCTCGCAGTAGCGCAGGCACGCCGGGCACAGCCGCCGGCTTCCTTTCGGCGCGTCCGACCGGCTCCGCTCCGCGTGCCGGTTGCAGACGACGCGCCCGCAACTGCCGCAGGCCTCGAGACACGCCGAGCAGGCGGGGTGATCGCCCTCGGCGCAGACTCCTGCGTGCGTCGAGCAGTGTTCCATCCGGCAGGATTGGCAGACGCGCGCGTGCTCCGCGCAGGCGGGCTGGTCGTCCACGCGGCACATGGCGATGCCATGGTCCGCGCAGAAGTCCTCGGCGCACACGGAGCAACGCAGCGCGCAGGCGTCGCATACGCAGTGTGCCTCCTCGTGCCGGCATATGACGAGCACCGCCGGCGGCCGGGCGCAGCGCGGGCAGGCCAGCGTCCAGGTGGCTGCTCCGGCGAATGGCCGCTGCCCCGCGAACCGGGCCCGTCGACCATGCGCCGACTCGAGCTCCCACTCGACACGCTGCACCAGCACGCGAGCCTCGACGAGCTGGAGCGGATGCACGATCGCCTTCACCTGGTGCCGGCGCACCTCCTCGGTCCGGCGCCGCTCGTGCAGCGCGGTGATGGTCCGCACCTCGTCCGCATCGGTCTTGTCCGCGAGGATGGACGCGAAGTAACGGTCGAGCCGCTCCAGCTCGGCCGCGACCTGCTGTTCCGCGGCGGCCTGCCGGGCCCGCACTCGCTCGGCGCTCTTTTCTCGCAGGTTCGCGAGCAACAGCCGCAGCAGCTCCTGCGGCTCGCGTGACGGCACGGTGACCGCGTCTGGAATTGCGTCGGACGCCGCGGGTGCCACGCGGCCCGCCTCGAGATCACGGAACAAGTCCGCCACGTCGTCGCTCACGCGGGTGCCGGTTGCCAGATCGAAAACGTCGCTCTCGACCACCGCCTCCTCGACCGTCGCGCCGGCGCGCAGCACCACCCGGGCGAACAGCCGTCCGATGGCGTGCTCCGCGAGGCCGGCCTTGCGCGTGCGCGCCGTGCCGTCCCGCACGGGAACGACGAGATCGGTGCCCGGCCCCACCTCCTTCGTTCCCCCACTCCGGGACGGAGAAGCCGGCGGCGGGATCAGACCGAGGGACAGCCGCCCCCCACGGGTTCGGATCGCCGCGATGAGATGCGCAAGAAAGGGGCTGCCGAGCACGGCGATTTCGGCGTCGGGGTTCCGCTCGAGGGCGTCGAGCGAGAGGGCCAGGCGCAGCGCCGCGCGGTCCTTGAAGTGGACGCGCTCGACCGGCGGCAGCTTCAGCTCGTGGAGATCAGGGCCACGGCGGAGCACACGGACTCCGGCGAGATCGCAGTAGCGCTCGAGCAGCGGACGGATAGGCGTGTCGGCGAGCTGCTCAGCGGGGGGTTCGCCGCTCGCGACGGGCTTGCGCGGGAGCTTCTGCCGCGGCTTCGGGGGGGGCGAGGGCGGGGGGGGCCGGCGCGTCACGCCGTATCTACCTGGATGTCTACGAGCACCATGGGCAGCCGGTCCACTTGCGCCACGAGCGTGATGGCCCGTCCCGAGCTGGTCAGGCCCGTGATCCGCTGCAGCGCTCCGTGCTGAGGATGCTGGCCGGCCGGTTGCGTCGTCGTCTCGCCGCCAATCGGCTCGATGGACTCGAGCGCCTCGAGCACTTCCGTCACGTGCACGCGGAGCCGCTCGCGCTTGGCGTCCCAACCGGCCGCCTTCACGACCTGGCTCGTCCCGAGGCCGAGTCGCAGGCGACTGGGTACCGACAGCGTCTCGAACCGCCGCTCGAGCCGCGTGGCGTTGTCGTCCGGCGCGATAGTCGAGTTGAGTTGCTCCTGGCTCTTCCCCGCGGCGCTGCTCTTCTCGATGTCCGCGCCGAGCGTTTCCACGCGCCGCGCGAAGTCCGCTTCGCTCTCGGCGGCGAGCCACTCGTCGGCCAGCCGGCCCTCGAACTTTTGCGCGCCGCCGAACTCGCCGAGGATCAGGTCCAGCTCGCCCACCACCAACTCGAACAGCTTGATCTTCCGGTCGAGGAGCTGGAGGATGTACGACTCGATGGTCCCGGCGGCGGCGAGGTTGACGATATGGACCTCGCGCTTCTGCCCGATCCTGTGGAGGCGCCCGATACGTTGCTCGACCACCATCGGGTTCCACGGCAGATCGTAGTTCACCAGCACGTTGCAGAACTGGAGATTGCGTCCCTCGCTGCCCGCGCGGGTCGCGATGAGGACGCTGCGCTCGTCGTCGTGGAAGGCCTGGATTCGCTTGTCCCGCTCGGGCGTCGCGTGCGCCCCCCAGTAGACGATCGGCTTCCTGCCCAGCGCCGCGACCCGTTGCTCGATCAACTGAATCGTGGGCCGGTGATCGCTGAAAACCACCACGCGGTCGGGCGTTTCCTTGAGGATCGCGCTGAGCACGTTGAGCTTCGCGTGCGTCTTGATCTTCCGCGCCCGCTCGGCGAGCTGGCCCGCGATGGTGCGGTACTCGGGTTTGATGCGCTCGGCCGCCGCCAGATGCTCGAGGGATTCGGCGAGCGCTTTGGCGGAGGAGCAGAGACGCTGGCGCAGGTGGATCACGGCGAGTTGCAACATGCCCTTGCCCGATCGGGGCCGGCGGGAGGGGGACCCGTCCTCTGCCTCTTCTTCTTTCTGTTCCTGCGGTTGCACGAAGCCTTCCCGATAGAGACGCCGCAGGAACTGTGTGGTGCGCTCGTACAGGTCTGCCTCGGCCTTGGTCAGTTTGACCTCGGGGTGGCGGGGGCGGCGCGGCGGCAGGTCCAGGTCGTCCACGACGCTCGCGCGTCGGGTGCGGATCATCACCTCCTGCGTGAGCGCGCGCAGCGCCTCGGGATCTTTGGGCTGGCGGTGGTCGCCCGAGACGAGGTGCGCGGCGCGGAACTCC
>DASZCG010000005.1:0-3090 GCA_035943355.1 Gemmatimonadales bacterium
CCGCTAAGGCAGGAACATCAGCCCTATGGTGATGCTGGAAACCGGCACCTGGCCGGACGTGAAGCGGCGGTAGGTATAGTCGAGGCTGAATCCGAGACTGGGTGACGCACTCAGGAGCAAGCCGGCACCGACGTTGTATCCGGCGACCGCACCGCCACCACCGCTCCCGGACAGACTGCCAGCGGCCCCGAGGCTCACGCCGCCGTGCGGAAACACATACACCGGTGAGCTGTCGCTCGGCGCGCCGTACGTGATGCCGAGGTCCATGAGAAACACCAACGCCCCGTCAAACAGCAGGTCAGGGATGGTTGCAAAAGCGAAGTCCACCGAGCCGTAGCCACCGCGCGCCGGTGTGGCGCGCAGGCCGAGCTGGAAGACTGATTGGTCGAAGCCATGCAAGGCACCGGCTTCGACCCCGACCGCCATCCTGCTCTGGGCGCGCGCCGCGGCGACGCACGCTGTCCCGACCGTCAGCGCAACCACGAGAGTCATGAACCGCATCGGCGTCCCTCCCGGGCCGCTATATTGGCCGTATGACCCTAGTGACCATAACCCCGAAGTCCAACGGCCCGCTAATCATCGAGGGGCCGGTACGCATTGTGACGCCGGACGGGCGGGAATTGACGCCCCCACTCCGCAAAGACGGGAAACCGTCGGAAGTCGTTGTGCTGTGCAGATGTGGGGGCTCGGCGACCAAACCCTTCTGTGACGGAACGCACAAAAGAAATGGGTTTCACGACGGTCCGGTTACCACCCCCTAGCGCGACCGTATTATGTTGTCTGGCGCTTGCAGCTTCCCCGTTCCCCAACGAGCCCGTGCCCCCCGAGGGAGGAGCGACCGACAATGGCGAAGGGAAAGACCCCAATGGCCGCGGACGAAGGTTACTGTGTGAAGTGTAAGGCGAAGCGGAAGATCTCGAACGCCCAGCAGGTGAAGATGGCCAACGGCCGCCCCGCGCTGAAGGGTGTCTGTCCCGTGTGCGGGACCGGAATGTTCAAGATCCTGCCGCCGAATAAGTAGCCGCGCGGTCTCTCAATTGCGCGCCCCCGACGATACCGGTCGGGGGCGCATTGTTTTATAGCGCATCGTATAGCAGGCCGAGCCGACTTCGCGGCAGTAGTAGGCGAGAATCTCGAACGCGGCAAACTGTCCGTCGGCTGTGCGGACCGCGTACAGATGGTGGTTCGAGGTGAGCAGGTGGGACCACATGCTGTATGCGTACCATTTGCCGATGGCGGGATTCACCGTGTCGGCGCCAAAGGTTGTTGCGACATAGCCATCACCCGGAACATCCACGGGCGAGTCGAAGCTCATCGGCCCCAGGTCCAGCGCCCCGGCACCGGGAGCGGTGATTACGTGATTGCGGCGGAAGGCGATGTCCCACGGCACGGAGTCAACCACCGCGTTGCGGGCGAAGCGAAAGCGCTGCCAGCGGTCACTTCGTGAGGCATCGAGCGTGTAGATGCCGTTCGTGGCGGGTCTCGTGCTCAGCGGATAGGGCGGGAACTCCGGCTTGGTGAATGAGCCGATCAGCAGCGAGGCGACCAGGAGGAGGAAGGCGGCCGCGAGCACCCAGACGAGGATGGGTGCTCTCAAGCCTCCGCCATGAACGGATACCACGGGTCGCGAGGCGGGACGAAGTTCTCCTTGATCGCCCGCGCGCTGGTCCAGCGGATCAGGTTGAGCAGGCTGCCGGCCTTGTCGTTCGTCCCACTGGCCCGCGCCCCGCCGAACGGCTGCTGCCCCACCACGGCGCCGGTTGGCTTGTCGTTCACGTAGAAGTTGCCAGCCGCGTAGCGCAGTGCCTCACCCGCCTCCACGAGAGCCGCCCGATCCTGGGCGAACACCCCGCCCGTGAGGGCGTACGGCGAGGTACGGTCGACCAGTTGGAGCGTTTCCTTCCAGTGCCGGTCCGGATACACATATAAGGAAAGCACCGGACCGAAGATTTCCTCACACATGGTTCGATACTTCGGGTCTTCGACCTGGATCAGCGTCGGCTGCACGAAGTAGCCGTCGCTGTCATCGCAGTCGCCGCCGAACAGGACCTTGGCTTTGGGATCGTGCTTCGCCCGGTCGATGTAGTGCTTGATCTTATCGAATGACTTCTTGTCGATCACCGCAGCCATGAAGTTACGGAAGTCGGCAGGATCGCCGACGCGGATGTCGCCAAGGCTTGAGAGGACGCGCTCGCGCACGTTCGGCCAGAGCGATTCCGGCACATAGGCGCGGGAGGCAGCGCTGCATTTCTGACCCTGGTACTCGAACGCGCCACGCACGATGCCGGTGGATAGGGCGTCCACATCGGCGCTCGCATGCGCAACGATGAAATCCTTCCCTCCCGTCTCACCCACGAGACGTGGGTAGTCCGCGTAGCTCGTCAGATTATCGGCGACTTGCTTCCACAGCGTCTGAAACACCTCGGTCGATCCGGTGAAGTGAATGCCGCCGAGGTGACGATCGGAGAGCAATCGTTCGCTGATCACCGCCGCCGGGCCGGGGACGAAATTCACCACTCCCGGGGGCAGTCCCGCCTCCTGCAGCAGCCGGAAGATGAGGTAGTTCGAGTACACTGCCGTCGCCGCCGGTTTCCACACGACGGTGCACCCCATGATCGCCGGAGCTGTCGGCAGGTTTCCACCGATCGACGTGAAGTTGAAAGGCGTGATCGCGTAGACGAACCCCTCCAGCCCGCGATAATCCAGCGCGTTCCACGTGCCGGCCGGCGAGAGTGGCTGGTGCGCGTAAATCTGGTCAGCGAAGTGCACGTTGAAGCGCCAGAAGTCGATCAGCTCGCAGGCGGCGTCGATCTCGGCCTGGAACGCCGTCTTGCTCTGCCCGAGCATCGTGGCGGCATTGACCATGGCGCGCCAGCGCGTGGCGAGCAGGTCGGCCGCCTTGAGAAAAACCGCGGCCCGATCGGCGAGACTCCACTTTGACCAATCCTGCCACGCCTCCCGCGCCGCCGCGACCGCGGCATGGACCTCTTCCGGACCTGCCTGATGCACCTTCGCCAGCACGTGGCGGTGACAGTGCGGCATGACCGCGTCGATGGTCTTTCCGGTGCGGATCTCCTTGCCGGCGATCAC
>DASZCG010000006.1:0-6569 GCA_035943355.1 Gemmatimonadales bacterium
ACCGTACATAGTGTGGGTTGATCGGATCGCGGGTGGGATGCTGATCGTGCTCGGCATCCTGCTCGTCACGGACAACTTCACGCTGCTCGCGGGGTACCTGCAGGGCCTCACGCCCGAGGGCCTCAAACGCCGGTTGTAGAACCTTGACCCCGGCAGGCGGGTACCCACTGCACAACCGTCGTCAACAGAGAGGCAACCCATGACACGAATTGTCGCGCTGGCGGCTCTTGCTCTGCTCGGTGTGGCTGCATGTCAAAAAGGCGAGCGGGCCGCCCAGTCCAGTGATTCGACTGCGCGCAATCTGACGCTCGCTCCCGCCGAATCGACGGCGCAGATGCGCGACATGCCGGAGCATACCAATCCGCCGGCGCAGTCCACGACGCACACTCGCACGTCGACGCATACCACGCCTCCCGCACCTCCGGCGCGGCCGGCCATGCTGCATCTGGGTGTGGGCACCAAGATCGACGTTGCCGCCAACGACACACTCTCGTCGCGGACCGGCAAGATCGGTGACGCGTTCCTGGCGCATGTCGTCGAGGACGTGAAGGACGCGCAAGGCCACGTCGTGATTCCCGCGGGCACAACGGTACACGGCGACATCACCGCCGTAAAACCGGCCCCCAATCCGCACACAGCCGGCACCTTGACGGTTGCCATTACGAGCGTCACTGTACACGGCACTTCGTACCCGATCGAGGCCACCGTCGACTCGCTCGAGACGGTGCACAAGGGCCGCGGCGTGACGAGCGGTGATGCGGCGAAGGTCGGTGCCGGTGCCGCCGCGGGTGCGATCCTCGGTCGCGTGCTCGGCGGCAACAGCAAGGGAACGGTCATCGGCGGCATCGTCGGAGCCGCCGCGGGCGCAGGCGTCGCATCGCAGACGAAGGACTCCGATATCGTGCTGCCCAAGGGGGCGCACATTATCATCAGGCTCGCGAAGGAGCTCGCAGTATCGGCAACCTGACGCAGTGATCCGGACCAAGCTGTCCGTGATGATGTTCCTCCAGTTTTTCATCTGGGGGGCATGGTACACGTCCATCGCCGTGTATATGACGAACCACGGCATGGGGACGCTGACACACTGGCCGTACACGGTGAATCCCGTGGCGGCCATTGTCGCGCCGTTCTTCCTCGGCCTGGTGGCGGATCGGTACTTCGCGACGGAGAAGGTGCTCGGCTTTCTGCATATCCTGGGCGGCCTGGTCCTGTTCGCGACGCCGCAATTCGCCGCCGAGCCCACCACGTTCATCCTGCTGTTGCTCCTCTATAACCTGTGCTACATGCCGACGCTGGGCCTCGCGAACAGCCTGGCGTTCCATCACATCCAGTCGCAGGAGCAGCAGTTCCCGTTCATTCGCGTGTTCGGGACGATCGGCTGGATCGTGGCGGGCTTGTTCATCAGCTTCGCGCTCGGGAAGATGATGGGTGGCGTCGCTGAACAAACTCCGGGACCGCTCTACACCGCCGCGACGGCCAGCATTCTGCTCGGTCTGTTCTGCTTCTCGCTGCCGCACACGCCGCCGCCGGGGCGCGGGCAACCCGTTTCGCTCCGGAGCATCGCGGGGCTCGACGCCCTGAGGCAGCTCGGCGACCGGCCGTTCTACGTCTTCATCATCGCGTCGTTCCTGCTGTGTATCCCGCTCGCGGTGTATTACAACTTCACGCAGCTGTACCTCGTCGCCGCCCGCGTGCACAGAATCGCGGGCACGCAGACGTGGGGCCAAATCTCCGAAACGGTTTTTATGCTGCTCATGCCGATGTTGTTCCTCCGGCTCGGAGTGAAGAGGATGCTGATAATGGGGATGGCAGCCTGGACGCTGCGCTATGCACTGTTCGCGCTCGCTGCTCCTGACGCCATCTTCTGGATGATTCTAATCGGAATCATGCTGCACGGCCCCTGCTATGACTTCTTCTTTGTCACTGGGCAAATCTACGTCGACAAGAAGTCCACGCCCGCGGTCCGCGGCCAGGCGCAGGGCTTCCTAGTGCTCGTGACCTATGGGTGGGGGATGTTCATCGGCGCGCAGATCGCCGGCAACGTGTACGACCGCTTCCTGGCGGGCGCGAGCGCACTGACCCTGCCGCTGTGGCGGAGTTTCTGGATTTTGCCGGCGGCGTTCGCCGCGGCGGTGTTGGTCTTTTTTGCGGCGGTCTTCAGACCGCAGGCCACGACCGAAAGAGTATCAGCGCCGACCGTCCATTAGGCCGGGGCGGGACGGTTCTATTCCAATTCTCTCACCCAAATATTCCGGTAGCGAACAGGATTCCCGTGATCCTGTAGCTTGAGCGGCAATTTGTCCGGGTGCGCCTTATAGGGCGGTCTCGCCTTATTCGCCGTGGGTCCCACCAGCTCGAAGTTGTCCTGAATCAACACGCCATTCAGAAATACGGTCATGCGCGCCGGACTCTCGAGCGAGCCGTCGGCCTTGAAGTGCGGGCGGTGGAACACGATGTCGTACACCTGCCATTGGCCGGGCGGCCGCGTGGCATTCACGAGCGGCGGATTCTCACCATAAATCGCGCCCGCCTGGCCGTCTGGATACGTGTCGTTCTTGTAGGAGTCGAGCACCTGCAGCTCGTACATCCCCATCAGGAAGATGCCGCTGTTGCCGCGCTCCTGGCCCTCGCCCTTCACGACCGACGGCGTGGCCCACTCGATATGCAGCTGCACGTCGCCGAACGGCTGAGCCGAGACGAGCATACCGGTTGCGGGCTTCACTTCGACGTACCCGCTCTGGACGATCCACTTTGCGGCGGAGCTGTCCTCCGCACGCCAGTGCGACAGCGTCGAGCCATCGAACAACACGACCGCGTCTTTCGGCGCTGGCCCCGGTGGACCCTCGGGGCCCGGATCCACCACGGGAGGCCGGGGGCGATCCATCGAGTGCTGCGGCCACTGTTGGGCTTGTGCCATAAGCAACAAAGCTAGTGCGGTGATCACGGCTTCCACGTTCCTTTCGCGACCGCGGGCACGAACGACTCGAGGTCTTTCGGTGGGAACTCGAGCGTGCGGCCCTGCTCGGCGCTCATGTAAGCGGTCATCAGGACTTTGACGACCTGCAATCCATCGTCGAACGTCAGCGCGGGCTTCTCCTTGCCCAGGAACACGTTGACGAAATGGCGATCCTCCGCCTCGTAGCCATAGGCCGACGCCTCGTTCGCGACGACCGGCATCTGGCCGATCTCGGCGTTCTGCTTTTCGACGAGATCCTCGCCGGCCTTTCCCTGGACCTCGCGGCTGAAGAACAGCTTGAGACCTGAATCGAGCGAGTTCCACGCCAGCGAGTACTCGGGCCCGAGCAATTCCGCTGAGAGACGCAGCCCGGCGCCGACAAAGCTCCAGGACGTGCTCGCCTCGCCCAGGACCCGGTGACCGTCGTCCGTCGCGAATTCGATCACGAGGCTCGCGAAGTCTTCGGAGGGCGCCTTCGAGTAGTCCACGTCCTTCCCCATCGTCTCCGTGAGCTTCTTGCTGTAATGGGGCCGTGACCACTTGAGGCTGGCGATGTGCGCGGTGATCTGTGCCGGCTGCACCGACGTCCGCGGCTTGGTGGGATCGGTGAGCAGGTGCTGCACGAGCAGCGACGAGTGACACATCATGTCGTTGAGCACACCGCCGCCCTGCAGCTTGCCCTGCCAGAACCAGGGCGCGTGCGGGCCGCTGTGCTCCTCGGCGGCGCGCGCGAGATAGGGCCGGCCGGTGAGCTTGGCGCCGCGCGCCCACAGCAGCGTGCGGCCGGCTTCGACCTGCGGCGCGAACACCTGGTTCTCCAGATAGCCGTGCGCCAGGCCGACCTTCGTGACCAGGTCCACGACCCGCTTGGCCTCTTTGACATTACGTGCGAGCGGCTTTTCGCACGCGACGCCCTTGAGCTGTCCCTTGCCGCGCTCGATCGCGCTGCACATTTCCTCGACGTTTTCGATGCGCGCGTGGTTCGGGCCTGAGAGCCAGATCGCGTCGATCGCCGGATCCTCGACCATCGCCGCGATCGATGGGTAAGGTTTTGCATCGCCGACGCCCAACTGCTTCGCGACGCCAGCGGTCGCCGCGGCGTTGTTTCCGTTGGGACTCCACACGCCGAGGACGTCCGCGTCGCGCACTCCGACAAAGCCAAGCAAATGGAACTTGGCGTTGAACCCGCTCCCCACCATGCCGATTCCCAGTCGCTTGGCCACTCAATCCTCGTATTGGACGCCGAGTTTGCGGAGCGCCTCGTCGGGACAACCTTTCCATTCCGCCACGTATGTGTTGCCCTGATAGTCCAGATCCACGATGCCGATCTTGCTCGACCAGAACCCGGACGCCGTCAGGTCGCGGAACATGTTGAAGAACGCGACCCCCTGGCTCAGCTCGGGCTTCGCCTTCTTGGGCCACGCAATGTCGTCGAGCACGCCGGTCCGCTCGGCGTCGGTCGAGCCGACGAACGTCTTGCCATTGCGGTCGTAGCATTCCGCGTCCAGCCAGGCGAGCCCGCCGCGCATCGGAATCTGTCCATCGGGGCGGTCACCCATCATGAAGTCCATGAACTCGGGAACGCCGGCGTCGGTCGCGCTCCCCGAGCGCTCGTCTTTGGGAATGACGAGATCGGACAGCATCCGCACCGTCTCCCATTCGTGTGCCGTGAAGAACGCCGGCGCGTACGGTGTCGCCGCCTTTGCGGCCTGGCGAACCAGCTTTCTCGCGTGAGCGACGTCATGGGGCGTCCACTTGAACGCCGTGGTCAGCGCAGTGAGTCCAATCACCCCGAGGGCCTCTCGTCGCGACAGCCCGTTTCGCCCTTCCCGCCCGTCTCGCCCGTCCTTTTTCATAGGGCCCTCTTCTTGAGCTGATCTGCGATGTAGTCGCTGGCGCGCCACGAGAGCGCGAGGATCGTCCAGGTGGGATTCTTGTCCGCTTGCGACACGAACGGGCCACCGTCGGTGACGAACAGGTTTTTGACGTCGTGCGCCTGGCAGCTGCCGTTCACCACCGAGGTCTTGGGGTCCGCGCCCATGCGCGCGCCACCCAGCTCGTGAATGATCACTCCGCCCGCCGCGATGCCGTAGCCGTCCTCTTTAGACGGCATGGGTGACCATGGGGAGCCGCCCATCTCGGTGATGATGGCGCGGAACGTCTCCTGCATGTGCTTGACCTGCAGATACTCGTGATCGGTCCACTTCCAGTGAAAGCGCAGCACGGGAATGCCCCAGCGGTCGACGACGTTCGGATCGATCTCGCAGTAGCTGTTCTCGTTGGGGATCATCTCGCCGCGGCCCGAGAACCCGACATAGGCGCCGTAGTAGCGGCGATAGTCCTGCTTCAGCTGCTTGCCGTACCCGCCGCCCGGCGGCAGCCGCTCGATGCCGCCCATGAACCCGTACTCGGGCATGTCCGCGCCGCCCCACACCTCGATGTGATAGCCGCGCGGGAAGTCGAGCTTCTTGTTGTCGAGCCACCACGGCATGTAGACGTGCATCCCGCCCACGCCGTCGTGATTGTGGGGCACGTGATCCATCATCTTGGGGATGAATCCGCCGGCGTCGGTGCCGGTGGTGTCGGTGAGGTACTTGCCGACTGTGCCGCTGCCGTTGGCCAGGCCGTTGGGGAACGACGCGGATTTCGAGTTGAGCAGCAGGCGGGCCGTTTCACACGCGCTCGCGGCGACGACGACGACCCGCGCGTCTACGTGATGCTCGCTGCCGTCCGTCGTGTTGATGTACGTGACGCCGCTCGCCCGGCCGCTCTTGTCGATCGTGACTTCACGCGCCATCGCGTTGGTGACGAGGGTGAGCTTGCCCGTCTTGAGCGCCGGCCCGATGAGCACGTTGGTGGACGAGAAGTTCGAGTTCGTCTTGCACCCGCGGCCGCACTGGCCGCAGTAGTGACACGCGGCACGCCCGTTGAGCGGCTTGGTCAGGATCGACAGGCGCGACGGGATGCAGGTGACGTTCAGGCGGCGCGCCGCCTGCTGCACCAGCAATTCGTAGCAGCGCGGCTTCGGAGCCGGCAGGAAGATGCTGTCCGGCGCGTTGGGCAGGTTCTCGTTGCTGCCGAACACGCCGACCAGCCGCTCGACTTTCTCGTAGTAGGGCTTCACATCGTCGTAGCTGATGGGCCAATCGTCGCCCAGCCCGTCGGTGGACTTGTTCCTGAAGTCGCGCGGGCCGAACCGCAGCGAGATGCGACCCCAGTGGTTGGTGCGGCCGCCGACCATGCGGGCGCGCCACCAGCGGAACTTCTCGCCCGGCGCCACGGTGTACGGCTCGCCCGGCAGCTCCCAGCCGCCGATGCAACCGTCGAATTCGCCGAACGGTTTGGCACGGGTCGAGGCGCCGCGCCGGGGCGACTCGTAGGGCCAGGTGAGCATGGCGGAGTCGGTGGTGTTGTCCCAGGGTCCGCCCGCTTCGAGCACGGTGACGTTGAGGCCGGCGTTGGTGAGTGCATACGCGGCCATCCCGCCTCCCGCTCCGGAGCCGACGATGCACACATCTACAGGCGTGGATTGGCGGGCAAGGCGCATGCGGGCTCCCATGTCAGTCGAGGGGATATCTCAGTAACCGAGTGCACCGCCGGCGTAGCGTGGGTC
>DASZCG010000007.1:0-14688 GCA_035943355.1 Gemmatimonadales bacterium
AGGAAAACGAGTATCGCCGGCTGCTCGCCAATGCGGGGTTTGTGGATGTCGAGGTTGAGCCAACCCGCGTCTATGAATTCAAGGATGCAGGCATCGATGACGTCCTCGCACGAGAGGTGAACGGGCGAGTCATGGGGGCGTTCATTCGCGCCCGTAAGCCGGCGTGACCTATCGCCTGCTGTTCCTCTGCACCGGCAACTCGGCGCGCAGCCAAATGGCCGAGGCGATCCTCAACGCAAAAGGGCAGGGTCGGTTCAAGGCGGCAAGCGCCGGATCGCAGCCGGCCACCCGGGTGAACCCGTACGCGCTCGACACGCTGCGGGAGTTCCGCATTCCCTGGGCCGGGCACCCACCGAGAAGTGTCGCCGGCCTGGAGCGCGAGCACTGGGACTTCGTGATCACGGTCTGCGATCGCGCGAAGGAAGCGTGCCCGATCTTTCCGGGTCAGCCGGCGCTCGCGCATTGGAGCATCGCCGATCCCGCGGACGTGGAGGGGGACGACGCCACAACGCGGGCCGCCTTTCGCGCCGCATTTGTCGAACTCAGCCGGCGTATTGACCTGCTGTTGGCGCTACCGGCTCTTGCGCCGAGGTCGCCCATTGTGAAATAGTTCACAATGCGGAAGATCTCCGACAGCACCGTCCGTCGGCTGTCTGTCTACCTTCGCTTTCTCGAGCAAACCAAAACGCCCACCATCTCTTCGCGCGAGCTGGCCCGGTTGGGCGGCACCACCTCCGCCCAGGTTCGCAAAGATCTCTCCTTCTTCGGCTCATTCGGCAAACGCGGCCTCGGCTACGCGGTCCCCGAGCTGACGCGCCGCATCCGCGACATCCTGGGACTGGAGCGCGGCTATCGCGTCGTGCTGGTCGGCGCGGGACGCATGGGGAGCGCGTTGGTGCAGTATCAAGGCTTCAAGCAGCGCGGCTTTCACATCACCGCCATCTACGATCACGACGCGCGCAAGATCGGCTCGCGCTGGAACGGACTCGTCGTCCGCGATGTGAAGCACCTCGAAACCGACCTCAAGAAGGATCCGAGCGACATCGCGATCGTCGCCACACCCGCCGAATCGGCGCAACACGTGGTCGATCGATTGGTGCGCAGCGGCGTGAAAGCCATTCTCAACTTTGCGCCGGTGCCGCTGAATGTCCCCGCCGACGTCGAAGTCAAGACGGTCAACATGGCGCTGGAACTGGAGACTCTCAGCTACTCTCTGGCCAACCGTTAGCTTTCTCCGCCATGCCCCGGGTCCACGTCACGTCAGAAATCGGCGCGCTGCGCTCGGTGCTGGTCCATACTCCGGGCAAAGAGCTGGTCGCCGTCACCCCCGGCACCCGCGAAGACTACCTCTACGACGACATTATCGATCTCGAAATCGCCCAGCGCGAGCATCGGCGGCTCGTCGCGGTGCTGGAGCGCTTTGCCGAGGTCCATGAAGTGCGGGATTCTCTCGTGGAGATTGCGGGACGGCCGGAAGTGCGCGAATTCCTCACGACGCGCGCACTCGAGGTGATTCCCTCCGACGCCCTCTCCAAGCAGATGGCGGCGCTGTCGTCGGAAGACTTCGTGGCGCTGATGGTCGAGGGCGCGCAGGAAGACGGCGGCCCCATCGCGCGCGCCCTGAACGAGGTGGCCTATGCGCTGCCACCGCTGCCCAATCTGTTTTTCACGCGCGACGTGGGCATCGTGATCGGCGAGCACTCGATCATCGGCGCTATGCGCCACGGCGTGCGCTGGACCGAAGAGCTGCTCATCAAGGCGCTGTTCCGCTACGACGCGACATTCGACAACGCCGGCATTCTCTACGACGGATCGGAAGAGAAGCGCATCAACTACACCCTCGAGGGTGGGGACGTGCATCCGATCCGCCCCGACCTGATGATCCTGGGCTTCAGCGAGCGCTCCAGCCCGGCGGCGCTCGACCTGCTCTGCGACCTCGTATTCCAGCACTGCGGCGTCAGCGACGTCATCATCGTCGTACTGCCCGCCGAGCGGACGGCGATTCACTTGGATATGATCTTCACGCAGGTGGACCGCGATCTGTGCGTGGTCTATCCACCGCATTTCGTGGGACCGGAGCGGCTCGCCGTCCTGCACCGCCGCAAACGCTCCAAGGGTGTGAAGGAGGTGCCCAACTTCTTTGCCGCCATGCAGGCCGTCGATCACCCGCTCGAGCCCATCTTCTGCGGCGGCAATCAGCGCACCGTCCAGGAACGCGAGCAGTGGGCGTCGGCGTGCAACTCTTTCGCCGTCCGCCCCGGCGTGGTCTTGAGCTATGACCGCAACGATGCCACTCTGGGGGAATTGGCCAACGCGGGCTTTCGACTCATCTCCGCCGTCAACTTGCTCAGCGGCGACGACACCCTGAACGGCGACGAGCGCGCGGTGATCTCGATCGACGGCAGCGAGCTGGTGCGCGGCGGCGGCGGTCCCCGCTGCATGACCCTGCCGCTGCGGCGAGACGACCTCTGAACGGGCTGCAGGCACTGCCGTCGTCTTCGCTCTCCGCTCGGGCGCTCGCGTTCCTGCACGGCGGCCCGGCGGGCAGCCTGGTCATCGTGCGCGATGTGCTCGGCATCGCGCAGGCCAACCGCCACACCGCCGACCGCATCGCCGCGGCGCTCCTCGCCGCCGACACGCGGTTCGGCCGCACACCAGACGGACGTTGGACCGTCGCGACACCACCGGAAGCGAGTCCCGCGCTCGAGGACTGCAAGTTCGCTGTCGTGGACGTTGAGACCACGGGCTGTCGCGCCTTCCGCGGCGATCGGATCATGGAGATTGCGGTCGTGCGGCTGGACGGGACTGTCGCGTTTCACTCGCTCGTCAATCCGGGCATCGCCATCCCGCAGTTTGTCGCCGGCCTCACCGGCATCGATGCCCGGATGGTCCGGAGCGCGCCGCCGTTCGAGGACATCGTCGATCGCTTGCTGGCCGCGCTCGAGGGGTGCGTCTTTGTCGCGCATAATGCGCGGTTCGATTGGGCCTTCGTCACGACGGAGATCGAGCGGGCCTGTGGCCTGCTGCTGCAGGGTCCACGCGTCTGCACCGTTAGGCTCGCCCGCAAACTTCTGCCGGACTTGCCCCGCCGCAACCTCGATACCGTCAGCTTTCACTTCGGCATCGAAATCGAGGGTCGGCATCGCGCCACGCCCGACGCCGTCGCCGCGGCGAAATGCTTAGCCCAGCTGCTGAGACTGGCCCAGGGTAATGGCGCCCGCACTCTCAACGACCTTTAAAGTCGGCCGCCTCACCTGCCATGCCCTCGAAGGCGGCAGGCAGCATCTGGATGGCGGCGCCATGTTCGGCGTCGTTCCGAAGGTGCTGTGGGCGCGTCGCGTCGCCCCCGATGAGCGCAATCGCATCCCGCTCGCATTGCGCTGCCTGCTCGTCGAGCACGACGACGGCTTGGTCCTGATCGACACGGGGCTGGGCAACAAGGAGGACGCGAAATTCACCGGCATCTACGGCGTGCAGAACCAGGGCGCGAACGGCCGCACGCAGCTCGAAGATGCACTCGGCGCCCTGGGGCACACACCCGACGATGTCCGCTGGGTGATCAACACGCATCTCCACTTCGATCACGCCGGCGGCGACCGGTTCCGCGATCCGTCAGGCCGCGTGGGACTGTCCTTTCCCCGGGCGCGCTACGTGGTGCAGCAGGGCGAGCTGGACTTTGCGCAGCACACCAACGAGCGCACCGCCGGCAGCTATCTGCCGCACAATTTCGCGGAGATCGAATTCACGCTCATCAATGGGGAAACCGAGATCTTGCCCGGTATTCGTGGCATCCCCACCCCCGGTCATGTGCCCTATCACCAATCGGTGCTGATCGCGAGTGGCGGGGAGAAGGCCTGCTTTATCGCCGATCTCGTGCCGACGTCTGCTCACCTGCCGCTGCCCTGGATCATGGGCTACGACGTCCAGCCCCTCGTCACGCTCGAGACCCGACGCCGCGTATATCAGCGCGCCGAGGCGGAGGAGTGGCTCCTGGTGTTCGAGCATGACCCGCACGTGATCAGCGGCCGTCTGGGACGCGACGGCAAAGGGTTTGGTCTTGTCCAACCGCAGGTGCTCGGCTAGCTTGGTGTCGACAATATGGTAAGTGGGCTGATGGCCCCACCCGTTTGCCTCTCCCAGAGAGTGCGCCAGGGTTCTCGAGACCTCACCACCCGGTGAGGAATTGCGGATCTTGGGGGAACCCGGGTCCGCGTTTTTACTTTGGTAAAGGAGATCGCACAGCTGCCCCCTCCCGATAACAACAGCAAAGCACCGCGCACGCGCGTCAATCGACAGATCCGGATCAGTCCGGTGCGCGTGATCGCGGACAATGGCGACCAGCTGGGTGTGCTGAGTATCGACGAAGCGCTGGCCGCCGCGCATGAACGGGGTCTGGACCTCGTGGAAGTCGCGCCGCTCGCCCGGCCGCCCGTCGTCAAGATCATGGATTATGGGAAGTTCAAGTTCGAGCAGGCCAAGGCGGCGCGCGCGGCCAAGAAAAAGCAGCACGTGATCCACTTGAAGGAAGTGAAGTATCGTCCCGGCATCGACGACCACGATTTCGACTTCAAGACGCGGCACGCACGGGAGTTCCTGGAAGACGGCAACAAGGTGAAGGTGACCATGATGTACCGCGGCCGGCAGATGGCGCACATCGACTTGGGCCGGGAAGTGCTGGATCGCGTGGCGCAAGAGTTGAAGGATATCGGAAAGATCGAACAGGAACCAAAGCTCGAGGGCCGCAACATGTCGATGGTCCTCGCACCGAAATGAGATAGCAATGCCAAAGATGAAATCGAAGCGGGCGTTGAGAAAACGGATCAGGCTCACGGGTACCGGCAAAATGCGCCGCTATCGCGCGTACAAGCGCCACATCCTGACCTCGAAGTATCCCAAGCGGAAGCGCCACCTGCGGAAGGCGACGCTGGTGTCGCATGCCGAGCGTCGCCTCAAGCGCCTCCTGCAGGCGTAAGGAGCTCTTATGCCTCGCGTGAAAAGCAACGTTGCGCGCCTGAAGCGCAAGAATAAGGTGATGAAGCTCGCCAAGGGATACTGGGGTGGGCGCAGCAAGCTCTGGAAGGCCGCGAAAGAGGCCACCGAGCGGGCGGCGAAGTACGCCTATCGCGACCGCCGCGCGAAAAAGGTCGAGTTCCGGCGCCTCTGGATCACGCGGATCAACGCCGCGGCCCGGCTGCACGCGCTGTCGTACAACCGGTTGATGAACGGCCTGCGCAAGGCCGGCGTCGAAATCAACCGCAAAGTCCTCGCCGATCTCGCCGTGCGGGATCCGGCGGCGTTTGAGCAGCTGGCGGAGGTCGCCAAGAAGGCCCTCTAACCATGAGCGACCTC
Organism: Gemmatimonadales bacterium; assembly: GCA_035943355.1. Lineage (GTDB taxonomy): Bacteria > Gemmatimonadota > Gemmatimonadetes > Gemmatimonadales > GWC2-71-9 > 20CM-2-65-7. Next base: position 5,350 of record DASZCG010000007.1, read on the forward strand.
CTTGCGAGCCTCGACGGCCTGCGGGAGCGTCTGAAGGAAATACCGCAGGCGGATGAACGCCGGCTCCAGGAGATCAAGACTGAGCTCCTGGGGCGCAAAGCCGGCGCCCTCACCGAAATCCTCAAAGCCTTGCCCGCTCTCGCGCCCGAGGAACGCAAGCGCGTGGGCGGTACCGCCAACGCGCTCAAGCGCGAGCTCGAGCAGGCCATCGCAGCGCGTGAATCCGACCTCAAGCGGAGCGCGACATCGCTCAGCGACGTCGATGTCACGATGCCCGGCCGCCGCCAGTGGCGGGGCGGGGTGCACATCGTCACGCAGATCGTGGACGAGATCTGCGACGTGTTCCAAGAGCTGGGCTTCACGCGCGTCGTGGGGCCCGAAGCCGAGACGGAGCGCTACAACTTCTACGCGCTCAATTTCCCCAAGGACCATCCCGCGCTCGATGCGCAGGACAGCTTCTACCTGGGGGGGGACGTGCTGCTGCGCACGCACACCTCGCCCGTGCAGATTCGCACGCTCGAGAAGTATCCGCCGCCGATCCGGATCGTGACCCCGGGGCGCTGTTATCGCCGCGACCCGTTCGACGCGTCGCACTCCCCCGTCTTCGAGCAGATCGAAGGATTCGCGGTGGACGAGGGCATCTCCTTCGTCGATTTCAAGGCGACGCTCGCGACCTTCGCGCGCCGCATCTTCTCGCCCACGACGAAGGTGCGGTTCCGGCCGTCGTTCTTCCCGTTCACCGAGCCCTCGGCCGAGATGGATGTGCAATGCCAGATCTGCGGCGGCACGGGCTGCGCGGCGTGTAAACAGACGGGCTGGATGGAAATCCTCGGCTCCGGCATGGTCCATCCCGTGGTGCTCGAGAATTGCAACGTGGACAGCGAGAAGTACACGGGCTTCGCCTGGGGCATGGGGCCCGAGCGGATTGCGATGCTTCGATATGGCATCCCGGACATCCGCCTCTTCTTCGACAGCGACGTGCGGTTCCTGGAACAGTTCGCATGATCGTCTCGCGTCGTTGGCTCGAAGCGCTGCTCGGCCGCCCGCTCGAGGGCAAAGACGTCGCCGATCGGCTCGCGCGTCAGGTTGCGCCCGTCGATGCCGTCCTGCCGATCCATCAGGATCTGCGCGACGTGCTGATCGCGCGCGTGCTCGCAGTCAAGCAGCATCCCAACGCCGATCGCCTCTCGCTCTGCCAGGTGGACGCGGGCGGCGGAGCGCCTCTCGAAGTCGTGTGCGGTGCTTCCAATGTCCAGGCGGGGAAGACCTATCCCTTCGCGCCGGTCGGCGCGACGCTGCCGGGCGGTGTCAAGATCGAGCGCCGCAAAAAACGCGGCGTCGAGTCCAACGGCATGCTCTGCTCGGCCAAAGAGCTGGGCCTCGGCGTCGATCATACGGGGATTCTCGAGCTCAACACCGACGCTCCACCAGGGACACCGTTTCTCGAAGCCATTCCGATTGTCGATGAGCAAATCGTCATCGATGTCTCAGCGAACCGGCCCGACCTCCTGTGCCACAAGGGCGTTGCCCGGGAACTTGCGGTGAGTTTGGGAGCGACGGTGAAGCTGCCCGAAATACACGACGGCACGACGGCACGTCGGCACGATGGGACGAGTGTCGCGAGTGCCACTCGTGCCAATCGTGCCACTCGTGCCGACGTGGACGGCGTCCAAGTCCGCCTCGAAGACCCCGAAGGCGCGCCCCGCTACATGATCGCCGTCATGCGTGGGGTCAAAGTCGGTCCGAGTCCTGCCTGGTTGGCGAACCGGCTGCAGAGCGTCGGCCAACGCTCCATCAACAACATCGTTGACGCGACGAACTACATCCTGTTCGAGATCAATCAGCCGCTGCACGCCTTCGACCTGGCCAAACTGCGCGGGCCGGCGGTCGTCGTGCGTCGGGCGAAGCCATCCGAGCAAATCGTCACGTTGGACGGCGTCGAGCGAAAACTGACCCCGGAGATGACCGCGATCTGCGACGCCGAGCGGCCCCAGATCGTCGCCGGCGTGATGGGGAGCGCCGAGTCGGAAGTTGCCGAGGGCACGACCGACATCGTGCTGGAAGCCGCCTACTTCCAGCCCACGCGGATTCGCCGCACGCGCCGCGCGCTCGGCATCTCCAGTGAATCGAGCTATCGCTTCGAGCGCGGCATCGACATGCTCGGCATGCCCGAGGCGCTGGCGCGCGCGATCGATCTGATTCGCGCCGTCGCCGGCGGCGAGATCCGTGAGGCGCCGCTCGACTTGTGGCCCCCCGCCCCCGCCGGGCCCCAGCAACCGCGCTCGGTGTTTCTGCGCGAGGCGCGTGTCGCCCACCTGCTTGGCATTCCGGTCCCGCGCAAGGAAATCGAGCGGCTGCTGTCCGCGGTGGGATTCGTGGTTGCGCCACGCGATGAGCGCATGGCGGTTCAGGTGCCGGGCTGGCGGCCCGACGTCACGCGCGAGGTCGATCTGATCGAAGAGGTCGCCCGGCTGAAGGGCTACGACACGTTCCCCGACGAGCTGCGGCCCTATCGGCCGACCACGGTCCCCGAGGCCCCAGCGGAGATCACGCTACGCCACATTCGCGAGCACCTGGTGCGGAGCGGCGGCGGGCTGCTCGAAGCCCGAACGCTGCCGCTCGGCCCGGCCGACAGCCCCGACGCCGTGCCGGTCCAGAACCCGCTCTCCGCCGAGGAAGCCCATCTGCGCAGCCGGCTCCTGCCGGGGTTGCTCCGGCGTGTGGAGCACAACTGGAGCGTGGGCCAGCGGGACGTCCGGCTGTTCGAGGTGGGGACCGTCTTTAAGAAAGCGCGTGCCGGCGCCCGGCCCGACGAGGAACTGCACCTCGGCATTGTGTTTACGGGCGCGCGACACCCCGCACATTGGTCGGACGGGGGGGGGGCTCCGTCGGGGGAGCGTGCGAAACTACCTGATATGGACATATGGGACCTAAAGCAGCACTTTGAGTTAGCTGTTGGGGTCGCGGCTCCTTTCTGCGTGGTGCAGCCGGCGCCCGATGGGGCCGGTTGGGTCGCCGCGCGGCGAGACGCGGCCGGCGAAGTGTGGGGCGCAGCCACACCGCTCGAGGCGGATGCTCCCAAGTGGGCAGCGCCGCTCTACGGGTTGGAGATCAAGATCGCCGTCGGGCAGCCGGCCCTGTCGCGCTACCAGCCACTGCCCACGCAGCCTCCCGTCGTACGCGATCTGTCTCTGGTGCTCCCGGCGGGCGTGACTGCCGCCGCAGTAGCGGACGTTTTGCGCCGCGAGGGCGGCGTGCTGCTCGAGCGGCTTGACGTGCTGGATGAGTACCGTGGGGGACCCGGTCTGCCGGCGGGAACACGCGGCGTCACCTGGCGCTGCACGTTCCGCGCCCCAGACCGCACGCTGACCGAAACGGAACCGAACGCAGTGCTGGACACGATGTTGCGAGCAGCGGAGGCAACGCTTGACGTACGCCGGCGATCGGCCTGATGTGCGCGCAACGCTCGATCAGCTCGAAGGCATCCTGCGCGATGTCGCGGAGGAGCTGGCGGGCTGGCGGTCGCGCGCGCAGAAGGCCGAAGCAGACCTGAAGTCGCGCGGTGGCCCGGTGAAGAACTCCGAGCTGGAGTCCGAGAACAAAGCTCTGCGGCAGCGCGTCGAAGGGGCGCGAACGCGGGTGCACGATTTGATGCAGCGTTTGACGTTTCTGGAAGAGCAGGCGCGTGACAATGGAGGCCCGCAGAAGTGATCGCGAAGAAACATGCGGTCCGCGTCATGATCGGGGGCGAGGAGTACACGGTTCGCTCCGACCTGACGCCGGAGTACACGCGGGAAGTTGCTGCGTACGTCGACCAGGCCCTGAAGAAAGTGCTGAGTCAGGGTCCGCTGGTGGAAACGCATAAAGCCGCGATTCTCGCGGCGCTGGACATTACGAACGAGCTGTTTCAGGCGAAGCAAACCGAGCGGGAAGTGGCGGCGCGCCTCGCGGCCGTCGCCGACGATCTCGCGAAAATGCTGCCGCCGGCCAAGCGCAAGGCTCTAAGCGCGAGCTAGGTCGGCGGCTGAGAGATAAATCAAATGGCAGAGCTGTCGAGTATCATTGCGGCCGTGCTCAGCGGCGTGCTCGTCGCGGCATTGGTCTTCTACCTGTGGGGCCGGCGCGTCGAGCGCCACGCGACGGAATCGAGCCAGCGTGTCGTGCTGGCCGCCAAAGAAGAATTGATGGCCGTCCGCGAAAACCTCCATAAGAGCCTCGATGACAAGCTCGCCGGCGTGGACCGGCGCGAGCAGGAGCTGCGCAAGTTCGATCAGCAGCTCCAGGACCGCACCAGGGCGTTGGACACGCGCGCGCAGGAGATCGGTGCGCGGCTCGAGCAGGTCGCCGGCTTGACTGCCCAGGAAGCCAGGCTCGAGCTGATCGGCCGGCTCGAAAACGTGGCGCGCGACGAGGCGGCGGCGCTCGTCCGCAATATCACCGAGCAGGCGAAGAAGAACGCCGACCGCGAGGCCAAGAAGATCGTGGCGCTCGCGATTCAGCGCATCGCCGCCGAGCAGACGGCTGAGTCGAGCGTGTCGGCGGTGGCGCTGCCATCGGATGAGATGAAGGGCCGCATCATCGGCCGCGAGGGACGGAACATCCGCGCTTTCGAAGCGGCGACCGGGGTGGACGTGATCATCGATGACACGCCCGACACCGTCGTCGTGTCCTGCTTCGAGCCGGTGCGGCGCGAGGTGGGCCGGCTCGCGCTGGAGCGCCTCATTGCCGACGGCCGCATCCACCCGGGGCGCATCGAAGAAATCGTGAGCAAGGCGAAGGCCGACATCGACGCCGGCATCGTGGAAGCGGGCGAACAGGCCGTCTACGACATCGGTATTCGCGGCATGCACGCCGAGCTGGTCAAGCTCGTCGGGCGCATGAAGTACCGCACCTCGTACGGCCAGAATATCCTCGAGCACTCCAAGGAAGTCGCCTGGTTGGCCGGGATCATGGCCGCCGAGCTGAAGCTGGACGTCGCGCTCGCCAAGCGCGGCGCGCTGCTCCACGACGTCGGCAAGGTCCTCACGCATGAGCACGACGGCACCCACGTCCAGTTGGGCATCGAGATGGCGACGAAATACGGCGAGCATCCGATCGTCATCAACTGCATCGCCGCCCACCACGACGACGTGCCGCACGAATCACCCGTCAGTGTGATCGTCCAGGCGGCGGATGCCGTCTCGGGCTCGCGTCCCGGTGCGCGGCGCGAAGCCTACGAGACCTACGTGAAACGCCTGTCGCAGCTCGAAAAGCTCGCCTCCGAATTCCAGGGAGTAGAGAAGGTGTTCGCCATCCAGGCGGGCCGCGAAGTGCGGGTGGTCGTCACGCCCGACGCGGTCGACGACGTGGCCGCCGCCCGGATGACCGACGAGATCGCGCGCAAGATTGAGCGCGAGTTGCAGTACCCGGGGCAGATTAAGGTCGTGGTCATCCGCGAGACACGGGCGGTGGGCGTTGCACGCTAATCCTGCGGCAGTGCACGGTGGGGCCAGGCTGATCGACGGCAACGCCATCGGCGCGACGATGCGGGCAGAGCTGGCCGGCCAGATTGGCGCATTACAGAAGCAGGGCGTCGTCCCGGGGCTCGCCGTCATCCTGGTGGGCGACAATCCCGCGTCGCAGGTCTACGTCAGAATGAAGGGGAAAGCCTGCGATGAAGCGGGCCTGTACCACGAGACGATCAAGCTTCCCAGGGACACCACGGAAGCCGACCTGATGGGCCTGCTCGAGCGGCTCAACGCGAATTCCAAGATCCATGGCATTCTCGTGCAGCTGCCGCTGCCCGCGCAGATCGAGACCAATCGCGCGCTGCATCGCATCGACCCCCGCAAGGACGTGGACGGCTTTCACCCCGAGAACGTGGGCAAAGTGGCCGTCGGCGATGCCACGGGGTTCCGTCCCGCGACGCCCTACGGCGTGCAGCAGCTGCTGATTCGGACGGGCGTCGAGACGAAGGGCGCGCACGCGGTGGTGATCGGCCGCTCCAATATCGTTGGCCGTCCCATGGCGGCGCTGCTGCTGCAGGATGGCCCCGGGGGAAACGCGACGGTCACCGTGTGCCACTCCCGCACCCGCGGCATCGAGCTCTACACGCGCCAGGCCGACATTCTCATCGTCGCCATCGGCAAGCCGGAGTTTGTGACGGGCGACATGGTGAAGCCGGGGGCGGTCGTGATCGACGTCGGCGTCAATCGCGTGGACGATCCCACGCGCAAGCAGGGCTACCGTCTGGTCGGCGACGTGAAGTTTCAGGAAGCGAAGCAGATCGCCTCGGCGATTACACCGGTGCCCGGCGGCGTGGGCCCGATGACGATCACCATGCTGCTCTACAACACCGTGCAGGCTGCCCGGCAGTGGCTCAAGCCCTAGACCTCTTCAGCGCCGCCTCGACCGAGGGGGCGTGGACCGTCGGCGACGTGACACGTCGCGCCCGTGCCGTGATCGAGGCGGGGCTGCCGCCCCTCTGGATCCGCGGTGAGATCGCCGGATTCAAGGCGTGGCGCAGCGGTCACTGGTACTTCTCGCTGCGCGACAAGACGGCGCAACTCCGTTGTGTGATGTTCGCCAAGCAGAACTACCTGCTGCCCGCTCCCGTCGATGGCATGCAGGTGTTCGTCTTCGCGCGACCCTCCATGTACGAAGAAAAGGGTGAGTTCCAGCTCACGGTGACGGAGCTGCTCTCGACCGAGCAGGGCGGGCTGTGGAAGCTGGCGTTCGAAAAAGCGAAAGCGGCCCTGCTGAAAGACGGGCTGCTCGATCCCGCCAGAAAGCGGCGCCTGCCGCCGTTCCCGCGCCGCATCGCCGTCGTCACGAGCCCGGATGGGGCGGCGCTCCGCGACATCCAGGCCGTCGTGGGCCGGCGCTGGCCGGTGGCCGAGCTGATCATCGTACCGGCGCAGGTCCAGGGGGCCAAGGCGGAAGCGTCGGTCTGCTCGGCCCTGAACCGCATTCGCCGGCTGCCGGTCGATGTGCTCATCGTTGGGCGGGGCGGTGGATCGATCGAAGACCTCTGGGCCTTCAACAGCGAGCGCGTGGCGCGTGCCGTCGCCGCGATGCCGATGCCCGTCATCTCCGCGATTGGCCACGAGACCGACGTCACGCTGTGCGATCTCGTCGCCGACGTCCGCGCGCCGACACCGTCCGCCGCGGCTGAAGCCGCGACACCCGACCGCGCCGAGGTGCTCGTGACGTGTGGCGTCCTTGGCCAACGCCTGGTTCGTGCGTTACGGATCGCCTCGCGCCATGTGGTGGAGCGCCTGGATCGAACCGGCGACCGTCTGACGCGGTCCATGGACCATCGCTTGGAGCAGTCGCGCGCACTGCTCACCGCGCACAGCGCGCGGCTTGACGCGTTGAGCCCGTTACAGGTGTTGGCGCGAGGCTACGCGGTGGCGCGCGACGCACACGGCACGATCCTGAAGCGCGTCGCCCAGCTGCCGTCCGGCAAAGAGTTTCGGTTGCGCGTGACCGACGGAGAGGTGAATGGCCGAGTTCAGTAAGCAGCTCGAACGCCTCGAAGCCATCGTTCGCAAGCTCGAAGCCGAAGATCTCGATCTCGACGAAGCGCTCAAGCTCTTCGAAGAGGGCGTCGAGCGGCTTCGCGTTGCGCGGGAGCAATTGGCGCAAGCCGAGCTGAAGGTCAAAAAAGTCCTCGAGATTGAAAGCCCTCGCTAGATACCTCGCGGACGCACGTACTCGAGTCGATACCGTACTGGCCGCAGTCCCCGACGCTGATGAAGTCGTGCGCTACAGCCTGCTCGGGGAAGGGAAGCGGCTCCGGCCCACGTTGGTGTTCGCCGCGCACGAGGCGCTGAACGGCGCGTCGGCGGCGGGCGTGGCCGAGCTGGCGGCCGCCGTCGAGGTGGTGCACGCCTATTCGTTGGTGCATGACGATCTCCCCTGCATGGACGACGACGACCTGCGGCGGGGGCGGGCCACGGCGCATCGCGCCTTCGACGTGCCGCGCGCCACGCGCGCCGGCTATGAGATGGTGGCGCTGGCGGCGCGCGTGCTGGCGCACGGGCTCGAGACGCTCGCGCTCCCGCCGCAGCGCAATCGCGAGATCCAGCTCGAGCTGTTTCGCGCGGCGGGGGCCGGCGGGATGATCGGCGGCCAGGCGCTCGATCTCGAGGCCGAGGCGAAAGCGCTGCCGATCGCGGCGCTCGAAGAGGTGCACCGCCGCAAAACCGGCGCGCTCATTGCCGCGTCCTGCGTGATCGGCGGGCTGTCAGCCGACGGCTCGCCGCGCCACATTGCGGGCCTGCGCGCCTATGGCGAGTCGATCGGCCTCGCTTTTCAGATCGCCGATGACGTCCTCGATGCGACCGCGACATCCGACCAGCTCGGCAAGACGGCCGGCAAGGATGCGGCGCGCGCCAAAGCGACCTTCGTGACGCTGCTGGGCGTCGGCGCCGCGCGGGCCGAGGCGGAACGGCGCGCCGCGAGAGCCGTAGACCACCTGCGGGATGTCGGGTTAGTTTCCCCCATACTGGTTGAGCTCGCCCACTATATCGTGACGAGGCCGAATTGATTCTCGAGAAAATCCGCGGTCCCGCAGACGTCAAAGCCCTCGAGCCCGCAGAGCTGCAGCAGCTGGCCGACGAGGTGCGCCAGCGGCTCATCGAGGTCGTGTCCCAGACCGGCGGCCACATCGGCGCCGGGCTCGGTGTTGTCGAGCTGACGGTCGCGCTCTGCGCCGCCTTCGAGTCGCCGCGCGACAAGATCGTCTGGGATGTGGGCCACCAGGGATATCCGTGGAAGATCCTCACCGGCCGCAATGACCGGCTGCATACGCTCCGCCAGCAGGGTGGCCTGTCGGGCTTCCTGCGCCGCGACGAAAGCGAGCACGACCAGTTCGGCGCCGGCCATGCCGGGACCGCGTTGTCCGCTGCCTACGGCATGGCCGCGGCGCGCGACCTCAAGGCAGACACGTTCGCGGTCGTGGCGGTGGTCGGTGACGGCGCGATGACCTGCGGGCTGCCCTACGAAGCGCTCAACAACGCCGGCGACTCGGGCCGCGACATCATCGTCGTCCTGAACGACAACGGCATGTCCATCGCTCCGAACGTCGGAGCGATCAGCAAGTACTTCGGCTCCATCATCGCGAGCCCCATCGGCGTGCGCATGCGCGAGCGCGTCAAACACGTCATCGAGCGCGCCTCGCACCTGATCGGCGGCAAGAAGCTCGTCGACTTTGCGAAAAACGTCGAAGAGAGCATCAAGAATCTCTGGTCGCCGGGGATGCTGTTCGAGGAGCTGGGCTTCCGGTATTTCGGGCCGATCGACGGGCATAACATCGCCGCGATGTTGCACACGTTCGACATCGTGAAGACGCTCGAC
>DASZCG010000008.1:0-1894 GCA_035943355.1 Gemmatimonadales bacterium
GACATACACGCCGCCGATCTTCTCCACTGCCCTGCGCGACCGGAGATTCTCGGGCCCAATGACGAAGATCACGCGCTCGACCGTCCGAAACGCGTGTTGCAACATGAGCTGCTTCATCTCGCCGTTGGGGCCCGGACCTGAGCGGATCCCATCGCGGGAAGCAGGCACAGCACCGCGATGAGTGAAAGCCTCCCCCTTCCCATTCGCCTCAATTCGCTTTTAGCACTGCTTCGATGAAGGTCAGCGTTTTGGTCTCGACCCAGGCCGCCGACACCGCGGTGATGCCGATAGTGCCGAGGCGATCTCCGCTTGCGGTCGCAGGCCGTCCTTTCCACGGCGCCTGTTTGACTTCCCGCTGCACGGCGATGCCGTGCCGCGGGTCGTACCGGAAGATGATCGCGGACGCGAGGCCGCGGCGCGGTGTGAAGGAAAGGGCGACGCTGGGATATGCGTCGTCGCGCTCGATGTGCTCCCGGACCGATGCCTCGTGACCCGCTTCCTTGAGCTCCGCCATGAAGCCATCCAGGACGGGGCGCACGATGGCGTGGAGTCGCTCCCCGCACATGCGCCGATCCGCATGGTCCTCCGGGGTCTTTTCCTCAGGTTTGGCCTTCGCCGCTCGCTCAGCGTACGCCTGGAGCAGTGCCCGGAGTTTGGCTCGTTGCTGCTCAGTCATGGGATTCTACCTTACAACAAAACCAGGAGTGCAGTAAGCGCCGCCGCAGTTGCCACGGCCTTGACGTGCACCGCGCGCGCCCGGCGGCGCACCTGGGCCAGCTCGGCCAGATCGGCAATCCGTTGGGAACCTTGATCCATGTCGCGCAGACCGCGCGCCGCTAGGCGCACTCAGGTCTTGGCGCGCGCCTGAAACACGCCCAACCAACCGACCCACAGCGGCACGAATACCGTCCATCGCCATGGGCGCGGCACGCCCGCAGTCAGCAGTGCCACGCCAATCACAGCGCCCGCCACCAGCCCAATCAGCCCGAATCGGAGGCGCCGCTTGCGGCCGCGCGGGCCGATGTTGGGAGTGTCGGCGATGACGGTCTACCGGCCTATCGAACGGCCGGCTGATGGGACGCGTTCGCCACCTGGGCGTCCGCTACCTCCCGGCGCAGGCGGCGATCCTTGTCCAGCGCCCAAATCATTGCAATGCCCACGAGACCAGGGAATGCGACTCGACCCTGCATGAGACTCACGATGATGACCAGGGCCATGACGCCCACAAGGACCCAATAGGTGGTCCGATAGCCCGATGTGAGCGGGTAGATCACCTCGCGATGACAATGCGGGCAGGTGAACTTCTGGAAGCCGAGGAACGAGCGGCTGGGCCGTTCGCGGAACGCGTGGTGGCAATGGAGGCAGACGGCATTGATATCAGGTAGAGCCATACACCCCTCCGTTGGTGAGAAGCTCGCGCGCCCGCTCCGCGTTTTCGGCCGTCACGCGGATCTTGGGCGCGCCGGTGATCAGGTTGTAGCCGCTGAACAGTCGGCCCATCCCAAAGAGGTCCTGCACGCCTTCGCCTTCGACGACGTATCGAATCCCCCCCCCTCGAGCGCGGCCTTGGCCAGCGTCAGCAGGGCGAAGTCTCCGGACTCCAACACCGTAACGAGATCGTCCACGATTGAGCCGTAATCTACGTGCGCCGTCCCGACCGCACGAACAACCTGCGGACGTACGCGCGAGCCAGCGTGAGGGGGTGCGTGAGACCCGTAATCAACTGCCCCAATGCACCGACCGGCTCATGATAGAGACCGACCTGATGGAGCACCCCTGCCCGGTCGTAATAGATCGTTTCGCTGGCCAGCTTCCCGGTCGGCGCGAAGCGAAAGATCCCGCACAGGGGGAACCGCACGGGCCGGCCGGTCGCCGGTAGCCCGCGCCAGGGCCC
>DASZCG010000009.1:0-16472 GCA_035943355.1 Gemmatimonadales bacterium
CGCGAGCGGCGCGACCGCGCGCAGCTCCCATCCCTCGTGGCCGAGCGTCGTGAAGAGAATCCGGCCGTCGCGCAGCAGCGCGGGCGACCGCGCGCCCAGCGGCTCATCCGTCAGCCGCGTGACTCCCTGTCCCTCTTTCCAGAGATGGATTTGCGGAAAACCGGCGGCGTCGGTCACAAACAGCACACCGCCCATGCCCCACACAGGATCCGCGACGACGTCGGCCGGCTGAGTGAGGACGGCCAGCGATTGGGTGGGCGGCGCGCCGGCGCGCCAGCGCACCAGCTGCCACCGTCCATTCTGGTGGCGTGGCGCGACGATCCACCGCCCATCGGGCGAGGGTACGATGTCGCCCCATGTTGTCCCGGGCGCAGTGATGATCGGATCGGCGAGATGCGGCGCCAGCACCGGCGTATTGATGCCATCGCCGAGTCTGAGCGCCGCCAGCATGCCACCCCCGACCCTCGGCTCGAGCAGGCGACCGGCGTCGGTCACCCGTTTCCATGCTCCCGAGGGCGGAGGCAGCCAGCGCCAGAGATCGCTGCGCACCGTCCAGCGATCGGTGTACTCGAGCTGCGCGACGATTAGCGTGTCACCCAGCCAGTCGTAGCTCACCTGGCCATTGACGCGATGCGAGCGGAGCACCGCGCCGCTCGTCGCATCGACAACGCGGAGCTTCCGCGCGTCTCGGCCATCGTCGTAGAGGTAGGCGATCTCGCTGCCGTCCGGCGAGACGCGCGGCACCGGCTCGCTGCGCAAGTGCGCGGCGATCGGACGGCTGCGCGTCGCCGGCCGCGCCGGCGCTGCCGTGGCAATCGCGCGCTGCCATTCGGTGAACAGGTCGCGCGGCGCGCCGGCGCGACGCAGCGGCCGCGCAATGCGGAACGGAATGAGTTGGCCGGCCGTCGTCTCGGCAAAGCGCGGCACGAGCGAGTCACCGGCGGTCTGCGAGAAATACTCCCAGAACCGGCTGCCATAGGCGTAGGGGGTGAGTCCGTCGGCCCAGCGCGTGAAGAGCAGCGCGTCGTAGGGGGAGCGGGTGTGTCCGGTGGCGGCGTCCGCGCCCACCGCCTGCCGATGGAAACTCCCCTCGGCGCGCCCGCCGGCCGTGAAGCGGGACTCATAGTAGGTCGCGAGACCCTCGATCACCCAGCTCGGTTGATACTGATTGGGGAACAGCCCCGGCACGCGGCCGAAGACGCTCTGCAACCCTCCCCAGATGCCACGCGAGCGATCCAGATGAAACACGTGGGTCAGCTCATGCACAATCACGAGCCGTTGCCAGCTGTCGTAAGTCTGGAGCGCGGGATCGGTGGCGGGCGGGACGAGCAAAATCGTAAAGCGGTTGGACGGATACGTGGTCGTGAACCCGTTGGGCGTGTCGACGTCGTCGGAGAGCGTCAGATCGACGATGCCGCGCGGCTGATGCAGCTCCGTCGACAGCAAGCGGTATGCGCGCTCCGCTTCCCCCGCCGCCTGCAGCGCCTGGGCGCGGTATTCGGGTCGGAAGTGGATGCGGAAGTGCTCGGTGTGCAGAGTGCGCCAGGTCCCTGAGGGATTTACTTGGCCAGACGCCGCCGAGGGCACGCACAGCAACGGTGCGAGGAGAGCTACACGTCGGCACGTCGGCACGACTGCACGAAACAAACGGAACGCTCGTGCGGACGTGCAGACGTGCGGACGTGTATCGCTCACCTGGCCATCTCTCTGAGAAAGTCCTCAATCCCTCGTGCCACGCCTCTCGCATACCGCAGTTGCCCTCCGGGGCTAGAAAGCAACGCCTCCTGCTCCGGAATCATCATGAACAAACCTTCGGTGAGCGCGGATGGCATCCACGGATCGCGAACCAGGGCGTAATCGCCGCGACCCATCCCGAGGTCGTGCACACCCAACTCAGCAACGAGCGCGCGATCGAGCGCCCGTGCCAATGCGGCGCTGCGCGGATGAAAGTAGTAGACGCTCGTGCCGTTGTTCGCGAAAGGATTCACGCCGTCCGGCAGTGCGTTAGCGTGAATCGACACCAGCACGTCGGCATCGTGTTGCTCGGCGAATTGCGTGCGCGGAAAGAGGTCGATCGGCGTGGAGTCGGTGCGGGTCAACAATACGGTCGCGCCACCCTGCTCGAGCAGCGTCTTCGCCTGTTGCGCCACGGCAAGCGTCGCGACGGGCTCCCACAATCCCGAGGGCCCTTTGGCGCCGACGGGCGGATGGCCGGGGTCGAGCACGATCGTGCGGCCGGCGAGGGGGTGGCGCGGGTCGATCGCCGGCGGGCGGCGGATCTCGAGCACCAGATCGCGGCCGCTCCAGTGCGTGCGATATCCCCAGACGCGCCCGGCGAGCGTCAACGTGATCGTCACCTCGTCGCTCGTCGGCTGAGCATAGCTCATGCGGGTGACGTACGGATCGGTACGGCCGTGTTGCATCCAGCTCACGTCGGACGCGACGCCGTACAATCGCAGCGTCAGGCTGCGCTCCTCTTCTTCAACCTTGAATGGCACATGGACCGGCAGCGGCACGTGCAGCACCAGCGACCGGGGACCGGCGACGAGCCGCACGGAGCCCACGCTGCCGCCGGGCGGCGGCGTGCCGGCCGCGAGCGGGACGACATCGGCCGTGTTCACCCACGCGATGGCGCCGCGCGACAGCTGCAAGCGCGTTTGGCCCGCCCAGCGCCCGTTCGCGACCGCCACGGTGCCCAGCGGGAAGAACCAGTTGTATGTGCCGTAGGGAACCGCTTTGCCGACGGTGAGACTGTCGGTCTTGCCGGTGTGCGCCGTGTCATCGTTCAGGACGATGACGGCGGGGTGAGAGCGGTCGAGGGTATCGACAACGAGACGCCAGACAGCACGCACGGTGTCCGTTCCGACGATCGCTTCGACGATCGGCTCGCACATTGGGGTTGCCGGCAACCAGGCTACATAGCGATCAGCGGCGGGAGGAAGGCGGTAAGCGGCGGTGTCGGTGCCGAACGCCCGCACGCCCCACGCCGGCTCTTCGGGCAGCGTGTCGGGCACGAACCACACCACGTCCTGCCTTCCTTCCAGGCGCAACCGGACGCGGGCGCCAGGCGTAGCGCGCACCGAGAGTCGCAGTCCCTCGCCGGCGGGAAACGCCACTGTGTCGGTCGGAGTGAAGCTCGTCGTATCAATCCAGGCGACGGCACCCGGCGCGGGACGAAAAACCTGCGCAACCGGCGCGACGAATGTGGTCTCGCGCTGCTCCGCCCCGGCGCCGGCGCGCGCGACGATGTGAAAATGCGCCTTGCCGAGCGAGTCCTGCTGCAGCGGCAGCCACGCGAGCCAGCTGCCGCTCGCGTGGACCGACACCGCTCGCTCATTGATCGACAGCGCGACGTCGCCGCGCCCGCGCCCCACGCTGCCGAAAATGAAATTCGAGTCCTGCGCCTGAATCGGCTCGGCGGTGTCGGGATAGACGATCGTGATGGCGAGTGGTTCGCGCGCAGGCGTTGGTGCGGAGGGACCGGATGCGCGACGCACTGCCGGCGCCGCGCATGCCGTTGCGGCAAAAAAAAGCGCGGCACAAACGAGTCGCATGTGGCGCAAGCTAGCGCTGAGCAATAGATTGGGCCACCTTACTTTATGAGCCTCTCTCTCAGCGCCTGCCAATATTGCGGCCGGCAAAATGAAGCCAGCGCGCAATTCTGCTCCGACTGCGGCAAGCCGCTCACCAAGGCTGCCGCGGCCCGCGCTGCTGTTTCTGCGGGAGGGGGAGGCGGAGTGGTATCACGGACGAGCGGCCCACCCGCGCCGGGAGCCTCATCAGTGGAGGGCGCGTGCCCGCTGTGCGGATCGGTCCAGACCCACGGCGGTGGTGGAGGCGGAGGCGCCACCGTCGAGCGACGGTCCATCCCCGACAGACGCGCCGATCATTCCTTCACATTGATTCTGGTTTCCGAGACGGCCACCGAGGTGGCGCGCTTCGAGCGCAGGCACGCGGCGACGTCAATCGGCCGAACCGAAGGCGACATCCGGTTTGCCGAAGACCAGTTCCTTTCGCCGCTGCACGCGAAGCTGTCGTGGGAAGACGGCCGTCTCGAGGTCCGCGACCTGGGGAGCCGCAACGGCACGTGGGTGTTTCTCGACGCACCACATCGGCTGAATGACGGCGACATCGTCCTCATCGGATCGCAGATGCTGCGGTTTCGCCGGCTGGGCTATCCCGGTCCCTACGCCGCGGAAGCCGATGCGACCAAGCGGATGGGCAGCATGGCGCCGAGCGCCGACATCGCGAGTCTCACCCAGCTGCGCGCCGATGGCAGCGCGCGCGATGTCATTCAGCTCTCACCGGGGCGCGACATCCACATCGGCCGCGAGCGCGGCGACTGGATCTTCCCCTACGATCCCTCGATGAGCGCGCAGCATGCGACCGTGCGCTCCGAGGACGCCGACTTCGTGCTGATGGACGATCACAGCCGCAACGGGATCGCGATCGCGGCGCGGGGCGCGATGACGCTCCAGCATGGCTCGCGCATCATGGTCGGCGACAAGGTGCTGCGGGTGGAACTCCCGGGAGGCGACACAAAGACGGCAGGGGCGCCTGAGAGATGAAGGTGTGCCCTGTGTGCTCAACCGAGTACACCGACAACGTGAAGTTCTGTCCCAGCGACGGGCAGACGCTGCGGTCCGCGGAGCCGGCAGCCGATCTGGTGGGCCAGGTGGTCGCCGACCGCTACCACGTGATGAAGAAGCTGGGCGAAGGTGGCATGGGTCAGGTGTACCTTGCCGAGCATGTGAAGATGGGGCGGCGCAGCGCCATCAAAGTGATGAATCCGTCCATGCTGCACGATCCCGATGCGATCGCCCGCTTCAATCGTGAAGCGTCCAATGCCAGCCGCATCAGCCATCCCAACGTCTGCGCGATTTACGATTTTGGGGAAACGTCCGACGGGCTGATTTTTTTGGCGATGGAGTTCATCGCAGGCGAGCCGCTGACCGATTTGCTCGAGCGGGAGGGCACGCTCCCGGTGCCGCGCGCCACGCACATCTTCCTCCAGACCGCCGACGCCCTCCAGGCGGCCCACGACCTCGGCATCGTGCACCGCGATTTGAAACCTGACAACATCATGGTGACGAAGGGTAGAGGTGGGGCGGACACCGTGAAGGTCGTGGACTTCGGCATCGCCAAGGCCGTCGGCGGCGAAGCCGCCGGGCAAAAGGTCACCAAGACCGGCCTCGTGATGGGCACGCCCGAGTTCATGAGCCCGGAGCAGCTCTCGGGCGACAGCGTCGACGGCCGCAGCGATCTCTACTCGCTGGCGCTCGTGCTCTTCCGCATGCTGACCGGCAAGCTGCCATTCGAGGCGACCACGGTACAGGAAGTGATGATCAAGCGGCTCACCGACGAGCCGGCCAAGCTCACCGAGGCCCTGCCGGACCTCTCGTTTCCGCCGGGCCTGCAGCCGGTGTTCGATACGGCGCTCGCGCGCACCCCCGCCGAGCGCTACCAGACGGTCGCGAAGTTCGCCGCGGACGTCGCCGCGGTCACCGGGCGCCCCGTCACTCGCTCGGTTCCACCGACTGAAGCCAAAACACAGCTGCTTCCCGCGCATGCGGCTCCGACGGTCCCCTTGCGAGCTCCGCGGAAGCGGGCGCTCCTACCCGTTGCCGCAACCGCCGTGGTGATTCTCGCAAGCGGTGGGGCGTGGATGGTTCTGAACGGAGGGAACAAGGCACCTGATACGGTGGCGCATGTGGCGCGCGACACAGCGCAGCCGTCGGCGGGGGTGAAGACTGCGCACCGAACGGTCGGTGATTCACTAAACCTTCTATTGGATCGGATCGACGCGATGAGCGGCCCCGCGCTGCGGAATGCGGCAATCGCGATCTATTCTACGAACGGAGTCTCCGTTAAAGACAGGGCGCTGGCAGCCTATCTCGTGGCCTCCGGCTTTGCGAAGATGGACAGCACGGCCAACACCTGCACCTGGGCGCGGCGCGCCGTGAGTCTCGACCCCGCGTCGCGCGCCTACGCTGCCCTGCAACAATCCTGCACGCCCTGATGGCCATGTTCAGCCGCTCCCCCAAGGTCCGCGTCGAGGTCGCCGCCAAGACCGACCTGGGCCGCACGCGCGACCACAACGAGGACCGCTTCCTCGTGGCCGATCTCACGCGTAACTCGGCCTCGCTCCCACCGGGCGCGCGCCAGCAGGAGATCGGGCCGCGCGGCACGTTGCTGGTTGTGGCCGATGGCATGGGCGGCGCCGCGGCGGGCGAGCTTGCGAGCCAGATGGCGACTGACACGATATACGCGCATCTCGCGAAGACGTGGCACGAGGACGACGCGACGCCGCAGCGCTTTGCGTACCGTCTCAAGGAGGCAGTCGAGGCCGCCAATGCGAGCATTCACGCGCACGCCAAGGCGCATCCGGAGGTGCGCGGCATGGGCACGACGACGACCGCCGCGGGCGTGCTCAACGATCATCTCTATCTCACGCAGGTCGGCGACAGCCGGGCGTACCTGATTCGGGGGAGTGAGGCGCATCAGCTCACCAAGGATCAATCGTTGATGCAGCGGCTGGTCGAGGCGGGCGAGCTGACGGAGGAGGAGGCCGCGCAGAGCGAGCGCCGCAACATCATCCTCCAGGCGCTCGGGCCCGATCCCAAGGTCAAGGTCGATCTGACCCACCAGGAGCTGCGGCGCGGCGACATCCTGGTGCTCTGCTCCGACGGCCTGTCGGGACAGGTAAAGAAGGAAGAGATCGCCAAGATCGTGACTTCGGCGCCCGACCTCGCGACCGCCGCCGACAAGCTCATCGCACTGGCGAATGAGCGCGGCGGTCCGGACAACATCACGGTCGTCGTGGCGCGCTTCGATGGCGAGGGCCTGCGGTTCTCAGGCAGCGGGACGCCCGAAGACGTGGGGCATCAGGTGTACCCGCTGATCGATACCGAGACGAGCACCGAGCCGGTTCCCGTCTATAAAGGCAGCCGCCCGCCCGTCCCTCGGAGCAAGGATGCTCGCAGCACGCGCACCATCGTGCTCGCCGCCCTGGCGGTTCTGGCAGCGCTCGCCTGGTACCTGACGCGGGCGAAGTGAAAGCGCAATTCAAATTCCTCTCCGGCGCGCGCGCCGGGCAGGTCGAAACCTTCCGGAAGGGCTACATCGGGCTGGGCCGCCATCCACTCTCGGACGTGCGCTTCGATGCGGAGCGCGATCTCGATGTCTCATCCCGTCACGCCGCCCTCGTCCGCAAGACCGAAGGGTTCTTCCTGCAGGATTTGGGCAGCCGCAACGGCACGTTCGTGAATGGACAGCGCATCACCGGTGAGACGCTGCTGCGGAACGGCGACGTGATCGGCTTCGGCGCGAACGGCCCCGCGGTCGAGTTTCAGGTCATCAATGTCAGCGACGCCCCCCCCGCGTCCGCCGCCCCCCCCCCCGGTGACGACTGGGGCCGAGGCGCACGCCGAGAGCGTGTCCTCTCCCCGGGAAGTCGTTCCCGCAGCGCCGCGGCAGAGCACCGGGATGCGGATTGCGGCGGAGGTGTCACGCCAGACCGCGCAGCTGCGGCGGCGCACGACCAAGGTTCTCGCCGTGCTGTTGCTGCTCGTCGGCACTGGGTTCACGTGGATGCAGTGGGACGCCGGTCGTCGCGCCCGCGAGCTGGCCCTCCTGCAGGCACGGGCCGACAGCCTGATGGTCGAGGCGCGAGACATGTCGGCGCGCTATCGCACCGAGCTGCAGGGGATTCGCGACGCCCTGCGCGCCTCGCAGCTGGAAACCGCGCGACTGCGGCGCGAGCTGGCGGCGGCGGGCGACGACGCGACCTCGGTGTCCCGCTTGCGCACCGAGCTGAATGCCGCCGAGCGCCGCCAACGGGCGCTCGCGGGCGCCGTCGGCGGCGTGGATTATCGCGCGATCTCGCATAAGAACCAGGATGCGGTCGCGATCGTGCTGGTGGAGTTCACCGACGGCGAGCGCTTCAGCGGCACCGCGTTCTGCGTCGACTCGATGGGCACGATGGTCACCAACAAGCACATCCTCGTGGGCGACGACGGCACCAGGACCCCAAAACGCATCGGCGTGATTTTCTCGGGCAGCACCCAGTTCTGGCGCGGGGAGATGATCGGCGTGTCGGCGGATGCCGACATCGGCGTGTTCCGCGTGCTGATCAAGGGGGGGACGCCGCGTGTCGCCGGCCTCGCGCCCAGCCGCGAGGGCGTCGAGCGCGGTGATCCCGTGGCGATCCTCGGCTACCCGCTCGGTTTCGACTTGCCGATGGAGGCGCAGGGCGGTCAGCCGATCGCCGAGCCGACGCTGACAGTCGGAACGGTGAGCAAGACGCTGATGTCGGTCGTTCAGGTAGACGCCTACGGCGCGCCGGGATCTTCGGGAAGTCCCATCTTCGATCATGAGGGAAAAGTGATCGCGGTCCTGTACGGGGGAGAGCGGGAGTCGAATGGCAAGATCATCTTCGCCGTGCCCGCCTATCTTGCTGCTGAGTACCTCAAGAGCCTGAGTATCCCGAGATAGCTCACTTGCGGCCCGGGTCCCACACGGCCACTCCCACCCGCGAATCCGCCGTTCCATAGTAGAGGAACCACTTTCCCTTGAACGGTACGACTGCCTCGACGAAAGTCGTCCCTGCGGCGTACTGCCCCGTGCGCTCATAACTCTCTGTCGGCTTGATGAAGGCCGTATCGGAGCGCGCGAGTAGCTTCAGGGGATTCGTGCGATCGAAGAGCGCCTGTCCGCCGCTGTACGCGCGCGTCGCGCTGTCTCCCGCGTTGTAGAGCACGACGATGCCTGCGGACATCAGGAGCGCCGGTGGGCCCGCTTCGACGAGCCAGGAATCGAATCCCCGCGGCCGTGGCGCGAGCGCCGCGATCGCCTGACCGGCCGAGTCCTCCAGCGGCGTCCAATCGAGCAGGTTGTCCGACGTCGCCAGGCGAATCGTCGGCACGCCCCAGTACATCCAGTACTTGCCGTTCACGCGCGTCGCGATGAGTCGGTCGCCGTTGATGCGACTCAGGATGGCGCCGGACTTCGATTCGCTCCGCAGATACTTGCCGCCGGCAGCGCGCGCGAACGCCGGACCGTGCTTGGTCCACGTCGTGAGATCGCGAGACGTCGCCACCGCGAGCCGCGGGACGTCGCGGTTCCACTGCGTGTACGTGAGGATGTACGTCCCGTCGTCGGATTGGACGATCCGCGGGTCCTCGACGCCACCGGGCCACTCGTTCTGGCGCTGGGCGTCAGTGTCCGGATAAAGCACCGGTGTGGCTCGCCGCGTGAAATGCAGGCCGTCGCTACTCTCGGCCAGGCCCAGCCGTGACGTGTGGCCGCCAATCTGCTCCTGGCCGCTTGCATCCTCGGCGCGATAGAGCAAAAAGACTTTACCGTCTTTCACAACGGCGGCCGGATTGAACGTGGCGTAGGCCTCCCACGCGACGACGCTGTCGTTCAGCGGCGAGCGAAACCGCGCCGCCGCGTTGGGGCTGATCACCGGGTTGACTTGCACGGGCTTGGTGAACGGCCCAAGCATCCAGGATTGCAGCAGCAGTATGAAGCCGATGGTCACCGTTTCCGCCCGCGCTTACGCTGCGTCGCGACCGCGATGGACTTCTCAGCCCACGGCCTGAGCGCGTCGGGGTCATCCAAGAGATCGGCAGGGACCTCGTAATACTGCATCTTGTCGCGCTCGTCGCCGAACGGCATGAAGGGGCCCATCCCGCGCGCCTCGAAATCGGGGCGATTGGAGTCGTCCACCTTGAGGTACAGCGTGTCATTGGCAATGAGGGCGAAGAACCGCTCGCCTGCGTAGATACCCACACCGCCGAACATGCTCCGCGCACGGACCTGAGGGATGACTCGGCCGAGCTGCTCGAGCACGAAGGTGCGGAAGCTCGGGCTGACCGGCATGTCGTTAGCGAATCTGGACGGGTATGCTGAGGGTCGAGACGCCATTCTCGTCGAAGCTCTCGATCGCCACCCAGTATCCCTGCCCCACGGTCAACGCGCGTAGCTCGAGCGTCGAACCCTGATCGGCGAAGCGCTGATACGTCTCGTACAGCTTCGCGGGCGCGATGCCCCAGCGCACGTTGTAGCCAACCACACCGGGGACGGCCTGCCAAGTGATCGTCGCATTGCGCTGGTCAGTATCTCGCCGCGCCGTGAGACCGGCGGGAGTCTTGGGTCGCGATCCCGCACCGTTGCCGAATACGCGGATGTCGCTGATCGCGAGATTCGCCGCGCCCACGTGCACATGCTCGTAGCGTACGTACCGCCCACGAGCCGGCGCAGCCAACTCGACGTATGCATTGGGGCGGTCGCGAGTCTCGTGGGAAAGGTCCGCGAGCATTCGCCACTGACGGCCGTCCACCGATGACTGAAGACGGAATTGCGTTACGACCGTCGAGTCGGTGCCGAACAGGCCCGACTTGTAGTCGGCGTAATTCACCTGAATCGCTTTGAGATCGTACTCGCGCCCCAGGTCGAGGGTGAGCGACTCCCCCGGCTGGTTTTGCCGTGCGACCCAAAATGTCCGTGGGTTTTCGTCGGTGATGTTGCTGGCCGGGAAGGTATCGAGCGTAGACGACGCGGTGACCGCTTTCCGATACGAGAGCAGCATCCAGCCGGTGAACAACTCGTCACTCTTCTGCCACGGCTTGGTGGGCAGCCAGTGCGGAAAGTCGCCGAAACGCGTGTCGACATACATCTGGCCGTCCGCGTCGAAGCCGGCGGGATGCAGCCCGATGCGGCGCTCGAAATTCCAGTTCACGGCGACCCACGGTGTTCCTGTATTCCACCAATTGCCATGGACATCCTGGAACGTGTTGCCGTGGCCCGCGCCCTGTACAAAGCCGCCGGGCTTGTACGCAACCGGATTGTATGGCGCATAGGTGAAAGGGCCGAGGGGATCGTCGGCGGTATAGACGCCGGTCGAGTAGACATTGTACTCGGTGCCGGGCGCGCCGTACTGCAGGTAGTAGCGCCCACGGTACTTCGTCATCCACGCGCCTTCGATGAACGGCTTGATCGGAGACCGATGGTCCTGGCCGAAGCGCTCCCAGCCATGGTGTTCGGGGTCGAGGCCGAACAGCCACTTGGGCGTGCCCTTGTAGGCCAGCTGCTGGCTCTTGTCCAGCTCGATGACGTGCAGCGGGTACGCGTTCGACGAATTCCAGTACAGGAACCAGCGCTCGGTGTCGGGATCGTGGAAGAACACGGGATCCCAGGGGCCGGGTTGCACGGAGTCGGGCTTGGCAAGGGAATCCGTCTCGCGGGCGCGCGCCAACGGCAGCCACGGCAGCAGACGATTGTAGAAGTCGACGCGCCCCGTCGCCGGCGCGGTCAGCATCAGAATCGGCAGGGGACTCGTCGTACTCGGCAGCAGATAGATCGTATCGCGCACCGACAACGCCGCGGGCGCAACGATGTCGTTGATGGGCCAGCGCGATGGCGTGATGTGTCGCCACGTGCCCAAATCCGACGATTCCCAGTAGCCGTCGCCGATCGTCTCGAAGAGGTAGTACTTGCCGCCCTGCACCACGATCACGGGATCGGCACCGGAGCGATACGAGATGCCCTCGTTCTTCTGCTCGAAGTTGTAGCGGTAGTCGATGTCGAAGGGGTTGGCGTAGGTGCGTTGTTGCGTGGCCTGTGCGGACGCCACAGCAGGGAGCATGGAGCAAAGAGCAATGAGCAGACTGCTCCATGCTCCCTGCTCCGTGCTCACGTTAGGGCAACGCATACGCCACATACGTATCACTCGATTTGGAGCCCAGTTTCCCACCACCCGCCGCGATAACCACGAACTGCTTGCCACCGACCGCAAAAGTACTCGGCGTCGCGTAGCCGGGCGCAGGCAATGTCGCTTCCCACAACAGTTGTCCTGTTTTCTTGTCGAACGCGCGGAACTTGGCATCCTGCGTGGCCGCGATGAACAGCAGACCGCCGGCCGTGACGATCGGCCCGCCGTACTGCTCGGTGCCCGTGATCGGGATACCGCGCGCGGTCAGCTCGGCAAACTCGCCCAGCGGAATTCTCCAGCGGTAGTCACCGGTGTTGAGATCTATCGCGCTGAGGGTCCCCCACGGCGGTTTCACCGCCGGGTACCCGTTCGAGTCTCGCCAGCGCTCGTAGCCCACGAATTCATACGGCGACGTGAGCCGTCTCGGCATTGAAACAGTATCGCCGGGCGCGACGGTGTAGCCGAGGTACTCGAGCACCGCGCGCCGCTCCTTCCCGGGCATGTTCGCAAACGACGGCATGAACCCGCGACCCGAGGCGAGGATGTCCTTCGCGGCGTCCAGCGAGATGCGCGCTTGAGCGTCGATGAGCGATGGCCCACGGTCCCGACCGCGCCGGCCGGCCCCGTGGCACGCCACGCAGGCGGTCGCGTAGACGGCGGGGCCGGAACGCGTTGCGGCAGTCGCCGGCGGGATTGGCGCGGATTCGCGCATCGCCGCAATCCAGGGGACATCGCTCGCGTTCACGTACAGCACGCCGTCGGGATCCACCGCGGCGCCGCCCCACTCCCCTCCCCCATCGAACCCTGGGAGCACGACGCTCCCCTCCCGGCTCGGCGGAGTAAATAGCGCGCCAGACCGGAGGGTGCGAAATCGCTTCGGGTCGGTGACAGTGGATTCACGCATCGCCTGGCGCGCGAAGGGGATGGGCTTGAGCGGAAATGGCTGCGTCGGCCAGGCCCGCTCACCACGCAGATCCGATGCGGGCACCGGGCGCTCTTCAATGGGAAAAAGCGGTTTGCCCGACTCACGATCGAACAGGAATACGAATCCGCTCTTGGCGATCTGGGCGACCGCGTCGATGCGCGAGGGATGCCGCGTCAGCGTGACGAGATTGGGCGCCGCCGGGAGATCGCGGTCCCACAGATCGTGGTGCACGCTCTGGAAATGCCACACGCGCTTCCCTGTCGCCGCATCGAGTGCGAGGAGCGAGTTCGCGAACAGATTGGCGCCGGCGCGGGCGCCCCCGTAGAAGTCCGGTGTTGCCGACCCTGTGGGAACGAACACGATGCCCCGCCGTTGATCGACCGTCATCCCCGCCCACGAGTTCGCGCCGCCCGCGGTACGCCATGCCTCGGCAGGCCAGGTGTCGGAGCCGAATTCCCCGGTGCGCGGGATGGTGTGGAACGTCCAGCGGATCGCGCCCGTGCGCACGTCGTACGCGCGAATGTCCCCAGGCGCCGACCCTTCCTCTTCTCCAACGCGTGTCCCCTGGATGAGCAAATCCTGGTAGATGACGCCGGGGCTCGTCGCAACCAGATAGGCATCGCCGATATCGCGCGAGAGGCCCGCCGCGAGATCGACGGAGCCGGAATCGCCGAAGGTAGCGATAGAGCGTCCGGTCTTCGCCGCGAGCGCGTACAACCGGCGACCGGCCGTGAAGAAAATCCGTTGGTCGGCGCCGTCGGCCCAGTAGACAACTCCGCGATTCACGTGAGTTACTGCGCTGCCTGGTGCGTGGTGCGCGGTGCGTGGGTCGAACCGCCAGATCAGTGTGCCGCGGCCGGCGTCCAGCGCAACGACCGCGAGCGCCGGCGTCGTCGTGAACAAAACTCCATGTACCACGATCGGCGTCGCCTGGATCTCGCCGTGGACGTCCGGCGCGAGGTCACCAGTGTGGTAGATCCACGCTACGCGCAGCTGCGCGACGTTGCCGGTATTGATCTGGTCCAGCGGGGAGTAACGCGTGTTGCCGGGGTCGCCGCCGGTGACGCTCCAGTCGTTCGGCGACGGAGGGCTCGTGGTGCACGCGGCGACCACGAGGAGGAGGCCGAGTCTCAACCTACGCGGCGCTCGGTACGATACTTCACATAGACGGTGCGATTCGGGCGCTGCGGGCCGAGTGTGGTCATGCCGAGTTTGCCGGCGATGGCGCGGGCCGCATCGTTGCTGTCGTCGATGCAGGCGATGACGCGCTCGAGCTTCGCCGTATTGAATGCCCAATCCAGCGCCAGCTGACAGGCCTGCTTCGCCATACCGCGCGTCTGCACCTCCGCGCGCATTGCGCACACGAGCTCGAAATCGTTCGCCTCGGTCGCGTGGGACTGGAGCAGCCCGGCGAACCCCAACGGCACCGGCCCTTCCATGACGGCGAACAGATGATGCGACTGCCGCTCTTCGGGGAGCGGGAGCGTACCAATGGACTCCCAGACATCGTCCTGGAGCTGCAGCGAGTTCAGCAGCTCGGTGTGCGATTGGTTCAGCGGCCGTAGCTCCATTACCTCGACCCTTGCGCGTTCAACCAGGAATAGAACATGTCGATCCAGTGATCGCTGCTGGTGCCCTGCTGCGTGAGTCCGAACCCGTGCCTGCCCTTGCTGAAAATATGAACCTCGGGCGCGTTCCCCGCTTCGCCCGCGCGTCCTGAAATTTGACCTTCGTGATCCCGATTCCGACCAAGAACCCCGCGCGGGGACGCATCTCGCCTCGTCTCAGGATGACGCGCTCCTGCTCCTGATCTGAATGATGATGTCGGCGAGCGCAAGCAGGATCGCGATGCCAGCAGAGCCGGCGGTCCAAATCATGGCCGACCGCAGCAGCAAGTTGGCGACGGCAGCCGTAATCGCCCCGTACGCCATGATCACGAGCACCGAGCGGCGGTACGGCGGGCGCTCCGACGCCTTGGGGAGATCCGGGATCAGGCGTCCCATCTGGCGGGGCGTGTCAGCCCAGGCCCCGGCCGGACGACGCAACATGCAGCAGCGCGTAGCTGGCCCATCCCATGCCCCCACCCAGCGCGCCGAAGAACACCACCATGGTCACGGCTCCGAGCACCAGCGCCATTTTCATGAACCCAGGAGACTGGACCATCTTGCGACTGGCCGAGTCCGCGCGCGCGGCTTGAGGAAACATCTTCGTGTACCAGCCCGGGAGCTTGACTGACGGCTGTCTCTCACTCTGCTCGACCGCAGACTGGACCTCCTGCTGCGTGGGATGGGGTGCGAGCGCAAAGATGGCTCCCCACATCAGCACCGCGAATAGTGAAGACGCCGTTATCGCCCCGAACAGCGACGCCACGCGGCTGGGGCGCCGATCGTGCCGTCTCCTCCAGCGCTGCACGAACCATATGCCGAGCGGTGCGGCGAGAATGGCGCCGAGGGAAAAGAGCAGGCCGAGGAGAAAGACGACGATGCCGCCGATGCCGCTCAATATCCGCAGGATGAGTGGCACGGGCTGCGGCGCCGCTTGAGCGGCGGGAGATCCGAGACCGGTCGAATCGTGCATAGCTGAAGGATCCATTTGCTGATGACGGAGATGAGCCTACGCACGTTGGATGACCACTGCTGTGCCGTAGCACAGTACTTCTGTCGCGGAGCCGCCCCTGCCGACCTCGGAGCTCTCGTAGCGAAGTCCAACGACCGCGTTGGCGCGGAGAGCCTGCGCGTGTTGCACCAGCAGCTCATAGGCTTGCGCCCGCGCTTGCTCGCACATTTCCGCGTATGCCCCGATCTGCCCACCCACGATCTGCTTCAATCCGCCGAGGAGTCCCTGGCCGATCGTAGGCGATCGGACAACGATGCCACGGACGAGGCCCTTGTACTCGACGATGCGGTAGCCATCGACAGAGAGTGTGGTGGTCGTCAGCAGGGTCTCAGGCATCTTCGCTCCTCGAATAGGCGAGATAGACGGCGTCAGGACGAATCACCACGCCGTTAGCTGCCTCGCAGGTGGGTTATCGATCCAGCAGGATCAGAATGCCGGCAACAAGGGCCAGAACCGCCATGATGGTGCCGAGTCCACTGAAGCTGAAGTTGATCAAGCGAATCAAGCCGGTGAGAACAAGCCATGCACCAAGCAGGAGTGTCCCAAAGCGCTTCGTGAGCGGCATCGTGCCTCCGGGTAGGGAGTGGGGACATGCGACTCAAGGAGTGTTCCCTTGCTGATAGGCGACAATAATGACCAGGTCTTGTGACCCCAGTTGCTGCAAACCGTGCGAGCTGCCGGTGCGCGTGAGAATTGCCGTGCCTGGCCCCACGACGGATCGCTCACCGTTCAACGTCAGCGCCCCAGTGCCGCTCACCACGTAATAGATCTCGTCTTCCTGCTGCCGGTGGTAGCCGATCGCGGCGCCTGGGTGCAAGGCGCGCTTACGAAATCCCAATCCGAGGTTTGGGGCCCGCGCAAAAAACGAGAACGCCGTGGTCTGCCCACCTCCGCTGTGCGGTCCCGGCTCCGGCCTGGCCACGGCGGAGTCGTGCTCGATCAGCGATTGCGCCTGGAACGACACAATCCGTGACGGGAGCAGCAGGCAAAGGCATGCGCTCCCAGCGATCGCGATGCGGAGCATCTGCCCTCCTGAGATTTGAACCAGTGCGCCTACTTGGAGGCTCCTATTCCCGCGGCTGCGTCGACGAATCCGGAATGCCCGGAGTTCGCGGACCACCCACCTGCGCTGCCAGCGCGTCCATCTGGCGTCTGCGCAGCCGCGCCCATCCGGGCAAGCGCAGCGCGCCGTTCGCCACCATTCCGGCACCGATAGCC
>DASZCG010000010.1:0-4391 GCA_035943355.1 Gemmatimonadales bacterium
CAGCTGCAGCGACGTCGATCCGCCCACGGCGCGAATCCGGGGCCAGATTTCCTCGAGTAAGAACTCCACGGCATCGCGATTGGGGTAGCTGGAGAGCGTCGGGCCAACGAAGGCGACGCGCTCCCCCGCTCCCCCCGGGGCGATGGACGTGCAGCCGTGCGGCTGGAAATAGTCGGTGTCGGTGCCGTTTGGCACCACCACTGTCGCGGCCCCCGGCGCCAGCTCCTGGAGCTTCCGCGCGTCCACCTCGGACATCATCACATTCGCCGCGAATTGCGGGCAGAGCTCGCGCGCCAGTCGTTCGCTGCGATCCGCCTGCAGCAGGAAATACCGTCGCTCCGCGGGGCCGAGCTGGCGTGACCGGCGGCGCAGCAAATCGGAATCGATGTCGTGATGCGTGCACACGATCGGCACCGCCGGCAACGCGGGCAACCAGCGGTGCAGGTCGAGGCTGTCGAGGTGCACGATGTCCGGCCGGCGCGCGCGCAGCACGCTGCGCAGCCGCTGCGCGAACGCGGCGCTGTCGTACTCGTAGAACGTGTACACCCGTCCGGTCACGAGGCTGCGCGCGTGATCCCACAGCCTGCGCAGCCGCGAGTGCTCGCCGGGAATGGGTGTGGGCTCGGCGGCAGAGCTGACGACCTGACGCAGCGCGGCCCACGCGGCGTCGCGCGATCGTCGATCGGGCTGATGCGTGATCCGATAGAAGGCGACAAGATCGACGTCGTACGACCGCTGCAGCTGCGTGAGGATGTTGAAAGTGCGAGCGGCGACTCCCGTGTGGGGCGGGTACGGGAGGCATTGTGAGAGAAAGAGGACGCGCGCTCGCTGAGCCATGGCTCATTCCTCGCGCACCGCGGCGAGCAGGCTGCTCGACACGGCGACGTCGTAGCGACGCGGGCGCAGGATGGACCACACCTTCAGGCGGCGCGCGCGCTCGTGTCGCGCGAGCCCCAACACGAAGCCCGCCGCCATCACGCCGCCGGCGAGCAAGCCAATCGGCGTCCACACCATCCGGCCGCGCCACCCGTGCGCGCGAAACCGCGCGAGCAGATCGCCCCGGGTCGTGATGGTCGGGTCGATGAGGTTGACGACCGGTGGGGCCTCGGAGAAACGCTCCGCGCACCAGGCGACCGCGGCCGCGGCCGTCGCGACATCGCACACGGCAAAGGGGAGGCTCGAGCGGCCGAGGCCCAGGTGCCACTGGCCGAACAGGCGGCGCCCGAGGAGCCCGGGCATGTGCAGATCGGTCCAATCGATCAGCGCCGCGGGGCGAATGATGCGCGCCTCGATCTCCCCGCGCTCAGCCGCTTCGGCCACGAGCCGCTCGGCTTCGCGCTTGCCCCACGTGTAGGGACCGAGTCGCTCGGCCTCGTCAGCGAGCGGCGTTTGCTCCGCCTGCCGCTCCCAGAAGGGGCGCGGCGGGCGCAACACCGAGAGGCTGCTGATGTGCACGAGACGCCGCACGCCGGCGCTCGCCATGGCGCGGAGCAGATGGCGCGTCGTGCCGAGGGTATTGCGTTCGTGGGCGTCGAACCCCCCGGATGTTTCGGCAGCGGCGTGCACGACCACCGCGGCTCCCGCCAGCGCGTCCCGGGGAACGTCGTTCGCCAGGTCGGTGCGGATCCACTCCTGCAGGTTGGGATCACTGGGTTGTTCGGAGCGGCCGATGCCGCGGACACGGAAGCCGCGGCGCGTCAGCTCGCGGCTGATCGCCCTCCCAAAGAACCCGCTCGCACCCGTGAGCACCGCGAGCGGCGCGAGCGGCGCCGATGCGGTTGTCGGTGTCGGCTTCGCGACGACTCGCGCGCTGACAGGCGCAACGGCGCTGCGCACAGTGGCGGCGAGCTGCTCATACACGGCGGTGACATGCCGCAAGTGATCGGCGGCGATGGGTGAGCGATCGCCCGCGGCGACGGCGGCGTAGAACGCGCGCAGCAGCTCCACCAGTCCCGGGTAGTTGGCGCCACCCGTGAGCCGGTGCAGCAGGCTCGTCGTGCTGCGCCAGGCCAGCTGTCCCGACTCGATGAGCGGATTGACGATCTTTTCGACCGGGCTGGTGCCTTCGTTCCCCGCGCCGAGGAGGATGCCGCGGTCGAAATCGACGCTGAGCGATCCCTTGGCGCCCGCCATCGTGAGTGTCGCGGCAACCGGACGGGCGCGCAGGCTGACGGTGAGCCGTCCGGTGATCGCTCCGGCACGCAGCAGCGCGTGCAGGTCCGTCGGCGTCGCGGTCGCATGCACGATCTCGATCCGCGGCGTTTCCTGCCCGCCTCCCCCGTCTCGCCCGTTCTTCCCGTTCTGCCCGTTCCGCCCGTCGCTTTCCAGTGCAGCAACCAGCACGTAGAGCGGGTGGGGCAGGATATCCAGCAGCTGCCGGCCGAGCGCGCCCGCGGGTGCTTTGTAGGGGTCGAGTTGCGGCGGCCGAAACGCGTAGGAGCTGTCCACCAGCGTGACCGGCTGCAAGTCGCCCGCCGTGCGCAGCAATTGGCGGAACGCCGGGTTACGCAGCAGCTGGTGACCGGCGCAGATCAGCAGGTCCCGCTCAGCGGCGAGCGCGCAGAGGGTGTCCGCTTCCTGCGGCGTCTCGACGAACGGCTTCTCGACGTAGATGTGCGCCCCGGCCAGCAGCGCCTGGCGCGCGGGCTCGAAGTGCGCACCAGCCGGTGTGCAGATGTGCACGATGTCCGGCCGCGCTCGCTCGAGCAGCTCGACGATCGTCGCGAAGGCGGAGGTCCCGGCCCGCTCGGCAAACGCGGCGGCCGTTGCACTGCGTGAGTCCTGTACTCCCACGACCTCGTGTGGCGTCTGGACGCGCTGCAGCGCCTGCAGATGGTGGCCGGCCATGTTGCCCGCGCCAATGAAGCCTACTCGCACACGGCCACCGCGCTCGCAATGAATTCGCTGATGCCGATGATGCCCTTGACGCGGGCGCGCCGCTCCGCGGCGGCCAAATCCTCGCGCCGTGCCGCTGCGTACGAGCCCACCGTGAAGTCCACGATGCTGAAGCCGTGGCGGTTCAGGATCGCGCGGGCGCGCGGCGGGGTGAATGTGTGGGGATGGCCCGCGTCGATGCGGAGGCGCGACAGCGCGCGGTGCACCACAAAGCCCCAGCGCGTCCGGCAGTTGACCGTCAGGTACAGTGCGCCACGCCCATTCTTGCGCAGGACGCGCTTCAGCTCGCGCATGCCGCCCTGCATGTCACGGACGTGGTCGATGCAGTTCTCGATGATCGCCAGATCGTAGCGCCCGCTCTCGCAGGGAAGCGCCTCGACCGATCCCTGACGATACGCGACCGCGGGATTGCGCAGCGCGACGAGGGTCGCCTGGTCGGCGTAGTACGGTTCGAGCGGATCGATCGCAACGCGCTCCGCCGCCGGGAAGAATCCCACGACGCCGATGGGACCGCACCCGACTTCGACCACGCGCGCGCTGCCGTCCGTCAGCTGCGCCAGACCGATGGCGCGGAGCCGTGCAACCAGCTGCTCGGCGCGCCAGCGGTACCAGTCGAGCTGCGACTCGGATCCGGTTGCGATCCGGCTCGCGAGGGACGCCCAGTAGCCGCGTTCGTATTGTTGCGCGCGGTGCCATCGCGCAGGACTCACCATGCCCGCGCCCCCTTGCAAGACCGGCGCCATGCGTGGCAGACAACGCGCGCATCTTGCCCCGCGCCGACTGTTGCAGCGAAACAACACCTGCACGGAGCACGGAGCAGGGAGCACGGAGCAGATTGCTCCCTGCTCCGTGCTCCGTGCTCCCTGCTCGGTGCTCCTTTCAAACGGCCCGCATGTTGCGTCACAGCATCGCAAACCCATGCGCGTCCTCATCACAGACGGGAACGAACGAGCCGCCCTCGCGACTGCCCGATCTCTGGTACGGGCCGGCCACACCGTGTGTGTGACGGCTGCGACACCCCTTTCCCTGGCGGGCGTGTCCCGCCGCGTCCGTGCGCGGGTCATCCCGACCGACCCACTCACCAACCCGGTGGGCTACGCCGCGCAGCTGCGCCGCGTGGCCGAGCAGGAGGGAACGACGCTGCTGTTGCCGATTACCGACCCGTCGCTGGAAGCCGTGCTCGAGCAACGCGCGACGTTGCCGGCGCACATCGCTCTGCCGTTTGCCGATCTGCAGACCTATCGCATGGCGTCTGACAAGGCGCGCGTGCTCGAACAGGCGCTGCCGTGCGGATTTGGGGTTCCGGAAACGCGTATCGTCGCCTCGAGTGAGCAGTGGGACGAGCCTATTCCGGACCGGTTTTTCCCCGGCGTCATCAAACCGCACCGCTCCGTCGTCACGGCGGGCAATAGCCGGCGGAAGTTGCTGGTGACGCGCGTGGCCGATAGCGCCGAGTGCCGGCGCGTGCTGAGCACATTGCCCGCGGAAGCGTTCCC
>DASZCG010000011.1:0-23189 GCA_035943355.1 Gemmatimonadales bacterium
GCGCTATGACCCCGCGCAAATCCGGCTGACGGTGCGGACCAGCGCCTCGAGGTCGATCGGCTTCGATAACACCTCTTCGACCTCGAGGTGCGCACCCGACCACTCGCGGGTTGCCGCCGAGAGCAGCACGACCGGAACAGACTGCACCTTGGGCATGCGTCGCTGCATCGCGAGAAACTGCTTGCCGTCCATGACGGGCATTTTGTAATCGAGCAGGATCAGATCCGGGGCACCGATCTTCTCCAGCACATGGAGCGCGTGTTGCCCATCGCGTGCCGTGTGCACGACAAAGCCCTCTTCTTCGAGGAAGTCGCGCAACGTCATGCGTACATCGGCATCGTCGTCTACAAGCAAGAGCGAGCGTGACATATGGTTGAAGACTGGAACTAAGAGTAATGTCACGTCATCTGATCGTGTACGTCCGTCCGGAGTAACTCCAGTGAGTTAGACCCAGGTCACACTAGAAGTGGGCATTTGCGATCGGGAGAATCCGGGCCAACCCGTGATTATTTTGCGCTCGGTTCACCAGCCCAAGCTGGAGGCCTTTCAACGTGCGCGCGGAATTGTAAATGCCGATCGAGAGTCCAACCTGTGGACCTCGCACGCGGTTGTAAGCCGCGATCGAGACGCCGTGCAGCTCTCGTGTTTTCACGTAGAGGGCGGTGCTCCACCCGCGAATCGAGTTCGACTGCACGGTGTAGCCCGCCAATCCCAGGCCGCGGAGATCATCGCCAGCCACCGTAGCAAGTCCGCCAACGCCGACGCCGGTGAGCGATCCACCGATGACGCTCGCGAGCCCGCCAATCGCGACACCGCGCGTGTCGCCGTCGGCAACCGTAGCGATTCCTCCCACACCGACGCCAGTCAGGTTGCGATTGACCACCGTGCCGAGACCCGCCACCGCGAGTCCGCTCAGGTCGCGATTCGCGACGGTTCCGAGCCCTGCGACACCAATGCCGGTGAGGTTCCGATTGACCACCGTCCCGAGACCCGCCAGCGCGACCCCGCTAAGGTCTCCGTTCGCGACCGTTCCGAGCCCGCCAAACGCAAACCCTGTGAGGTCGTTGTTGACGACTGTTCCTAACCCTGCGATTGCAACGCCGGTGAGATTCCGGTTCGAGACGGTCCCCAGCCCCGCGAGAGCGATTCCAACGACGTCGTCGTTCGCCACAGTGCCGAGTCCGCCGAGCGCGATGCCCTCGATCCGGCCGTTCGAGACCGCGCCCAGCCCGCCGATCGTGATCCAGCGCGCTCGACGCTCGGCGACGACGCCGCCGATACCAATGGCAACCCCATTGAGGTTTTCTGCCCCCGGGCCGACGATACCGAGCGCAAGACCGTTGACCGTGCCCGTTGGCGGCTCGCGCGGCTTCCAGATGGTCAGATTCACGCCATTCACGAGATCGAGATCGGCATCCTCGAAGTTGATGCGCAACCCGTTGGTGCGGGCCGCGTTTCCGATCGTTATCCCGTTCTCGTGATAGCCGAGCCCAATGTGCCAGTGACTCGGTCCCGTACTCCGCTTCGGTTGGGTTGCGACGACGGTGGTGTCTTGGGAATGCAGGAGGGCTGGAACGAGTAACAGCGCGACGGCCGTTCGGAGCATGGCGCCCCTACGGCAGGTGCCTCCGTGCCGTTTCAGGAAGGGGTCTTACCGCGGGAGAGTCAATCGTCCAGTGGAACCGCAAAGATCTCGGCGTTGCCCTCCTCATCATAGGAGACCGTGACCCGCCAGGGCCTGCAACACACCTGGCAATCTTCGACATAGTCCTGGTAATTCCCGCCACCCACGTCGATGCCGATTTCATTGGGCTCGCCGCAGTAGGGACAGACGACGATGCCCTCGGTGTCGGCCGTACCGTCGCCGAGTGGGAATTCCTCGTCCAGACCGCCGTCGGCAAAGTCGACCATCTAACCCCATCCCATCCGCTGGCGTAATGACGTCACGTGCGCCGTGTGGTGCCGGCCGTGCCAGGCGTAGAGCGCGAGCATCGTGTCCAACGACGGCGCGCCCATATCGGGATGTTTGATGGTGCGCGCGAAATCCGCGGCCCGCATACCGCGCAGCAGGTTTACCCAGCGAATGTGCAGCGCGGTCAGGAGATCGAGCGACGAGGCGATGGGCGCACCGGTTTCCGGTGTCTTGGCCCAATCCTTTTCCTCGTAGGTTTTGATCGCCGGCGTGTTCTCGGTGAGTCCCCACTTGAACCGCAGGTACGCGTTCATGTGGCTGTCCGGGAGATGATGGGCGACTTGCCGCACGGTCCAGCCGCCCGTGCGATAGGGTGTGTCGAGCTGGTCATCGTCGAGGCCGGCGACCGCGCGGCGGAAATTCGCGGGCGCCGCGGCAATCTGCTCGATCGCCGCGGCGCGCTCGGCAGCCGAGAACTTCTGGATCGACGTGAACTTGCCTATCGGATAGCGCTCGTCGCTCACTTATCGACTCGCCAGTTGGTCGACAATTCCGTCGTACCCCATTTGATGCGGAGGACGCCACTCAGGTTTGCATACCCCGTCCCCGGCTGCGGCGCATCGGGCACGAGATAAATCGACAGCGAACCCTCCGGTTCCGCCATGGTGCGGCTGGCGAGCGCGACGCGGCCGATGTCTTTGCTGGCGTCGTGGTCGGTCCCCCATTGCCCCGTTCCACGATTGACGATGAGTGCATATCCCGACCGGCTGTACAGGATGAACAACGAGTAGTCGCCGCGCGGCAGTTTCAGATCGCCGAGCGCGAGGTCGACATCAGAATGCAACGTCGTCGCGGCGTTCGCGCCAAAGCGCCAGACGGTGTCCTGGGGAATGAGCCCGCCCTCGACTTTCCGGCCGCGAGCGTGCGGCTGCCCGTACGCAATCGCAATGCGCGACGGCCCCGACAGGCTCGCGTCCTCTTCGTACCACGAGTCGCCGATGCGGCGTGCGTTGAGATGTACTTCGACGGAGGCTTGGCTGCTCGCCGCGATACGAAGCGGTGTCGGAGGCGGCGGCGGTGCGGGTGGGTTTTGCGCTGCGGCGCACGCGGGCGCGATGAGCAACCAGAGCGTGAGTGCGCTCGGTGAGTTTTGCATTCGACGCGATCCTCGAATGGTGGCGCGCGAAGATAGGGTGGCGAGACTCAAGCGTCCAGAGTGCTTCCTAGGGCTGCCCGCGCGACCCTCGGGCATCTAGGACACTGCTCGAGTGTGCCGGAAGGAGTCGATGGAGCGGATGGGATTCGAACCCACGACCCCCTGGTTGCAAAGCAGACGCACCACCCGCGCACCCAAGCTAACGTGCGCGGGCTGAGCACGAAACACGCGCAAGATGCGCGGCTCGCGGACTCAAAACACGCAGCTTGCGCGGGCGATTTAGTACAGAGTTGGTACAGGTCCTCGGGTAAATTTCACGTTGGTGTTCATCAGTTCACAGTCAGGATGAGGAGAACCGGAGTATGACAAGCCCAGCCAGTCCACCACCGATCCGCGTGATTCAAGCTCCCGGATTCGGACAGGAACTTCTCGACGCCGTGCAGCCATTCATTCAGGCGATGCAAGCCCGCCGTCAGCTTGAGCTGCAACGACAGGATCTCGCCTTGCGGGAACGAGACGCGAAACTCCGCGAGCGGACGTTCGAGCAGCACCAGCGAGAGGTAGATCAAGCCACACAAACCGCCGCCGAGACGGGCGACTTGTTGCGCGCTCTCGCGCTGGCGGGGCAGGCGGGGAACGCCGCAGGCATGCAGCCGACGTCCCCGACAATGGGCGGCGGGGATCGTGTCCCGGTTGGGACGCTAATGCCGGGAGCTGTGCCCGCAGCCCCGAGGTCGCTGAGCGACATCTTCGCGAACGCTCCAGCCGAAGCCATCCCGGGCGCGCTCCAGCTCAGCGGCATTGACCTTGGCAAAATTCTCACTGCGCGGGAAGGCGCGGCGCAGTCCCATCTCCCGACCGGCACCCGGCATGGGGGGTCGCGCCCTCTCCGCGCCGACGCGGGAAAACGTGCGCAGCTCTGCCCCGAACCCGGCCCGAATCCGGCGCGAGCGGGGAGAAGAGCGGCATCCCGGAGACGAGCTGCGCGATCTTGGAAACCGACAGACGCATGACCGACCTGTGCGCGATGAGACTCAGTGTTGCACTTCAAAGTTGATATCAGACTGCGCATTAATGAGCGCCGCTCGGATGGTGGCTCAGCGAACGACTACTGTTCGCTCGATCACGACCCACTGTGGCTGTGCTCCGACATCAAGTCGGTTCGCAGCGCCGTGAAACCGAATTCGACCGAGACCTGCCCGGTCGAAGAGTACCGGAATGGCCTGGGAAGCTCGAATCGCATCGTCGGTGCAGGCGTCGCCCACAACGCGACGCACATGGAGTAGCGTCACATCCGCCACCAGCCCGTCAATCTTCACAACACTCCCCGCCGACTGACGAATACAGCCCCCTGCAAATGGGGTGACCTTGACGATGAAGGCTTGGCCTTTGCGAACCGTGTCTGGGACGATTATTGCTGCAGTATCGGCATCCGAAATCAATTGCGCGGGAACGGTATCGGCAGCCTGTGCGTGCAGAGTCGCCGAGGCCGCGCAGGTCAGGGCACCAAGAATGCCGAGGCATGTTCGGCACAAGGCCGAATGACCTCGTGCCGAGGAGATCGTCTTTGATTGGAGCGCTCGGTTCATTTTACGCGGAGCGCGGGATATTTCTGAAGAATGCCTGACCATGGGCTGAAAATCGCGTAGTCCGAGTCCGGTGTGGCTCCCCAGTGAATCCCGGCAAGTGTGACCGTCGTGTCCGTTCCCCCGAGGATATCTTGAAGCACTGGTGCGCCGCTGTCGCCAACTTTGTGGCCGTAGTCCGCGATGGCTTGATCAAGATACGAGCCGCCGTCGGTATTCACTTTGACGTTGATGGAGAGCACGAAACCCTGGGTCCAGCCCGTTACCTGGCCGATCTTGTTTACGATCTGACCAAC
The DNA here is from genome assembly GCA_035943355.1 of Gemmatimonadales bacterium. Taxonomy (GTDB): domain Bacteria; phylum Gemmatimonadota; class Gemmatimonadetes; order Gemmatimonadales; family GWC2-71-9; genus 20CM-2-65-7. The sequence continues at coordinate 4,951 of DASZCG010000011.1, forward strand.
GTCGATAGTGTCTTGCGTGCGTACAATGCTCCAGAACGGCCTCGTAGAATCGATAGTCAACACTGGGGGATTGCAAGATGGATTGCATCCCAACACCGGCCGCGCGATCCGCTTGAAGTACCAGTCCCCCGGGCCCAGCGTCGCAATGTAGACGGCCGCGTCCGCGGTGGTGCAGGGGCAGAAACCCAGCTGGCAATGACAAGATGACGAGGCGTCGGCGACTTCATACCCGATAGAGGTTCTGGAAAGCGATTCAGCATGCGTAAAAGGTGCGCGGTTCTGGTACCACTTGGTGCTGTCGAGCGCCCATCGATTTGTACTACAATGAGAGTTGGTGACAAATGCGTGCTGGCCACCCCATAGCGCCAGGAATCCGAGAGTACAGTCTAAAGCCGAATCCGGATCCGCAGTAAGGACGCGTTCGAGGATGATCCCGCCTTCCACAGGTCGGATCGAGTCGGTAAGGGTTTTCTCAGACCGAATGGGTGCGTTCCTTACGAATCGTAACGCGCCCTCCGGGACTCCCAGCTCCCGTGCCTTCGCTACGATCGCTCCGCTATCCGCACCCGCAAGCACACCGATGAGAATCCGGTTTTTGGCGTGATCGATGCCGAACAATTGGACACCATTGGATTCTATCATGTCGTTGTCTAGTGCGTCTCGCCAGCGAGCCAGTTCAATAAACGTGTAGGTGCCTTGCTTGAACACGATTCCCGCGTGTGGATGCTTGGCCCGCGCTCTCGCCAACCCCCCGCTCATCATGAAGGGCAACGCGCGCTTGGCGGCTGGGCCCTCAGTCATATCCTTGAGGTACACATTCAAGTCGCCTGTGAGCCTGTCGAAATACCACCCACCGTGGCTCGGCGCCACTCGCGCTAGATCCCAGAACCTGCGCTCGCCCGGGTGTTCAATGGGCTCCGGGGCGGAGCCTGTCAAAAGCTGTGATGCCGGTGACCCACTGGTTGGTGTTGTCCGATCAGTGCACGCGATCGCTCCCAGCATCAGGACGACGTTGATCAAGTGCGTTCTCATCGTGACCTCTCAGTGTTTCGACGCTATTCGGAAAGAGTCTGTGCTGACGTTGTTACCGAAGGCACTCGAAATTAGATCCCGATAATCCTGCCGCGTGTCGGCCGCGAGCAGCATCACCGTCCCCCGCTCCCCCGCCGCGAGGACGCCGCGGTAGTCGCGGAACAGCGCGAGGAAGACGGCGACCAGCGCCGCGACCCGACTCTTGCCGCCCCGCCGCCCCGCGATCACCCACGCCTCCCGACTCGGCCCCGCCGGCGGCACCGTGCGCCCGGTACAGCCCGAGTTGCTCCGCGTCGAGCGGCAACCCGAACAGCGCGGCGAGGAACGCGCGCCACGCCGCCCACGACGGCCCGCCGAACTCCCGGCCGAACAACCCCGGGTCCGTCATCGCCGCCACGATGTCCGGGGCCTCGAGCGGCGGCGGCCCCTCCTCGCGATCCGGCCGCTCCATCCGGGTCAGCCGGGCCGCGAGCGCCGTGAGCCGTCGATCCCGCCCGCTCACTTCGCCCCCCGGCGCGCATCCGCCAACTCGCGCTCGAGCTGCTTGATCCGCCCCTCGAGCTCTCGCAGCCGCCCGAGATCGACGGCCAACTCCAGCACCTTCACCGCGCCGTCGATGCTCTTGATGACCGCCTGCGCCGTGCCCGGGGGCAGCAGGCCCGCGATCGCCCAGGCGCGCACGACCGCGTACGCCTCGCGGATGTGCTGCGGGGAGTCGAGGACGGGGAGATCGCGCTCGACGTCCTCCAGCGTGAGCCGCGCCCGGGCCAGCCCGCTCCGTCGGCCGAGCTCGCGTGCCCGCTCGGGGTCGAGCGTCACGTTCCCGCCCCGTTCCGAGTGCGTTCACAAAAGGCCCCATCGTCGCGGAGTCGGTAGCGGAGCGCGCGACTAACTGCGCAAGGCGCGGCGCGTTGCCCGCGACGGCCCCCTGGTTCGGTACCAGCGCCCGCACGTCGCGATCTTGCGTGCGGAGAGGCGCGATCGCCAGACGGGCGCGGCACTAACTTTAGAGGCGACCTCTCGACGGAGCAGCTCCGATGAAGCCCTGTTGCCGCAAAGCGATCACTCTCGGTTCGGCCTTCTGCCTCGTGTGCGGGCTCGCCCTCGGCGACGTGCACGATCACACGAAGCGCGCGAGCGACTACCTGTTCAACCCCGGGAAGGTCGCCGTTCAGTCCAACTCCACGGCCGACCGCGCGACGGCTGATGAAGCCTGGGTGCTCAACCTGCAAGCGCTGGCTGCGCGTTGGGCGCGGGAAGCAAGCGGCGCGAACGCAGCGGCACTCCGGCTCACCCTGCGCGGGGACGGCGACGACTTCGCCCCACCGAGCGAGCGGAGCGCGACGAGCAGCGCAACGACGAGCTGAGCGCCCGGCTGCGCGCAACGTAGCGGAGAACGTAGCGGAGGGGCTTGGTGGTGAGCGGGGGCTCGTGTGCCTAACGGCGCGGCGTACTAGCGAGTTACGCGAGTGGAGCGGATGGGATTCGAACCCACGACCCCCTGGTTGCAAACCAGGTGCTCTCCCAACTGAGCTACCGCCCCCAGCACCGAAAATAGGGACGCCGATCTCAGACGGGTAGTGAAGCACAGAAGGATGCGCCGATCTCCCCACCTCGCGCCGGTTCGTGCCTGGCACTCGCGCCATGTTCTGACACGCCCTGTTGTACGCGAGCCACACGCTCCAACGGATGAGTGGAACGAATCGGCCGCTCCGGCATATCGCAAACGCAGAGCAATGCAATCGCGGAGGTCCGTGTGCAGTTTCCTGATCTTGTTCCGAAAGCGAATGTGACTCTGACGCGCCGCGGCATGGCGGTGCTGGGCGAACGAGAAGCGCGTCTACTGGAAGCGGTGGAGCGCGTGCGATCGATCAAGGACGCGGCGACCGAAGCGGGGATCAGTTACCGTACGGCCTGGAGCGCGATTCAGCAAATGGAAGAGGCGCTTGGCCGACCGGTGGTGGTGTCGCGCGCCGGCGGTCCCGGCGGCGGCGCGACTACGCTGACCGATGAGTGCCGGCGCCTGCTGACGCTGTATCAGAACCTGCGGCGGGAGGTCGAAGAGACCCTGATGCGCGTCCGGGACGCGCCTGAATCGATGCGCGAAGCGACGGGCTAACGGGTGATCGCGAGCGCGTACCCGCCGGGAAGCGCGCGCAGCTGATAATTGGGCTGCGCGACCCCTTCGATGGTGCCGCTGTACTGACCGAACTCACTGACATTGGGGACGCCGATGGTGAGAATCACGGCTCCCTGGGTGAGCTGGCCCACGACCGCAAATCGCGTCGTGGTCCCCGCGAAGGGCGCGTGGAACACCCGCATGCCGATGCCGGCCGTCGCGCTCGTCAGTACCGCGCCGGCGGGGCCGGTGATGGCGAACACGATCGCGGAGTCCGCACCGGAATTCACCGTCGTGAGCCGCACCTTGAGTTGCCCCGGCCCGCTCGAGGTCGAATCGCCGCAGCTCAGACCGATGATCGTCGCTACTCCCAGCAGACCGGCGCTCACGAGCCCTTTCATGGCCGGCTTCCTTTCTTCTGCATTGCTGCCATCATCGCGGCAGTCAGGGGCGCGCCCGTCGTTTTGACCCACGCGAGGAAGTCGCCGATATCAAATAGAGAGTTGTTGTTGCCCAGAAAATCGAGATAGCGAACCTGATCGACATTGAGGGGCGTCCCGGGGCCGAGCAGCTGCGTCACCACGTCGGCCGTGGCCAGCGTCGGGGCGCTCACCGACATGGTGAACGCCCGGCTTTGCGTCTGCGCCCCGGAGGTCACGCTTGCCGTAAACGAGAAGTTGCCCGTCTGGTGCGGATAGCCGGTTATGACGCCGCTCGGCCCATCCAGCGCGAGACCCTGCGGCAAAGCGCCGGCGGTGATGTTCCAACTGTTCACGCCGGTACCGCCGGTCGTCTTCAACGAATCCAGGTACGACGCGCCCATCACGCCGTTGGGGCGCGTTCCCGGTGATGAAATCAGGAGAGTCCCGAAGCTCCCCGTGACAGTGTACGGCCGGCCCATGGGCAATGTGAGCACCGTATTGGTCGTCACCGTGTCGCCGGACCAGCCGCCGAACGTCACACCCGCGTTGGGCGTGGCGGTGAGCGTCACCGCGCGCCCCTCGGAAATGAACGTGCCCGAGAGATCGATCGCGGTATCGGCCTGTATGGTGCCGCCCGAGGTCGCGTTCGCAATCAGCTTGAAGTCGCGCGTCACGTTGGCCGTGAGTGTCCCGCCTGCCAGGCTGCCGATGTAGTTGTGTGATTGGGCGCCGCCATCCGACCACGACTGGAAATGGAAGCGGCTCCGGCCGCTCGCGGAGAGCTGCCCGTCCTGGAAGTTGACGGCGTAGGACCCGCCCTGTTCCAGAAGGTTGCGATAGACGTTGTACGTCGCGCCGGCCACCTGCACGGCCGCGGTCGTGTCACTGGCGCGGACGACGGTCAGTGACCCGAACCGCAGCCGGAACGACATCTGACTGTCGGGACCGCCGGTCAGGCGGATCGAATCGATCGCAAACCCCGGGAAGCCGCCGTCGGAGTTCATTTTTGGCGCAGGATTGCTTAGCGGCGCAAAGGCCGTGTTATTCGTAACGCCGGGATAGGGATCGCCCGCATCGCCTCGGCGTGATAACGCGGTCGGACTATCGAGGTGATCGAGGCCATCAGCTTGCTCGAGCACCAAGCCATGGGGAAGCAAATAATTCACCGTATTGCCGTTGTGGAATCCAGAAGAAGCGATCTTTTGACCATCCACGTGCCAGATGAGAAGACCGCCGCTGCACGGCGATCCTGGCGGGATCTGACCGATTTGCACCGACCGAGCGCAGTGTAAACGAATCAGCGCGGTGTCAGACTGGTATGCCTGCCGGTTCTCGATCAGGAATGATTCGTTGCGCGGATTTGGTACGGTCGGATTGATCAAGAAGGTCGTGTCTGATATCGGCTCCGCTCTAAGGTGATACGTGCCGCCTGTCGTGAGGGGAGCGACTGTGGTCCAACCCATTTCATTGAGGGACCACGCTTCGTAGCGAGACGGGCTATACGCGGCCGTAAAGTTCCCCGAGCCCATCAAGCCCCATTGGCCAATTCCCTCCGTTGGGCCGTGCGTATCGTACAGATCAGGCAGGCCGAGGGCATGTCCGAATTCATGCGAGGCCGTCCCGATTGGCATGATCTGCGTGGTGTCGCACGATGTTCGACCGCCGAGGCCGCTCGATATGAAGTAATCACGAATGTGAATCAGATGATCTGCAGGCGCACCCGGTCGGGTCGAATGTGAGACGTCGTTTGTCACGTAGTCCTGCTCATAGCTGGCTGTTGCATCCACAAATTCAAAGCGGTGCGACCAGATGTGATTGTTGACCTGGCCAGAAGGCGCACCGCAGGCACCGTCCCGCGTCGCGTGCGCGAACATGATCATGTCGACGTAGCCGTCGTCATCACCAGAGTTCGGGATGCCGTCGGGTCCGTCGTTATCGAACAGTCCGAAGTCCACAAATGAATCGACGTGTGCGAGCGACGCCCGCAAGCCGTTCTGCATCGCAGCGATCGCCGCGGTGCTGAAGATGCCGTTGCAGCTCCCGGTACCGTATGGGTTTCCCGAGCAGGTGCCCGGCTTGCCTTCATAGAACACGTCGTTCGAGTCCAGCCGCACCCACCCGAAAACCTGCCCTCTCATAGAGAGCATGCCGTTCGATAGTTGCTCATAGAAGGTGCGCACCGTGTAGGGATTCTGAGTTCCGTTGACGACGGGGGGGATCGCACTGAAGAGCAACGTGTTGTACTGGCTTGTGTCCCGCATGAGGGAGGGATCGGAATTCTTGTAGGCGAACAGAACGGCAGGCACTGTTTGCGTCCCGGCCATAGCAGTCGCAAGCACTTGTGGACCGCCCGGCGTACGCGCCATCGGTGCGTTAAGGGCCGCGAAGTTTCGGTTGGCAATCAGCTGCCGACGATACTCCGAAACCTGTCGGGCTCGAACCCGCCACGCGCCGTTCAGGCTAAAGTCGAAGCCTGGAATTTCCCAACGCGGGTGAAAACCGCTCTGCGCGGCCGCGCGACCGACGACCATTGTCGACAACAGGGCAACAACGCCCACCATTCTCACGAAACCTGAAACCACTCGTACCCCCCCGGGAGGAACGGCTGACCCTGCGGGAACACCGCAATCTAGATTATCGGCACCATGCCGGGGAAGCTGTGGTTGGTCTCACACGATGTCTAACTCGAAGAGCCACTCGCCCTTGCCAATTCCGGATTGCAGGGCTAAGCTGTACCACCGCTTCCCAAATAAGAGGACTGAGGCTTCGTGCGCACAGAGACCCTGCAGAATATCGCGCTGTTCGACAAGTGTAAGAACTTCACCCGGGCGCGCGAAGTCCAGGCTGCGGGGCTGTATCCCTACTTCAAGCCCATCTCCCGCTCCGAAGACACGGTCGTCGTCATCGAAGGCCAAGAGCGGATCATGATGGGGTCGAATAACTACCTCGGCCTCACCCATCACCCCGAAGTCCTCGCCGCGGCCCGCGCCGCCCTCGAGCGCTACGGGTCAGGGTGCACGGGGAGCCGCTTCCTCAACGGCACACTCGACCTCCACGAGCAGCTCGAAACCGAGCTCGCGGAGTTCTTCCGTAAGGAATCCTGCCTCGTCTTCTCGACGGGGTATCAGGCCAACCTGGGCGTCATCTCGGGTCTGGTCGGACGCGCGGACCTGGTCTTCCTCGACAAGCTGGACCACGCCTCGATCGTCGACGGCGCCAAGATGTCGCACGGCGAAACACAGCGCTTCAATCACGGCGATCTGGCGGGCCTCGAGCGCAAGCTGCAGAAGGTGCCCGAGGGCACGGGCACCATGATCATCGTGGATGGCGTCTACTCGATGGAAGGTGACATCGCCGACGTCCCCGGCCTGCTCAAGGTCGCGCAGAAATACGGCGCGGCGCTGGCGATCGATGACGCCCACTCGGTCGGCGTGCTCGGCCCCAACGGCGACGGCACCGCCGCTCACTACGACCTGGTCGACGAAGTTGACCTGATCGTCGGGACATTCTCGAAGTCCCTCGCGTCGATCGGGGGATTTGCGGCCGGATCAGAGACCGTCATCCACTACCTGCGCCACCACTCGCGGCCCCTCATTTTCACTGCCGCCCTGCCGCCCTCGAATACGGCCGGCGTGCTCGCCGCCCTGCACGTCATGCAGCGCGAGCCGGAGCGCCGCGAGCAGCTCTGGCGCAACGCGCGGCGGCTGCAGGATGGCATGCGCTCGCTCGGCTTCGATATCGGGCCGACCGAAACGCCGATCGTGCCGGTATTGATCGGCCCGCTCGAGAAGACGTTCCTCTTCTGGCGCAAGCTGTTCGACGCCGGCGTGTTCACCAACCCCGTGGTGCCGCCCGCCGTGCCGCCGTCGCAATGCCGCCTGCGCACCAGCCTGATGGCGACCCACACGGCCGACCAGATCGACCTCGCCCTCGACGTCTTCGGGCGCCTCGGAAAAGAGCTGGGGGTCATCTGACCGCAGTGGAGATCGTGCCCGTCTCTGACGGGCGCGGTCTCGATCGGTTCATCGCCTTCCCGTACGACCACTATCGCGCCGATCCGCTGTGGGTGCCCCAGCTGCGCCGCGACATCCGCACGCTCCTCACCGCGGGCCAGAATCCATTCTTCGAACACGCCGAGGCTCAATACTGGACGGCGCGACAGCCTGACGGCCGGACCGTCGGCCGGATCGGCGCGATCAAGAACGACATGCATAACCGCGAGCATAACGATCGCGTTGGGTTCTACGGCTTCTTTGAATCCACCGACGATCAATCCGTCGCCAACTCGTTGTTCGATACCGCTGCGGCGTGGCTGCGCGCCAAGGGCTTCGACACGATGCGCGGGCCGATGAGCCCGTCGATCAACGATGAGTGCGGCTTGCTGATCGCCAACAACGGCACACCGCCCTCGCTGATGATGCCCTACAACTTCCCCTACTATGAGCAGCTGCATGAGCGCTATGGCTTCACCAAAGCCAAGGACCTCCTGGCGTACGACGGCGGCGGCCCCGGAGCAGCGCCCGAGCGATTCCGCCGGCTGGGCGAGCGAGCGCTCCGGCATTCAGGGATCAGTCTCCGCACGCTCGACAAGAAACGCTTCGAGGTCGAAGTCGAGTTGATCAAGAAGCTCTACAACAGCGCGTGGGAGCGAAACTGGGGATTCGTGCCGCTGACGGACGCCGAAATCGATCATCTGGCCGGCCAGCTCAAGCCGATCGTCGTGCCGGACCTGGTGATTTTCGCGGAACGGGCCGGTGAAGTCGTCGGATTCGCTGTGGGACTGCCCGATTTCAACCTCGCGCTGCTCCACAACCCCTCGGGCCGGCTGTTCCCGGGCATTGTCAAAGTCCTCTGGGCCTCCCGGAAAATTCATCGCGCGCGAATTCTCTTGCTCGGCGTGATTCCCGAGTTTCGGGGCCGCGGTATCGACGCGGTTCTGTACCAACGGATCTGGGAAAACTCGGTGAAGCACGGCATGCCGCGCGGGGAAGCGGGGTGGATCCTGGAGGACAATTTTCACATGAACCAGGCCGCTCAAAAGCTCGGCTTCCGTCGCTCCAAGACCTACCGCGTTTACGACAAGGCACTGTGAAAGCTTTCGTGACCGGCGGCACCGGCTTCGTGGGTGCCCATCTGGTCAAGGCGCTCCGCGCGCGCGGCGACACGGTCACCGCGCTGGTGCGCCGGCCCGCGCTCGCCGAGGAGCTCGGCTGGGGCAAGGACATTCGCCAGGTAAGAGGCGATCTCGGTGACGAGGCCGTCCTGCGCGAGGGATGCGCGGGCGTGGACGTGGTGTATCACGTCGCCGGAAAGATTTCCGCGCGCAACGCCGCTGACTACATGGTCACCAACCGCGACGGCACCGCGAACGTACTCGAGGCGGCTCGAGACGGCGGAGCGCGCCGGTTTCTGCTCGTCTCCTCGCTCGCGGTCGCCGGGCCAACGGAGCCAGGCCATCCCGTCGACGAAGCCCGGCGGCCGGCCCCGCTCACCAATTACGGGCGCTCGAAGCTGGCCGCGGAGGTGCTGGTTCAAGCCATGCCGATCCCCTGGACGATTGTCCGGCCGCCCGTGGTGTACGGCGAGTGGGACCGCGCGACGCTCAAGATCTTCCAGCTGGCCCAACGCGGCTTCGTACCGCTGTTCGGTGACGGATCACAGGAACTGTCAGTCATTCATGCCGAGGACCTCGCGCGGGCGCTCATCGTGGCGGCCACTTCGCCCGCGGCGGCCGGTCATGTTTATTTCGCCACGCACCCGACGCCCACGACCAGCCGGGCACTCTCGCTGGCAATCGGGCGCGCGCTGGGAAAAACGCCGCGCATCATCGGTGTCCCGCCGCTGGTGGCGCGGGGCGTGTTGCTGGCGATCGGGGCCCTCGCGAGGATCAGCAGGCGCCCCACGTTGTTGTCGCCTGACAAGGGCAATGAGTACCTTGCCCCTGCGTGGACCTGCCGGAGCGATGCCCTGTCGCGGGCTACCGGCTGGCGCGCCACCATCGACCTGGAAGACGGGCTGCGCCGCGCCGCGAATTGGTATCGGGAGGTGGGATGGCTGTAAACGGCCGGAATTGGGGCGGTGGCGAGAGGCTGTGGCGCGACTTCACGGCCATCGATCTCGCCACAGGGGCGTACGTCGTGATCGCGACCGGCGCCCTGCTCTATTCCTTTCGTGGCGAAGGCATCGCCGCGTGGCCGTGGCTGCTGAGCGCGCACGCGCTGATCACCGCGCTCGTCCTGCTGGCGCCCAAGGCGCGCAACGCCGGGCCGCTCGGCCGCTTCGTGGGCGACTGGTATCCTATGGTGCTGCTGCCGGCGCTGTACGGTGAGATCGGCATCCTCACGCTCAGCGCCGGCTTTCAAAACGATCTCATGATCCAACGGCTCGAGACATGGGTGTTCGGCTCTCAGATCTCGTATCGCTGGATCCGCGAATCACCGAATGTCGTGCTGTCCTGGCTGTTGCACGCCTGCTACCTCGCGTATTACCCAATCCTCTATGCATCGCCGCTCGCGCTCTGGATGAGCGGGCGGCGCGACGCGTCGCGGCACACGATCTTCGCGGTGATGGCCACGTTCTACCTGTGCTACGTCATCTTCATCTTCTTCCCCGTCGCCGGGCCACGCTATGCATTTGATGGCGCGCGCAACGTCGCCACCGAGGTATGGCCCGCCCGGTTCGCCGCCTGGCTGCTCGACCGCGGCGATTCCTGGGGCGCGGCGTTCCCCTCGTCACATGTCGCCGCGTCAGTCGTCGCGACGGGGATGGCGCTCCGCTACTGGCGGCCGGCCGGAGTCGTCCTGCTGCCGTTCACGGCCGGCCTCATCCTCGCTGTTGTCTATGGGCAATTTCACTATGCCGTCGATGCGCTCACCGGATTGATGGTGGCGGCGCTGATGCTCGGCCTAATGCAAACCGCCGAGGCGAGCGAGCCCCGGCGGTTGACGGTCGGCGATTACGGAGTGGAGTCCGGTCGCAGCGTTTAATGCATGTGCATGTGACTCATGGCCATTGGAGTGGTTACCGGTTTTCCCACCCGCATGAAATGCCGTAGATCCTGCTGGTACAATGAATCATCCGTGTTGGTCGCCGGCCACGCAGCGTTGCGGTCAGGGATGAACAAGCCGCCGACCACACCCATCCCACCGGCCGAAATCGTCTGATGGGTTGGATTGTCATAAATCACGCGGACGCGATAGCGGTGCTCGGGTGTAATCCGCAGTCCGATTCCCGTGAGCCCCCAAAACTTCGTCGGCGGAACGGCTCCGGACTCACCTGCCGCCGCCGGTGCCGGCTCACCGTGCCAGAGCAGTTTCTCCGTCGTCGCATCCCACAGCTCGATTGCCCGGCCGTACTCGTGCATGTGCGCGCCGATCACCACCACCTTGCCGGGTACTGCAGGGCTTCCTTCGTAGGACCGCTCGCTGTGGCCCGGCGGCAAATCGAAAGCCTTATCGCCCACGGGGAAACCGACATCGAGCTGCCAGGGAAGGACTGAGAAGAACGGCCACGGTCTGCCCTCGGGCACGTAGCTCAGCACCACTCGAACTCGCACGCCGTGGTATGCCACGCCAGACGGATTATGGAGCATGGCGTTCGCCAGAACCCGGTCACCCGCCTGAACGCGCGCGCCGAGCAGGATCCAGGGGAACCGCACTTCCCCGGTTTCTTTCCCCGAGGCCAACACGCGTCGGCCGATAGGCAGGAAGAGCTCTCGCTCGGTCGGGTTCATCACGTTCATGTGATGCAGCAGCTCATCGGGCAGCCGCCGGCCGTTCTCGTCCACCACCTCGGCGTGGAATGCGTAGATCGAACCGTTCACCGGAAATTCGGCCAGCGACGCCGGCGGTTCGACCACCGTTCCCGCGGGAAGATCGGCTGCCGGCAATTCGAGCACGAGCTCGTCCCGCTTCGGGTCCGCGGTGATAGTGGCCTGGTTCGCTGCGCTGACGGCGCGTGGCAGCTTGAGATGCTGTGACGGCACCGCGCTCCATGCGACGAAGGCCGGAGCGACCAGACGCAGTGCGGCGAGTGCGATGAACATTCGTCGAGGCATCCGGCGTCTCCCTAGGGCAAATCGTGGATCGTCGGCATCAGATGTACTCTAGAACTCGATGCCCTGCAATACGACAAACAGGAAACGGGCATTAGCGCATTTCTCCGGGCAACTCCCGTTCCCAGCAAAGGCCGAGCGGCTTGCACAACACGATGGCCCCGATGATGGCGGCCGCCAGTACCAGCACGACGACCGCGGGCCAGATCGGATCCTGCGGCCGGGGCACCCAGAGGGCCCGTTGAAATGCCGAGGCGTCGGGCCAGCGCCGCTCGGCGGCCGGGCTCAACGCTTTGCGCAGCACGCGCCGCAGGTGTCGCGGAATGCCGGACCAGTCCGCCGCGCCGGGCGCCATCTTCGGCTCCCAGGGCCGGCCGCTGATCGTCTCGTACAGCACCATCGCAACGGCGTAGACGTCATCCGTCGGCGTATCGGGCGCCGCCGGAGCGACCGGGCTCAGTACCGGGCGACCCCCGTCCAGGAAAATCGTCGCGACACTGATGGACCCATGCGCTGTGCCCCGCGCGTGCGCGGCTTCGATGGCCGACAACAGCAGACGACAGACCTGAATCGCGTCGTGGACGGGGAGTGGGCCTGACCGCAGGCGGTCGGCAAGACCTTCGCGGGTGCCGCGGGTGCCGGTCGTCATCGACGCGAATTTAACAGCAGAAAGCGGCCCTGGAGTTCCTCCAGAGCCGCTTCCGGTGACGACAACGACCCCTCTACTCGACCTTGATCGCGATATGCATTCCCAGAGTCAAGTGGGGCGTGCAGTAGCCCTTGTACGTCCCCTTGGGCGCGTTGGCGAACGACACGTCGTAGCCCTCGTTGGGCTGTGTCAGGAACGGGCCCGACAGATTGTCGATGGTGTTCTTCATGTTCGCGTTGAGCACCGCAGCGGCCCCGGACGGAATGGAATCCTGCCAGAAGCTGATGTTGTGCGGACCGCCTGACACGTCGACGAAGCGCACGGTCGTGCCCGGGGCGATCGTCAGCGAGCTGGGCTCGTAGGCGGCCTTGGTGCTGCCGTTGCCGGTCATCTTCACTTCGACGACGGGACCAGTGGCCGCCGCCGCCCCGGCGGGAGCTGGCGGAGGCGCCGCCTGCATCTGGTTTTGGGTTTGGTCGCCCTTCTTGCCACAGGCGAGGGCGCCGATGGCGACGACGGTCGTGAGCAAAGCGAAGCGCATTGCGGGACTCCTCCGAAACAGGTTGCCGAGGGGTGGGAGCTGAGACCTGCAGGCTAGGGTCACGGTGTTGGTGTCGCTTGTGAACTGTTTCACAATATGCGGTCAATATATAGATGGGGGGACCTCAAAACGGGAGTCCTCCAAAAAGGCATTGCATTTAAGCCTCTTTCTTCAATAATTGGGGCGCCTTTTTGGACCCCAACCTTCGCGAGGAGTCACCGTGCCACGCTCCCTCGTCCTGCTCGCATTCCTGGCCGGTCTTAGTACGACCGCGCAAGCACAGAAGGCCTGGCAGACCGAGTTCGGCATTCAGGGCGGGTTCACGCGGCTCGTGTCGGCCGGCAGTGGCGCCGGTCCAACCGATGCCATCAGTCTCCCCGGTTTCAATCTCGGGAACGCGCTCCCCGCCACGGCAGGCGTGTATGCGATCATCCCATGGACCCAGAAGCTCGCGGTGGAGACGGACTTCGCGGCCTCGCAATTCTCGGCGGGGTTGACGGTGACGTTCTTAAGTCTGGGAGTGCGCGGTGATTATGCGTTGACCAAGAACTTGTACGCCGCGGCGGGTGGCGCACTCGCGTACAACAACGGTTTGGCGAACGAAACGCAGCTCGGCGTCCAGGGTGCGCTCGGTTATCGGTTTGGGTTGACGGGTGCTCTGAGCGGGCGCTTCGAGGGCCGCACGACCTTCTTCGGCAAGGCCAGCAATGCCGCACCCGTCGACGCATACGCGTTCCTGTTTGGCGTATCGACTGTAACCAGCCGCGGCGGGGCCACGCGCGGTTCCGCCCCCGCCGCGCACCGCGCGTGGCGGACGCAGTTAGGCATTGCCGGCGGTTACGCGGACGCTCACCTCATCGGTGCCGCCTCAGTGACCTCGCTCGCGTTCCCAGGCTATGGTGGCGCGCTGGGAAACGCGTTCGGGAGCCTTGCCTCTGAATTTCGAGCGGTAACATTGCCGCCGACCGTATTCGCCATTCTTCCGATCGGGGCAAAGGTCGCGATCGAGCCTGGCCTCGACATTCACCGCTTACAGTCGAGCGGGCAAACGGACTTCTCCGGAAACCTGTCCGTGCGACTGGACTACGCGGTACACGGAGGCTGGTACGGGGCGCTGGGTGGCAATCTTCATTACATCAAGACCTCGGGCATCAACGCTGCAACGCGTCCTGGTTTGAATTTGGGCTGGGGCTATCGCTTCCCGATCGTTGCGGCCTTGGGCGGGCGCGTGGAAGCGAACTACACGATGTTCGGGGAAAACACGGATTTAGGCTTGCCGCCGACCAACATCTTTGGGTTCATGTTCGGATTTGCGATGCCCATCAAATAGGGGCTCGGACAAACTTGCGAACGCGCGGCTCCCGGAATCGGGGGCCGTTGCGTTTTGGGCCGGGGGCGACGACACTAGCTCCCATGCCAGACACCTCCCTTCCCCAGATTCCGCCGCAGGAGTTGGCCGAGCGACTCGATCGCGGGGAGTCCGTGCAGGTGTTGGATGTGCGGGCGCCCGACAAAGTCGCGCGCGGTCACGTGGACTTTGGGCCCGAGCTCGAGTTTCACGCGCTGCCCAATTCTCAGATCTTCAAGCTCCCGGACGTGAAAGATCTCCAGCTCGATGCCGCGCGCCCGGTGGCCGTGATCTGCGGCCACGGGAACTCGAGCAAGCAAGCCACCGCCTTTCTGCGCGAGCGCGGCTACGATGCCTACTCGGTAATCGGCGGCATGGCCGCCTGGGAGACGGTGTACGTCGCTCGCCGACTCTCACCGACGCCGTCTCTTTCGCACGTCGTCCAGCTCGATCGCGTCGGTAAGGGAGCGCTGAGTTATGTCCTCGTCAGCGACGGCGATGCGGTGATCGTCGATCCGGGGCGCCACATAGATCGATACGAAGGGTTGCTCACGCAGCTCGGCGCCACACCGGCTGCCGTGGTCGATACACACATTCACGCGGATTACTTGAGTGGCGCGCGCGCGGCCGCCGCGCGCTGGCATGTGCCGTATTTCCTCCATCCCGACGACGCAGTCTCGCCCTACGACAACCGCCCCGGCAAGCTCAGCTATCAGCCGCTCAGCAACGGTGACACCGTGGTGTTCGGTCGCGCAACGCTGCGGGCGGTCCACGTTGCCGGCCACACGCTCGGAAGCGTTGCGCTCATCGCCGATGAGGGACTCGCGTTGACGGGGGACTTTCTGTTCGTCCAGTCGATCGGCCGGCCCGATCTCGCCGGGAAGTCCGCGACGTGGGCCAAGCTGCTCTGGCGGAGTCTGGAGCGGGTGCGCCAATCGTGGCCGGGCGACCTGCTGATTCTACCCGCCCATTACGCCACTGAGACCGAACGGCGCGCCGATCGCGCCGTGGCCGCGCGCTTCGATGTGATCGCCGCCACCAACGAAGCAGCAGCGATTCAGGATGAGCGGACATTCCTCACGTGGATCGAAGCGCACGCCAGCACGTTTCCTGATGCATACCGCACTATCAAAGAGAGCAATCTCGGACTGGTGAGCCCTTCGGATGCTGATCAAGAAGTGCTGGAATCCGGGCCGAATCAGTGTGCGGTGAGATAAGCTCCGATCGGAGATCTGTGCAACTCCCAGCCCCATGACCGTCTCTCATGGCGTCCCTAACCAGGCACAGCCATGCGTTCCGTTCTGCTGGGAGTCACCGTCCTCTGCGCTCTTACGTCCACCCTCGCCGCACAGGGGTGGATCGATCCCGTTCGACCGGTTCCCCCCAACGTCATGGGGCGGATCGAGCGCCTCCGCAGCGCGGTGCAAGTCAGCGTCACCGGGCGCGTGGCGCGCGTCACCGTCGAAGAATGGTTCCGCAACAACGGTCCCGTCATGGACGAGGGGATGTACCACTTCCCGCTGCCGGGCGAAGCGGTGTTTTCGAGCTACTCACTGTGGCAGGGCGATCAGGAATTGCACGGCGAAGCGATGGATGCCACGCAGGCCCGCTCCATCTACGAAGCGATTGTCCGGCAGAAGCGTGACCCCGCGCTGATCGAGCTCGCCGGACAAGGACTGATCCGCGCGCGGGTGTTCCCCATCAACCCGGGCGAAACGCGCAAGATCACCCTCAAGTACACACAGATCCTGGACCGCGCCGGCGATGCCTGGCGGTTCCGCTATCTCGGCGATCGGAATCGCCAGACGGCGCCCCGTAGCTTCCGACTCCAGGTCGATAGCGCGGCGCGGTTCGGCGATCCCTACTCGCCAACGCATCAGGTGCAGGTGAGCCGGCGCGATAACCAGCTCGAAGTCACACTCGGCGACAACGTCGCTGCCAACACCGGCGATTTCGAGCTGCTGCTGCCGCTCGCGCGTGGATTGATCGGGATGTCGCTGGTGCCGCATCACCCGGTCGGCGAGGACGGCTACTTCATGCTGCTGCTCGCCCCCGGTCCCGCGGCCGATGCCGCCGCCTTGCGCCGCGACGTCGTCGCAGTGATCGACGTGTCCGGCTCGATGTCCGGTGAGAAAATCGAACAAGCCAAGAGCGCACTGATTCAGCTGCTCGGCTCCCTGCGCGAGGGCGATCGCTTCCGCCTGGTCGCGTTCTCCGGCGGTGTACGCCGCTACGCGCAGGGCTGGACGCCCGCCACAGCGGACGGGCGTCGCGACGCCACGACGTGGATCCGCGGCTTACAGGCGGAGGGCGGCACGAACATCTCCGGAGCACTGGCCGAGGCCTTCACCGAATCGCCGGCCGAGCAATCACTCGGCGTCGTCGTGTTTCTCACCGATGGCCAGGCCAGTACGGGCGACACTGATCCCGAGCGGATCGCGGAGCGCGCCGAGCAAGGGCGTGGGCGATTCCGCGTGTTCTCGTTCGGGATCGGCGATGACGTGAATACGTATCTGCTCGATCGCCTGACGGAGCGGGCACGGGGCACTACGGAGTACATCCGCCCCGGCGAGAACATCGAGCGTGCGGTTGGGGCTCTCGCCACCAAGATCGCAAGTCCGGTGCTCACCGACGTGGCTCTGACGGCGGGCTCCGGTGTCGAATTGTACGACCTGCAGCCGGGCAGCCTGCCCGATCTGTTTGCTGGCGATGAGATGGTGGTGTTCGGCAGATACCGCGGAGCAGGGAGCACGGAGCCGTCCGTGACGATTCGCGGGCGGCGGAACGGTCGGCAGGAGGAGTTCAGTACGACGTTCGCGGATCGTGAAAACGACCAAGCGCGCTACATTGAGCAGCTCTGGGCTTCCCGCAAAGCCGGCGCGTTGTCGCGGGACATCCGGCTACATGGACAAACGCGTGAGACTATGGACGCGCTCAAGCAGCTCGCGTTGCGTTATGGCATCCTCACCGAGTACACCTCATATCTCGTTCAGGAGCCCACGATCGCCTTGCGGGGCCAAGCCGAGGATCGCCGCATGCAGGCGCCGGCGCCGGCTCCTGCGGATCAGGCAGGTTCCAGCTCGGTCGGCCGTGCTGAGCGCGAACGCTCCATGGCTGATGCCGCCCAACTCCAGGCCGTTGTCGTAACGGCGGCGAAAGACAATTCGGAGCTGGACGCAGTGCTGCGGGCCCGTTCCGGGATCAGTCCGACGCAGCGCGCCGGCGGCCGCCTGTTCATCCTGCGGGACAGCACCTGGACCGACCTGAGCCACGGCGACTCACTCCGGGTGGTGACCGTGCTGCCGTATAGCGACGCGTACTTCGCCCTGCTACAGGCGCTGCCCGATCTCGTGGACGCAGCGGCGCTCGAGCCGGCGGTGTTAGTGGCCGGACGCCACGCGAGCATCAAGATTGGAAGCGGTGGGAAAACACGGTGGGCCCCCGGAGAATTGGAGCGCCTGGTGAGAGCCTTCAGGGGATGAACCAAACGTGGAACGCGGAACGGGGAACGCGGAACAGCTTGGCGAGGTTCGTTCCGCCTTCCGCATTCCCCGTTCCGCGTTGACCTATGCCCGACGACATCGCGGAAGTCTATCGCAACACGTATCCGGCGCTCGTGCGCTTCCTGTACCGCAAGGTCTGGGACGCCGAGCGCGCGGAGGATCTGGCGCAGGAGGCGTTCGCCCGGGCCGTGGTGCACAAGCCGGAGAACACGCGCGGCTGGCTGTTCGTCGTAGCGGCCAACATGGCGCGCGACGAAGCGCGCCGCGCCGCACGGGAGAAGCGCCACCTGACGCTGCTCAAGAGCGAGCCGGATGCCGTACACAGTGAGCCGGAAGAGGCGATCGATGCCGACAAGCAGCGATCTGCAGTGCGGGCGGCGCTCGAGCAGTTGACGCCGCGGGATCGCGAGGCACTGCTGCTGTGGGATGCGGGGATGTCATACGATGAGATTGCCGCGCAGACAGGGTTAGCGCGCGGCGCGATTGGAACGACACTGGCGCGGGCGCGCCGGAGATTGGTAGAAGCCTATGACGCAGGACTCGAAGGGGGACAGCATGCCGCACGTGGATGA
>DASZCG010000012.1:0-9020 GCA_035943355.1 Gemmatimonadales bacterium
CCCCGCGAGGGAGAGCGCCGGGCCGCATTGGGCCGCGTAGGCGTTCCGCACCTCGTCGTTCTGGTCGACAATGTCGATAACGTGGCGCTGATGGAGCGCGGCCGCGCGCTGCGGTTCGATCCGGCTCTCGCACCGGATGGCGCTAACATCAACTTCATCTCGGCAGACGGTCCGGCGCACGACGCCAAACCGGTCTGGCGGATGCGGACCTATGAGCGTGGCGTCGAGGGTGAGACACTGGCGTGCGGCACCGGCGCCGTGGCTGCGGGATGCGCCATAGAGGAATGGGGACTGGGACGGCTACCGATTGACGTGCAGAGCCGCAGCGGCCGCTGGCTGACGATCCGCGCCACCAAAGGCCCGAGCGGTCGCTACGACGACGTGTGGCTGGCTGGAGAGGGGAGAATGGTGTTCAGGGGTGTGATTACTTGAGACGCTTGTCCACATTTGTTCACACCACTACTTAACATAACGTCTATTATACGAAGTTGACTGCTACGAAACCGCGCCTTTGGTGAGCTCCGCCAGGCGCACCTTCGCCTCGGTCACCGCCCCCTCTTTCGGGAAATCCTTCACAATGCGCTGATAGGCGGTGATCGCCTTCGCCGTGTCTCCGGCCGCTACCCAGGCGCGCCCCGCGTCCGATAGCATCTGCGCCTTGAGGAAATCGAGCCGCGCCGCGCTCGCACCGCTCTCGTAGGCCTCTCCAGCGTCCTTAAAACGGCCCAGGTTCTCGTAGGCGGCGCCGAGGAGCCCGTAGGCCTGTGACCTATAGGGTTTGCCCGCCCCGGGCGCGTAGTCGCGCAGCACGTCGATTGCCTGCTGCGGCTGGCCCTGTAGCAACCGCACATTGGCTAGCAGCACGCGGCCTTCCTCGGCGGAGTTGGTTCCCGAGTAGTTCTCGACGACCCGGGCAAGCTCGCTCGCGGCCAGCGGGAGATTCTGGTTCTCGAAGGCGAACCGCGCGCCCTGCAGCTCGCGACTGGCGATCTCGTCTGCACGCCGGTTGGTGGACTGCATCCAGAAGAACACGCCACCGGCGATGATGATGATCGCCGCAATCCAGGTCGAGAGCGTGCGATGGGCCGCGATCCAGGCGCCAGCGCGATCCGACAATGGCTGCTTAGAAACCAACGGCCTGTTTGTCGTTGTTGCGGGTGTTGATTTCACGCTACCAGTGCTGCGTGTTGCGGTTGCCATGGATTGCGTTGCTATCCTCCGACATTCGGTTCTCATGCCCCTGGGGTGACTCGAACACCCGGCCAACGGTTTAGGAAACCGCTGCTCTATCCACCTGAGCTACAGGGGCAGGTCCTGGGGCGTAAGCGGCGAAATGTACGTGAGTTAGGCGTAACGCAGCAAGGCCTCCACACGCCTTCCTTGCAGCCGTTGCCGCCCCTTCAAGAAGTCGAGCTCGATCAAGAAACTGAAGCCTACCACAGATGCCCCAGTGCCCCCGACCAGCTGCGCCGCGGCATTCGCCGTCCCGCCTGTCGCGAGCACGTCGTCCACGACCAGCACCCGGTCCCCCGCCTGGATCGCGTCGTGGTGCATTTCCAGAGCGTCCGTACCGTACTCGAGCGCGTACTCGACCCGCTGCGTGGCCGCAGGCAGCTTGCCCGGCTTGCGAATCGGGACGAGCCCTGCCCCAAGTGCGAGCGCGATCGGCGCGCCGAAGAGAAAGCCACGGGCCTCGATCGACACGACGCGGGAGATGCGCGCATCGCGGTATGGACTCGCCATCAGCTCGACTGCCTGCTCGAACAGCCGCGGGTCGAGAAGCACCGGTGTGACGTCCTTGAACACGATCCCGGGTTTCGGAAAGTCTTTCACGTCGCGGATGGTGCGCCGCAGCTCGTCCATGACTGTCGATTTATTGGACGTCAAAGGACCTCGGGACATCAAGTTCTAGTGGAACTTGAAGGCGCTGCACGTCGTCCACGCGGGCGTGTGATGGTCCGCGGCGCAGCGCGCCCTCCAGCTTCTCGAGCTCGGCGTCCGGCCCTTGAGAAACCACTTCAACCGAGCCATCGGGAAGGTTGCGCGCGAACCCACCGAGCTTGAGCCGCTCGGCTTCACGCATGACAAACCACCTGAACCCGACACCTTGAACGCGACCCCGGATAATCCAGCGGCGCAGGCTCAAAGTGACGACTGTCGGCGGCGGCGACGCACGACGTAGATGAGAATCAGGACGAGGCTCGCGGGAATCAGCGCGAGGAGCGCCCACGTGGCGTAGCGATGGATCTCCTCGCTCCGCAGCACGCCTTCATGCTGACCCAGGAAGTACCCGATCCACGTCAGAATCGCGCACCACACCGCCGCGCCGGCCGCGCTATACAGGATGAACTTCGGGAGGGGCATGCCATGCAGGCCGGCAGGGATCGAGATCAGATGGCGGATCACCGGGAACAGCCTCCCGATGAGTGTGCTGATCTCGCCGTGCTGCGCGAAGAAGCGTTCGGAGCGCTCCAGGTTCTTCTCGCTCAATAGCACATACTTGCCGTAGCGCTGCAGCAGCGGCCGGCCGATCAGGCGGGCGCCATAGTAATTCGCCAGCGCGCCGATGATGCTGCCGAGTACGCCGCTCAGCAGCACCAGGATGACGCTCATCTGCCCTTTCGCCGCCCAATAGCCCGCGGGCGGCATGACCAGCTCGCTCGGCACCGGCAGGATGGATGATTCCATGGCCATCAGCCCGACGATCCCCGGATAACCGATGGCGAGGAGCGTCTGCAGCAGCCAATCGATGAATCCCTTAAGCATCGAAGCCGTGCTCGCCGACGAGCGGGACGAAGCGCGCCGCGCCGATCGGGGTGGCCTGGATGCCGTCATCGGTCCGGCGCACGAGCGTGAGGATTTGCGCTCCCTTTGCTCCGAGCGGAATGATCATCCTCCCGCCCGGCGCCAGCTGCTCCACGAGCGGCGGCGGAATCTCCGGCCCACCCGCGGCCACGAGGATGGCGTCGTAAGGAGCGTACGCGCTCCACCCCAACGTGCCGTCGCCGACGAGCAGCGAGACGTTCGTTACGCCCGCGGCTTTCAGCGCGGCCTGCGCCGTCTCAGCCAGCGAGCGCACGCGTTCGATCGTAAAGACCTGCGACGCGAGCGCGCCGAGCAGTGCTGTTTGATACCCAGAGCCCGTCCCAATCTCGAGCACGCGTTCCGACCCCTGGAGGGCAAGCGTCTCGAGATAGTGGGCCTGGGTAAACGGCTGGGAGATGGTCTGTCCTCTGCCGATTGGTAGTGACGCGTCTTCATACGCGCGGTGGCGCACCCCTTCGGGGACGAAGAGGTGGCGCGGCGTTGCGGCGAACGCATTCAACACCGCCAGGTCGCGGATACCGTGCGTGCGCAGCTGTTCCACCAGGCGCGCGCGATACCCACCATAGGTGTCGCGGCTCCCGGAGGGGGGGGGGATCACTTACCGAGGTCCCACTGCTTCACCACTTCGATGAGCTTGTAGTTCGTCAAATCGACATGCAGCGGCGTGACCGAGATGTAGCCGTCCCTCACGGCCTGGAAGTCGGAATCGGCGTCGCCGGACCACGTCACCCGCCCTCCTCCAATCCAGTAGACCTCACGGCCCCACGGATCTTTCATCGTGGCGATTTCCTCGTGAAATACGCGGCTGCCCAGGTGCGTCACCTTCACGCCTTTGACCTGGTCGGCAGGAATCGGCGGCAGGTTGATGTTGAGCAGCGTCTCGCCGGGAAAGTTCTCGACGCGCACGATGCGCTGCACCAGGCGCTCGAGACCCTTGCGATGACTCTCGAGGTGCTCGAGGTCGAAGCTCCCGTAGGAGATCGCGACACTGGGGATACCCGCGGCGAGACCCTCCATCGCCGCCGACACGGTGCCGGAATACAGCACGTCCTCGCCCATGTTGGGACCGTGATTGACGCCGGAAAACACCCAGTTGGGTCCGGCGGGCATGAGCGCGCCCAGCCCGAGCAGCACGCAATCGGTGGGCGTTCCGTCCACCTGAAAGGCGCCGTCGGAGCGGCGGTGCGCCCGCAGCGGGCGGTGCAACGTCAACGAGTGGGACGTCCCGCTCTGTTCGCGGTCCGGTGCGACGACGGTGACCTGCCCAACGGTCGCGCACACGTCCGCCAGGAGCGCGATCCCGGGCGCCAACACGCCGTCGTCATTGGAGACGAGAATGCGCAGCCCTTCCCCGTCGCGTTGGGGAGGAATTGGCGGTGGTACCGCATCGGCGGTGGGATTGCTCACCGGCTCAGCTGCCTCGCGAACGCGCGCGCCATGCGCCACGTGTCGCTCCAGGCGCGGAAATGACTGCGCGCAGCCCCTCCGTAGATCGTGGGCACCGCCACCGACGTGACGCGAAAGCCGGCGCGCAGCGCATCGAGCAGGAAATTTGCCTCGTACTCATAGCGGTTTCCAGCCGGTTGCACCCGCTCGGCGACCTCGCGCGTGAAAGCGCGAAACCCGGTTTGCGCGTCCCGCACGCGCTGGCCGCCGATGCGCGTCGCCAGGCTCGCCGACAGCCAGTTCGTGAAGCGGCGCGAAACCGGCATGGCGCCGTTGCGCTCGCGCGCGCCGAGTACGATATCGGCTTGCTGCTCGGCAAGGGGACGCATCAGCCGCGGAATCTCCTCGGGCGGATGCTGACCATCCGCGTCGAGCGTAACAATGATCGATCCACCTGACCGGATCGCCTCCCTGATGCCGTCGCGGAGTGCAGCACCCTTGCCCAGGTTTCGCTCGTGAGCGAGGACGGTATCCGCGACTGCCGCGTACGAACCGTCGCTCGAGCCATCGTTCACGACAACGATCCTCGCACCTGGTAGCGCGGCGCGGGTGCGAGCTACCACGTCGCCGATCGTGCCGGCAGCCTGGAACGCCGGAATCACCACGACGAGTTGCAGGTCAGCTCCCTTCGAGGATGCCGAGCACCGACTTCAGCTCGGCGCGAAGCTCTTTGACCGTTTCGGTCGCCAGGGCGCGACGCGCTTCCGGCTTGAGCTCGCCCGAGCGGCGGTACTGCTCGATCTTCTGCCGGGCTCCTTCGATCGTGTACTTCTCGGTGTAGAGCAAGTGCTTCACCAGCATGATCAGCTCGATCTCGCGCCGCTGATACACACGATTACCAGAGCGGTTCTTCGCCGGATTCAAGAAGCGGAACTGGCTTTCCCAGTACCGCAGCACGTGCGGTTTGAGATCGGTGAGCTGGCACACCTCGCCGATCGAGAAGAACTCCTGGACGGGTTGCGAAGGAGTGTGGGGGTGCGTGCCGCTCATTCGGCCTTCAGCTCCCGCTCCATCAGATCCGCAATCGCCTGGCGCGCCGGCTTGTTGTGGAACAGCACGTTGGCGACTTCGCGGGCGATCGGGAGCTCGACCCCGTGGCGCTCGCCCAACGCGACGGCGGTGCGCGTGGTGTTCACGCCTTCGACCACCGCTGCCTTGCCCGCCAGCGCCTGCTCCAGGGTCTGCCCCTGCCCCAGCGCGACTCCCAGCGTGCGGTTGCGCGACAGCGCGCCGGTGGCGGTGAGAATCAGGTCCCCCATACCGGCGAGCCCGGCGAAGGTCATCGGCTGGGCGCCCAGCGCAACGCCCAGCCGCGTGATCTCCGCGAGGCCGCGTGTAATCAGCGCCGCGCGCGTGTTGAAGCCGAGCCCCAGACCTTCCAGGATGCCGGCGGCGACGGCGATCACGTTCTTCAGCGCGCCGCCGAGCTCCACGCCGACGACGTCGGTGGAGGAGTAGACGCGGAAGTAGGTCGTGGAAAAGACGCGCTGCACGCGTTGCGCGACTGAGTGGTCGGCCGCGGCGGCCACGACTGCGGTGGGCTGCCGCTGAAACACTTCCAGCGCGAACGACGGTCCCGAGAGCACCGCGATCGGGATCCCTTTCGGAAGCATCTGACGGAGGATGGGCGACGGCCGCTCCAGCCGGTCCGGATCGAGACCCTTGGACGCGCTGATCACCAGGGGCTTCGAGCCCTTCAGCGCCGCGCCCGCCTGCTGCATCACGGGCCGGACGGCGTGGGATGGCGCGACCGACACGACGACCTCCACACCGGCCAGGCTCTTCGCCAGATCACTCTCCGCACGCAGAGCGGGCGCGAGCGACGCATTCGGGAGGAACATCTCGTTCACGTGACGCCGGTTCACGCTTTCAATAACCTCCGGCTCACGCGCCCAGAGCGTGACGTCCTCGCCCTTGCGGGCGAGGAGGTCCGCGAGGGCGGTGCCCCAGGCGCCGCCGCCCACGACCGCCACCTTCATTGGTCGGACCGTCGGACGGTCGGACGGGCCGATGGTCCGCCTCGAGTGCGAAATCGACTTTCGGTTCCCGACAATAGCCGTGTGATGTTGCGGCGATGGGCGAAGATGATCAGGGCGACGAGCGGGACGCTCGCCCACAACACGTATGGCGAGTCGGGCTGCAGCAGCGCGACCGTCAACGGGACGCTGAGCACCGCAATGATCGAACTGAGCGAGACGTAGCCGGTCAGCCAGAGGCAGACACCCCACACGGCGATCGCGATCAGGACGGCGAGCGGTGCGAGCGCGAGGAACATGCCTGCCGCCGTTGCCACACCCTTGCCGCCCTTGAAACGCACGTATGGGGAAAACATGTGGCCCAGCACGGCCGCTACTCCGACCGCCACCGCAAGCCATGCTGGATGCGCAAATACGAGCACCGGCGCAGCACCCTTCGCGATGTCCACGAGGGCGACGGGAAGCGCGTATTTCCATCCCAGGATGCGATAGACGTTCGTGGCGCCGAGGTTCTTCGAGCCATGCTCGCGCAGGTCGATCCCCCGCCCCAGCTTGCCGGCGATGTAGCTCGTCGGCGTGGCACCGAGCAGATAGGCCGCAAGAATCGCCAGGACGGGAGGCGGGGGGGCGTTCAGCGACGGCCTCGCTTGCGCCGGAACTTGATCGTGAGCGGGGCGCCAGTGAATTCCCACGCTTCCCGAAAGCCGTTGTGGAGATACCGCGTGTAGGACTCCGGGATCGCTTCGGGGCGATTGGCGACCACAGCGAAGCGCGGTGGCGCCGTGCCGACCTGCGTCGCGTAGAACAATCGCACCGATTCCCCCACCGGCTGCGGCGGCTGCTGCCGCGCCAGCAGCTCCTCGAGTACTCGATTCACCTCGGCGGTCGGGACGCGCTTGTTGCGCTCCTCGGCCACCGTGACGATCGCATCGAGCAGCGTGTTGACCCGCTGGCCCGTCTTTGCCGAGACGTAATAAAACGGGATGAACTCGAGGAACGGCGCGCGCGCCTTGATGTCCCGTTCGCCGTCTCGCGCCGTGTTCGTCACTTTCTCTTCGATCAGGTCCCACTTGTTCACGGCGACGATGACGGCGGCTCCGCGGTCCCACGCCTCATTGGCAATCTTCAGGTCCTGCGCGTGCATCCCGTCCTTGGCGTCCACGACGAGCAAGCAGACGTCGGCCCGCTCCATCGCGCGGGTGGTGCGCAGCGTCGAATAGAACTCGAGGTCCTCGTCGACCTTGCTGCGCTTGCGAAGCCCCGCTGTATCGATGAAGACAAGCGTACGACCTTCATAATCGAGCGGCGTGTCGATTGCGTCGCGGGTCGTCCCGGGCTCGGCGGCGACGACCAGCCGGTCCTGGCCCAACAGCTTGTTCACAAGACTCGACTTGCCGACGTTCGGCCGTCCGACTACCGCAACATCGATCGCGTCGTCCTCTTCGGCTTCCGGAGCGTCGGGCAACAATGCCACCACCTTGTCGAGCAAGTCCCCACTGCTCTTCCCCACCGCGGCGGACACTGGGAAGGGTTCCCCGAGCCCCAGCTCGTAAAACGAGAGCTGCCGCGTTTCGTCAGGCAGGTTATCGGCTTTGTTGACGACCAGGATGAGTGGCCGCCGCGCCTTCCGGACGTATTGGGCGATCTCGAGGTCCATCGGATGAACGCCTGCGTCGATATCCACCACAAACAGCAGCACATCGCTGTCGGCGATCGCCTGCTCCACCTGCGCGCGGATCGCCTTATTGAGCGGATCGGTGGACCCGGGCACGAGCCCCCCCGTGTCCACCAGCCAGAATCGGCGGCCGTTCCACTCCGCGGGGGCGAAGTGACGGTCCCGCGTGACGCCGGGCTGCGCATCCACGATGGCCTGCCGGCGGCCGATGATGCGGTTGAACAGCGTCGACTTGCCCACGTTGGGGCGGCCGATGATTGCCACCGTAGGGACGGTCACGCAGCCACCTCTTCCCCGACCAATGCATCGGCGAAGTCGTACGACAGCTTGATCGGCATCGGGAGCTGCGCCGCCACATCGTGCGCTGCAAGATCATCCATGAACAGCAGATTGTCGTTCACGGACTCGGCCGGCAGCAGCGCGAGGTCGAGGTCGGTGCGGTCCCGCAACGCCGCGAGGATGGCTTTCCCGGGAAGCAATCCCGCGGTCGTGACGGAGGGGCCGAACAAGGAGTTCTCGACCGCCAGAATCTCAAAATGCGCCCCAGTGAGCTGCGTGAGATCAGTCACGATCTGCGGAATCAGTGGCGCCATCGCCATGCCGGTGACCACACCAATTCGCTTGCCGCGCCAGTTCTCCTGCTCCAGCGACACCCGCGCCGCCTGGATGCGCGTCTGGAGATAGCGCACCGAGCCCACGCCGTTCTCGCGTTGCTCGAAGTCGCCGTACCACTCCGCACGCGGCAGCGGCACGTCGGCCTGGAGATAGAGGTCGTCGGCACCATAGCACCACGGCATGCCCCGGTCTGCCACGGCCCGGGCGGCACAGTCGTCGACCGTCGCAAGCGCATCCCGGCATTCGGCGCGCGTCGGCTGTCGCACTAGCGCGTGCTTGCTGAATTCCGTCAGGGCGACTGGTACCACGGATACCGACAGAACCGCTTCCCCCAGGCCGTACAGATCGCTCAGCGTGCGCACCAGCTGCTGGCCGTCGTTCACCCCCGGTACGAGCACCACCTGGGTGTGAACCGTGATCCCCCGCTCTGCGAACCAGCGGAGCTGCGGTACGACGTCGGGCGCTTCGGGATTGCGCAGCAG
>DASZCG010000013.1:0-49247 GCA_035943355.1 Gemmatimonadales bacterium
GACGAACGGTCCATCGACTCCGGGGCCGAACAATGGGGCGGACGCGGCGTCCGCGATCGGCACTGCGGTGACGGCCAGTCCGGTGTCGGTTTCCAGGGCCATCCGCACCGGCGCGCGCATGTTCGTCGGCGCGATCAACCAGGTCGCGCCCTCCCCCGGGCCGCCCGGCCGCAGGGTCACACCGGCGACGGGCGCGTTGACCGCGCTCGCGACATGGGCGGCGTCCCACACCGGCAGGCTGCGAAGCGCGCCCTCCCCCGAGGGAAAGGCGGGAAGAGGCCGTTCGTCGATGTCGGTGAGACCGAAGGCCACGCGCTCGAATCTCGCGCGACGCTGCACGAACGCCGCGGTCTCCGGTCCGACCGACGCCCGCACGATACCCGGGATCACGAAGTAACCGGCAGCGACCGACAGTAACAGCGCGATCCAGCCGGCGACAATGAGATTGGGACGATCGCGCCAGGCCCATAGGAACGAGATCCCGGCGGTCACGATCGATAGCGCGGCCACTACCCTGGCGCCGGGAATCCGCGCACCCAGCGCGGCTTGATCGACCGTTCCGTGCACGCCCGCGATGACCTCCACCGGATCGAGGAGGGCGCCCCAGGTGATGACGAGAGCCACGACAGCGAGCAGTACGCCGCAATGAGCACGCGCGTGGTCGCTGGCGCGAATCCGGCCGCGGCGCATCCGCAGCGAGCCGATCACGCTGTACAGCAGCGCCACGATGGCGAGCGTGCCGAGTGCCACCACCAGCGCGCGATTCTGCAGTGCCGACCGCCAGGGGAGCACACCGATGTAGTAGCCGGCGTCGAGCCGCAGCGTGTCGTCGGCCAACCCGAAGTGCGGCGGCGACGACGCGAGCGCGACATAGCGCCACCAGTCGCCGGTGCCCAGCGAGAAAAGAATGCCGAGGATGAGGCCGAGCAGGAGAGTCCCGCCGAACAGCACCTTATGCGATACTGCTTCGACGATCTCGAGGTCGCCCAGGCGGCGCGGCATCTGCACCGAGCCGATGGCGCGATACACGATGAGCAGATTGCCCGTCGCCCAGGTGACGGCGGCGACGAGGACGAGCGACTGCAGCAGCAACGCCAGGTTGCGGGCGTCGATCAACGCCGCTCCGCCGGCAAACGTCTTGTCCCACGCCCGCTCCGCCGTCTCCACGGCCAACCACCGGCCGCCCACCAGGGCGACCACTAACAGGATGGCGCCGGTCACATAGAGCCGGCGACGACCGGAGCGGGTCACGCCTTCATGCCGTGCTCGGTCAGCCAGCCCTCGACTGCGGCGCGATACGCTGCGAGCGACCGCGGGCTCGTCGCCTCGAATCGCATCACCAGCACCGGCTGCGTATTGGACGCACGCAGGAGCCCCCACCCGTCCGGGAAGGTGATGCGGACGCCGTCGAGCGTGAAGACCGGATAGTTCTTCTTGAAGTAGGCGGCGGCCGCTTCCACGACGGCGAACTTCTCGTCGTCAGGGCAATCGACGCGCAGCTCGGGCGTCGCAAACGTTTTGGGTAGATCGGCAAGCAGGCGCGAGAGCGGGCCACCCTCGCGCGCTACGTAGGCGAGGAGCCGGGCCGCCGCAAACAGCGCGTCATCGAAGCCGTACCAGTCGCCGCCGAAGAACATGTGCCCGCTCATTTCACCCGCGAGCGGTGCACCCAGCTCTTTCATCTTCATCTTGATGAACGAGTGCCCCGTCTTCCACATCACCGGCTCGAGACCAGCGCGCTGCAGCATCTGCGGGAGCACCTCGGAGCATTTCACGTCGAAGATCACCGGCTTCCCCGGCCCCATGCGCTTGACCAGATCGCGCCCAAAGAGCACGAGCAGCTGATCGCCGAGCACCGCCGTGCCCTGCTCATCCACCGCCCCGATCCGATCGCCGTCGCCGTCGAAGGCGATCCCCAGCTCGGCCTTCTCTCGTGTAACGGCGTCCTGGAGATCGTGGAGGTTCTCGATCACGGTCGGATCCGGGTGGTGATGCGGGAAGGTCCCATCCGACTCAGCAAACAGGGCGATGACGTCCGCCCCGAGATCGCGCAGGGTCTGGACCGCGATCAGGCTGGTGACGCCGTTGCCGCAATCGACGACGACTTTGAGACGGCGCGCCAGCGGCGTATTCCGCTTGACGATCGCTTTCGAGTAGGCCGTGAGCAGCGCCTCGTGCACCGCCTCCTTGCCGCCGGGCTTGGTGGTCAGTTTCCCGTCGTCGATCAACTTGCGCAGCAGCTGGATGTCGTCGCCGAAGACCGCATCGTGAGCGAGCACCATCTTGAAGCCGTTGAACTCGGGCGGATTGTGCGAGCCGGTAATCTGAACGCCGCCGTCCACGTCCAGGGTCTTGGTCGCGAAATAGAGCGCCGGCGTGGGCACTTCACCGACATCGATCGCGACGCCGCCGGCGGTGACGATCCCTTCACGCACGCCCTTGGCGAGCGCGCTGCCCGACGGCCGGTTGTCGCGTCCCACGGCCACGCGTGGCGGCTTGCCGTTGCGCAGCCGGTCCCAGGCGAACGTGGTGTACGCCTGGCCCACGGCGCGTGCGGCGGCGGGCGTGAGCTCCTGGCCCACGATGCCGCGAATGTCGTACTGGCGAAAGATTGTGGCGGGAAGCTTCATGCGATCAGCGCGCGATCAGTGCGTGGGGCTCGGCAGAGGCGCGGTGGTGGTGGTTGGCTGGATACTGGCGCCCGCCGTGCGAGCCAGCTCGAACAGTCTGTTGGGCCACACCCCGAACAATAGCAACCCCACGACCACGGCAGTGACCGCGGCGCGTGCCCAGCGATCGAGACACACGTCCACGTGCGCCGCTTCGATCGGCTCGGGTTTCATGTACATCGCCATAATGACGGGAAGATAGTATCCCGCCGAGACGACGCTGGTGAGCACAAGAATCGCCGCCAGGATGTTCTGCCCGGCACTGGTCGCGGCGATGAGGATGTACCATTTGCCGATGAACCCCGCGGTCCCAGGGAACCCCAGCAACGACAGCATACAGACCGACATTGCCAACGCGAGCCAGGGGCGCTTCCCGGCGAGCCCCGCCAAATCGTCGATCAGGACGTCGCTTTCGCCGCCGCGGCCCTTGGCCGAGAGGACGGCGAAGGCGCCCAGCGACATCATGGTGTAGGCCACCGCATACACCAGGAAGGCGCTCGATCCCTGCGGGCCACCCGCGGTGACCGCGACGAGCAGGTAGCCGGCGTGCGCCACGGATGAATACGCGAGCATCCGCTTGAGCGAGCGCTGCCCGAGCGCAAAGAGGTTGCCCGCGATCATCGTGACCGCCGCGAGCCACCAGAGGATGTCGTGCCACACGGCGACGCCGGCGAATGCGGTGTTGAGCAGCCGGAACAGCGCGGCGAAAGCGGCGGCCTTGACGGCCGTGGCCATAAAGGCGGTCACCGGCGTGGGCGCGCCGTCGTACACGTCGGGAGCCCACATGTGGAACGGAACCGCCGCGACCTTGAATCCAAAACCCACGATCAGCAGGGCGAGCCCGATCAGCAGCATGATCGAGGTGCCGCCGATACTCACCTGTACGCCGATGAGCGCCAGGTTCGTGGTGGCCGTCGCCCCGTACACCAGCGCAATACCGTACAGCAGGAACCCCGACGCGAAGGCGCCAAGCAGGAAGTACTTGAGCGCCGCCTCGGCGGAACGCGCCCGGCGCCGGTCGAATCCGGCCAGGACGTACACTGCGACCGACAGCAGCTCGAGGCCGAGGAAGATGACCATCAGATCGGACCCGGCCGCCATCACCATCGCGCCGAGCGTCGCGAACAGCAATAGGACGTAGTACTCGGGGGCGAGCAGCTGCTCGCGCTCGAGATAGAAAAAGGAGATCAGCACCGTCAGGGCGGCCGCGCCGAGGAACACCCAGTCGGCCACCCAGCGGAAATCGTCCGCCGCGATCATGGCCGCGATCCCCTCGATCTCCGTGCGATTCCACCACAGCCACCAGATCACGATCGCGGTGGACCCGAGTGCCGCGAGCGTCAACCATCCCGCGACGCGCAGATCGCGTGTGGTCTTGTGTCGCCAGGCCACGAAGAGGAGCAGCACCAGCGCCCAGCCCGTCATGACGAGCTCGGGGAGGATCGAGAGGAGCAGATCGTGATAGACCGACGGATCCAGCCTCATTGCTGGCTGCTGCCGCCGTCGCTGGTCGCGGCGAATGGCGGTTGCCCCTGCGTCCCCCCGGGGCGCACCTGCTCGATCAGCTGCCGCGCCGAGGGCTCCATCCGCCGCAGGAAGGGCCGCGGATAGATGCCGACCCACAGAATGCACACCAGCAGCGGGACCAGCACGACGAGCTCCCGCAGCGACAAGTCGGTCAGCTTCTGGTTTTCGGGATGCGCGAGCGGATTGTAGATCACGCGCTGCAACGCAGTCAGGAGATACATCGCGGCAACGATGACGCCGGTGGTCGCCAGTGCCGTGATGACCGGATAGGTGCGGAACGAGCCGAGCAGCACCAGGAACTCACCGACGAAGCCGTTGGTCCCCGGGAGCGCGATCGACGAGAGCGACACTATCGTGAGGATGGCCGCGAACAGGGGCACGACGCGCGCGATCCCGCCGTAGTCCGCAATCAGCCGGCTGTGCCGCCGCTCGTAGATCATTCCCACGAGGAAGAACAGCGCCCCAGTCGAGATGCCGTGATTGATCATGATGAGCAACGCGCCCTGCACGCTCTGCAGCGTCAGCGCCCAGATACCCAGGACGACGAAGCCCAGGTGCGCGACCGACGAGTAGGCGATCAGTTTCTTGAAGTCGGGCTGCACCATCGCGACGAGGCCGCCGTAGATGATGCCGATCAGCGCGAGCCCCACGATCACCAGTTGGACGACCGGGTTGAGCGCGACGCCGGGGAAGAAGGGGACCGCGAACCGCAGGAAGCCGTAGGTCCCCATTTTCAGCAGGATGCCGGCCAGAATCACAGAGCCGGCGGTGGGTGCTTCGACGTGGGCGTCCGGCAGCCACGTGTGCAGCGGGAAGAGCGGCACCTTGATCGCGAATGCGAGGAAGAACGCGGCGAACAGCCACCAGGCCGCTGGTCCGAGCGAGCCGACCTGGCTCAGCAGGTGAGCATACGCGAAGGAGTAGAGTCCCGTCACGCGGCCGGTGTGGAGGTACAGCACGATGATCGCCACGAGCATCAGCAGCGAGCCAAAGAACGTATAGATGAAGAACTTGATCGCCGCATACAGCCGATTCTCGCCGCCCCACACCCCGATGATGAAATACATCGGGATCAGCATCACTTCCCACATCACATAGAAGAGGAAGAGATCGAGCGACACGAACACGCCGACCATCCCCGTCGTCAGAATCAGCAGCAAAGCGTAGAAGCCGTTCTCCCGCTTCGTGATGTACGACCAGCTGCCGAGCACGGAGAGCGGCATCAGCAACGTGGTCAGCAGCACCATGAACAGCGAAATGCCGTCCAGGCCGACCGTGTAGTGAATGCCCCATGCCGCGATCCACGGCCGGTCGAGGATGAATTGCATGCCGCCGCTCGGAACGAACGCCCACCAGAGCGGCACCGAAATCGCGAATTCAATCAGGCTGGCGGCGAGCGCGACCTGCTTTGCGAGCCTGCTGGGGACCAACAGGACGATCAGACCGGCCAGGAGCGGCCAGGCGAGCAGCGCGGTGATGATCCAGCTGCCGTAGGTCATCCGACGGCCCGCCAGATGATGAGGAGCACGCCGGCGACGAACACGGCGACGTACACGCCCACCTGCCCCGTCTGCACCCAGCGGTTGGCCCAGCCGAGCGCGCGGACCCCGCGCGCCACGCCGTTGACGGTCGCGCCGTCGATCAGCCGCTGATCGACGCGCTTCCACAGCACCTCCGTCGAGAACCACATGATCGGCCGGACGATCAGTGCGTCGTAGATCTCGTTTACATACCAGGCGTGTCGCAGTATGCGAGCGAACCCGCGCTCGGCAGGCGCGGCGCGCGCGGCAACAAGCGCTTCCGGTTTGAGCAAGCGCCACGCGCCCACGATGCCGAGCACCGCGATCAGCACCGCGATCCCCACGAGCATCCACTCGGTACTCGCAGCGAGATGCGGCTCCAGGACCAAAGTGGCGCCGGCTGCCGTGACAGGCTCGAGCCAGTGATGCAGCCGGGCGCCTCCGCGATACAACTCGGGGATGTTGAGCAGTCCGCCTGCGGTGGCGAGGATCCCCAGCACGATGAGCGGGCCGGTCAGGATCCACGGGGCTTCGTGCAGGTGCTCGCGCTCCTTCTCACCGGTGCGATTGGGGCCGTGGAAGGTATACAGCATCAGCCGCGTCATGTAGAAGGCGGTAAGGAACGCGGCGGCCAGGCCGAACACCCAGAACACGAGCCATGCCGGATTGCTCGCGCCGCGCGCGAAGGCCGCGGTGAGGATTTCGTCCTTCGAGAAGAAGCCCGACAGCGGTGGGACGCCCGCAATCGCCAGCGTCGCGATCCACATGAGCGCGGTGGTCCACGGCATGTAGCGCGCGAGCCCGCCCATGTTCCGCATGTCCTGCGCATCCTCGTGCGAATGCGACGCGTGATAGGCGCGATGCATCGCGAAGATCACGCTACCCGAACCGAGGAACAACAACGCCTTGAAGAAGGCGTGCGTGGTCAGATGGAAGATGCCCGCGCTGATGGCGCCCGTCCCTACCCCGAGAAACATGTAGCCGAGCTGTGAGATGGTGGAGTAGGCCAGCACGCGTTT
Source organism: Gemmatimonadales bacterium (assembly GCA_035943355.1). GTDB lineage: Bacteria > Gemmatimonadota > Gemmatimonadetes > Gemmatimonadales > GWC2-71-9 > 20CM-2-65-7. The sequence continues at coordinate 6,736 of DASZCG010000013.1, forward strand.
GATGTCCCACTGCTTGAGTGCGATCGTCGCCGCGAAGAGGGCCGTGAGCGCGCCCACTCCCGCGACGACCGCGCTCGACAGGGGTGCCATCGCGAACAGCACATTGCAGCGCGCCACCAGGTACACGCCGGCGGTCACCATTGTCGCGGCGTGGATCAAGGCGGAAACCGGCGTCGGGCCGGCCATCGCGTCGGGCAACCAGGTGTAGAGCGGGATTTGCGCCGATTTGCCGGTGCAGCCGAGGAACAGGAACAGCGTGACCGCGGTAATCGCGCCCCCGCCCGGGATCAGCGTCGTCGGCGCGTTGCTGAAGACGGTGCCGAAGTCGAGCGACCCGGTCGACCAGAAAATCATGAACATCGCGATCATGAACCCGAAGTCGCCGATGCGGTTCATGATGAAGGCCTTGCGACCGGCGTCGGCATTGGGCTGCTCGCTGAACCAGAAGCCGATCAGCAGATAGCTGCACAACCCGACGCCTTCCCACCCCACGAACATCACGGGGAAGCTCGCGCCGAGCACGAGCACCAGCATGAAGAAGACGAAGAGATTGAGATACGAGAAGTAGCGCGCGTATCCCGGGTCCTCCTTCATGTAGCCGATGCTGAAGAGATGGATCAGCGAGCCCACGCCCGTGACGACGAGCAGCATGACCGTCGAGAGCTGGTCCACCTGCAGAGCGAAGTCGACTTGCAGCGTGCCGACGGGCATCCACGACCAGTAGCGGAACACGACCGGCGCCTCGGCGTGGAGTTCCGCGAAGGAGCGGAAGACGGCGAGCGAGACCCCGAAGGCCGCGAGCAGCACGCCCGCGCCGATGATCGAGACGGCCGTCTTGGCGCCGGGACGGACGAAGGCGAGCGCGCCGTTCAGCACGAACCCGAGCAGCGCCAGGGCGGGCGCGATCCAGATGAGATCGACGGCCGTGCCGGTCATCCGTCTTTGAGGAGATTCATGTTCTGCAGGCTGACCGACTGCGTGTGGCGGAAGACGGCGAGAATGATCGCGAGGCCCACCCCGGCCTCCGCCGCCGCTACCGCCATCACGAAGAAGACGAAGATTTGACCACCTATCCCGAGCCGCTGCGCCAGCGCCACAAACGTCAGGTTGACGGCGTTGAGCATCAGCTCGACGCACATGAAGATCACGATGGCGTTGCGGCGCAGCAGCACGCCCGCGACGCCCAGCGTGAAGAGCACGGCGGAAATGGCGAGCGCTGGACTGAGGAGCATCGCTACAGCTTCCGTTTCGCGAGCACGACGGCGCCCACGATGGCCGCGAGTAACAACACGCTGGCGATCTCGAAGGGGATCAGATACGCGTCGAACAAGGGATTGGCGACGGCCCCGACCATGCCCTGCCGCGTCTGCAGCTCGGCGAGCGTTCCGGCCGGCAATTGGATCGTATCCGGTGGCGGAGCGCTTCCCAGCACCCGCAGCTGAAACAACAGCAGACCCGCGAGCACCGCGGCGATGGCCAGCCCGGTCGGTCCCTTGATGTCGGTGGGACCGGGGCGGCCGAGGTTCAGCAGCATGATCACGAACAGGAACAGCACCATGATGGCGCCCGCATAGACGAGCACCTGCAGTGCCGCGATGAATTGCGCGTCGAGCAGAACGAACATCGCCGCCAGCGCGAACATCGTGACGACGAGCCAGAGCGCGCTCGAGACCGGGTTCCGGCGCGTGATGCAGAGCAGCGCGCTCCCCATCGCGGTGACGCCGAAAATCCAGAAGAATGTGTGGATCAACTACTCACCTTTTGGATCTGATGGATCCCACAACGTCGAAACGGGATGTGTCTGCGCCGTCAGCCGCTCGAGATCGTAGACAAAACGGTCGCGCGAGTATTCCGAGTTTTCGTAGTGCACGCCGACGTGGATCGCCTCTTCGGGGCACACTTCCTGGCAGTAGCCGCAGAAGATGCAGCGGAACTCGTCGATCTCGTAGATCAGCGGGTAGCGGTGTCCCTCTTCGTCCTCGCCGGGCACCAGCTTGATGCAATTCGCAGGGCAAATCTGCGGGCACAACCCGCAGGCGACGCACTTGGCGCGGCCCTGCTCGTCGGTGAGCATGCGATGCGTGCCGCGCCAGCGGGACGAGAGCGTCCAGTCCTTCGACGATTTCTCTTCGGGGTACTGCATCGTGACTTTCGGACGCAGCAGATGGCTGAACGTCAGCGCCATCCCCTTCAGGGTGGCGCGCAAATACGACGTCTGCTGCGTCGGCCGCTTCATGACCTTGACGCCGATCGCCATCAGACCGCCTCCTCGACGACCGAGCCCGACACGATGCGGCCGCGGTCCAGCCACCACACCAGCGCGATGAGCAGGATGAGATTCACCCCGCCGAGCGTGTACGCCATTCCCGGTCCGTAATCCCACCCCAGCTGCGCGCGCAGCAACCAGATCGCCACGGCCAGAATCGTGATATAGAGCAGCGCGAGCGGCAGCAGCACCTTCCAACCGAGCGCCATGAGCTGATCGTAACGGAACCGCGGCAGCGTCCAGCGGACCCAGATGAACGTGAAGAGGAAGATGAAGGTCTTGGCGCCGAAGGCCAGGAGCGTCAGCAGCGTCTTGGCGACGGTCGGATCGCCGGTCGAGTCCCAGCTGGTCAGCGGAATATCCCAGCCGCCGAAGAACAGCGTCGCCATCAACGCCGACGCCGTCACCATGTTCGAGTACTCGGCGATATAGAACATCGAGAACTTCATCGAGCTGTATTCGGTGTGATAGCCCGCGATCAGCTCGGCTTCCGCCTCCGGCAAGTCGAACGGCAGCCGGTTGGTCTCCGCCAGCGCGCTGACGAAAAAGATCACGAACCCGAGCGTCAGGGGGACGATGAACCAGGCGTGCGCGTGCTGCTGCTGCGCGATCACGCGCGACAGCGTCACGTTGCCGGCGAGCAGCAGCACCGTCACGGTGCTCATCGCGAGCGCGATCTCGTACGAGATCATCTGCGCCGACGCGCGCAGTCCGCCGAGCAGCGCGTATTTGTTGTTGGACGCCCACCCCGCCAGCACGATGCCGTACACGCCGAGTGAGCTGATCGCGAGAATGTAGAGGAAGCCGATGGGCAGATCGGCGACGACCATCGGCACGACGCCCCAAGGAGTAGGCAACGGAGACGCGAACGGAATGACCCCGAACGTCAGCAGCGCCGGGACGAACGACATGAGCGGGGCGAGCGTGAAGAGCGCCTTGTCGGCCATGGCCGGTGACGTCTCTTCCTTCAAGAAGTTCTTCAGGCCGTCCGCCGCCGGCTGCAGAATGCCCTGCGGCCCGACGCGATTGGGGCCGAGACGGTCCTGCATCCAGGCGCATACGCGCCGCTCGAGCAAGGTCAGCAGTGCGACGCCGACCATGATCAGATTGAACACGACGAAGACTTTGATCGCCGAGGCAATGAGGAAGAACGTCATCGCGCCGCCTCCGCGAGGCCTAGGGCGGTGGTCAGTTCGCCCAGTACCCAGGCGGCCGGCTGCGCCATGCCGGGCGCCGGTTTGGCCTGGTAGTAGCGCTGGTCGCGACCGTCGCGATTCGTGAAGGTGCCTTCCTCCTCCGCAACGTTGGCACTGGGCAAGATCACGTCGGCACGCCGGCACGGGGCATCGACCCCAAGCACTGTCCCGAGATATATCAACGCGCCGTTGGTCTGCACGGAGCAATCGGGGTCGTCGAGCACCAGCACAACAGCGGCCGTCTTCGCGGCTTCCAGAGCCTGCGCGTAGTCCCGGGTGTAGCCCAGATTCTCCGCGCCCTTCGCGTTGGGCGCACGCTCGGCCCGCAGCGCGAGGTTGGGCACTCCCGCCAGCGGTGCTTCCTCACCCATCACGACCTGAAATGCGCCGGTCCAGCTGAAGCCCGAGAGGAGTCGCTTCGCGAGCGCGAGTGCCTCAGACGAGGCGCCGGCCGAGATGAGCGCCACCGCCGCTCCGGACGCGCCGCGCAGTATCCCCACGACGCGAGCGAGCGCTTCGTCCCAATCCGTGGCCCTGAGCTCGCCATCGCGGCGGATGAGCGGCGCCTCGATGCGGTCGCCGCGATTCATCCACTTGTAGTGCATGCGGCCGTGATCGCAGATGAAGTAGCGGTTGACCTCGAGATTGGGACGCGGCCGCACGCGCACCACGACCTCATCACGGGTGTCGAGGGTAATGTTGCAGCCCTGCGAACAGCCGGTGCAGATCGACGCCGCTTTGTCGAGCTCCCAGGCGCGGGCTTTGTGCAGGAAGTCCTTGGACAAGAGCGAGCCCACCGGGCAAAGATCGACCACGTTCCCCGCCCAGGGGTGATCGAGCCGGGCCTCGGGATGAATGCCGATGAACGCGCGGTCGCCGCGCTCCGAGACGTTGAGGACCGGCTCCTGCGCCACATCCTCCATGAAGCGCACGCAGCGCGTGCAGAGGATGCAGCGGTTCGGCACATAGAGGACGTCGGGACCGAAGTCTTCAACGGGATTGAAGCGCTTGGGATACTCGCCGTAGCGCGTGCCGCCGCGTCCCTCCTGAAAGACGAAGTCCTGCAGCTCGCACTCGCCCGCCTGGTCGCAGATGGGGCAATCGAGCGGGTGATTGATCAGCAGGAATTCGAGCACGCTCTGGCGCGCCGCCTTCGCGGGCGCGCTCTGCGTCTTCACAACCATTCCCTCGGTCACCGTCGTCGCGCAGGCAATTTGGAGCTTCGGGGCCTTCTCGACCTCCACGAGGCACATGCGGCACACACCGGCCACCGGCAGCCCGGGGTGATAGCAGTAGTGCGGCACGAGCACACCGGCCTGTTTCGCGGCCTCGATGACCAGGGTGCCGGGTGGGACGCTCACCGGAGCGCCGTCGATGGTCAGGTTGATGAGCTGGTCAGGCATCCAGGACCCGTCGTAATCCCACCACGATTCCTCTCATCCCACCATCACTGGTTGCCGTTTGCCGGCCAGATATGCCTCGAATTCGCCGCGGAATTTCTTGATGCCGCTCACGATCGGTGCCGCGCACGAGTCCGACAGCACGCAGATCGTCTTGCCGGTCATGTTCTCGGAGAGATCGAGCAGCAGATCGAGGTCTTTCGTCTTGCCCTGCCCCGAGAGGATCCGCTCCATGATCCTGGTGGTCCACGCGGTGCCCTCGCGGCACTGCGTGCACTGCGCGCACGACTCGTGGGCGTAGAAGCGCGCCAGTCGCATGATCTGGTAGACCATATCGGTCGAGTCGTCGAAGACGATCACGCCGCCCGAGCCGAGCATGGAGCCCTTTTCGACGACGCCCTCATAGTCGAGCAGGCACGATTCGGTCTCTTCCCGCGTGAGAATCGGGACCGACGATCCCCCGGGGATGCATGCCTTCAGCGTGCGTCCCGCCCGGGGGCCGCCGCACATGTCGTAGAGCAGACTCTTCAGCGGGAATCCCATGGTCACTTCGTAGTTTCCCGGCCGCTGCACGTGGCCGCACACCGAGAAGAGCTTGGTGCCCGTGCTTTTGGGATTCGACAGGCAGAGACCCTTATACCAGGCGGCGCCACGTTTGATGATGTGCGGGACGGCCGCGAGCGTCTCGACGTTGTTGATCGTCGTCGGCATCCCGAACAACCCCGCGGCCGCCGGGAACGGCGGTTTGATGCGGGGGTTGCCGCGCTTGCCCTCGATGGAGTTCATCAGCGCGGTTTCTTCGCCGCAGATGTAGGCGCCGGCGCCGCGATGCAGGTACACCGTGATCGAGCCGAACACGCCGGCGGCATTTGCCTCCGCGAGCGCGCGCTCCATGATTGTCCACGGCTCGGTGAACTCGCCGCGGATATAGATGTAGACGATCTCGGCCCGAATCGCATGCGCGGCGATGGCGGAGCCTTCCAACAGCGCGTGGGGCGTCCAGCGCATGATCTCACGGTCCTTGAACGTGCCCGGCTCCGACTCATCGGCGTTCACGCAGAGATAGTGGGGCTTCTTCTTTTCCTTCGGCATGAACGACCACTTGAGGCCGGTCGGAAAACCGGCGCCGCCCCGGCCGCGCAGCCCCGATTCCTTCACGATCTCGGTAACGGCCACCGGGTCCAGCTTCAGCGCCTGGGCGAGCGCCTCGTAGCCGCCGCGCTTCACCCACCCCTTGTAGGTGCGCGCCTCCGCGTCGCCGAAGTACTGCGAGAGAACGACGGTCTCTTTGGGATGCGGCTTATGAGGAAAGCCCATCAGCGGTACTTCTTCACGATGTCGGGCACCCGCGCGGGAGTCACATTCTCCAGAAAGTCGTCGTTCACCAGGACGGGCGTGGCGAAACCGCATGCGCCCAGGCATTCCACTTCGACGATTGTCCACCTGCCGTCGGGGCTCGTCGCGCCGGCATCACCGGTGCCGGTCTGCTCGAGGAAGGCCTTCACGACGCCCTCGGCGCCGCAGATGTTGCAGGGCGAGGTCGTGCAAACCTGGACGAAGTTTTTCCCGACCGGGTGCTGGTGGTACATCGTGTAGAACGTCACGACGCCCTTCACGTACGCCGGCGTCAGCCCCAGCACCTCGGCGACCTCGGCCATGATGCGATCGGAGATCCAGCCGTGCTCGCGCTGCGCGATCCAGAGTGTGGGCAAGAGCGCTGCCTGCTTGTTCGGATAGCGCTGCAACACGGCTTGCAGCTCCTCCATGACCGTGCCTACGAAAACCGGCTCGTAGCTCTCGGGGTGACTCGCACTCATCGATCGACCTCGCCCATGACGATGTCGACCGACGCGTTGATCGCGATGAGATCGGACAGCAGGTGGCCTTCGGCCATCCTGGGCAGGGCGGACAGGTTGATGAAGGACGGCGGGCGGATGCGCCAGCGCACCGGCTTCGCGGTGCCGTCCGATACGAGATAGTTGCCCAATTCGCCCTTGGGATTCTCGATCCCGACGTACGCCTCTCCCACGGGCGCCTTCACGCCTTCCATCACCTGCTTGAAGTGGAAGATCATCGCTTCCATGTCGCTCATCGCCCGCGTCTTCGACGGCAGAATCACGCGGGGGTCGTCGACGTTGATTGGGCCATCCGGCAGCCGGTCCAGCGTCTGCTGCAGGATGCGATTGGACTGATAGCACTCCTCGAGGCGCACCAGATACCGGTCATAGACATCGCCGTGCTCGCCGACGACCACATCGAAGTCGTACGTCTCGTAGCCGAGGTAGGGCTTATCCTTGCGCACGTCGTACGGGACGCCGCTCGCCCGCAGCATGGGGCCGGAGAGCGAGTGGTCGATCGCCTCGGCGGCAGTGAGCGTCCCGACGCCCTGCGTACGGCCCACCCACACCGCATTGCGGGTGAGCACCCGGTCGATCTCGTCCAGCGTCTTGGGGAAGTCCGTCGTGAATTCGCGCAGCTTGTCGACGAAGGGGTCGGGAATATCGGCCATGAGACCGCCGACGCGAGTCAGGCTCGTCGTCAGGCGTGCGCCCGTCCACATTTCCTGCAGGTCGTAGATCCGCTCGCGCTGTTGAAATGCCCACAGGAATGGCGTGAACGCGCCGAGATCGATCGACGTGGTGCCCAGCCACACCATGTGCGAGATGATGCGGCTCATCTCGCAGGCGATCACCCGCAGCACGGTACAGCGCGGTGTGATTTCGATGCCCATGAGCTTCTCGGCCGCCAGCGCCAGCCCCACGTTATTCGACATGGGCGACAGGTAGTCCGTGCGATCGGTCAGCGGGATGATCTGGTTGTAGTGGCGGTACTCGCCCAGCTTCTCGAAGCCCGAGTGCAGATACCCGACGTGGGGGATGCAGCGCACCACCGTCTCGCCGTCGAGCTCCACGACCAGGCGCAGGACGCCGTGGGTGGCGGGATGCTGCGGGCCGAGGTTCACCAGCAGGTGCTCGCCGCCCAGGTCGGGCTCCGTGACCTCCTCGGCAGCCCGGGCTTTTAGAGGAATGCGCGCGGCACGCCCCTGGGCATCGACGCCGGTTGTGGCCAGCTCGAGCTCGACGGTCCGCTTGGTCATGAGGCTGGGGGGTCGGGGATCACGCCCCGTTCACCGCGGCGCAAGCGGTCGCGCATGTCCTCGGGCAGGTCGCCGCCCGCCTCGGCGATGGACAGCTCTTCCAGCGAGTAGTGCGCTTCGGGATTGGCGTTCAATGCCTGGCGAACCTGCTCCGCGCGCGAGAAGCGTCCCCGCAGCGGGAAGCTCTTTCGCAACGGATTGCCCTCGGCGTAGGTCTCCCACATGAGGATGCGGCGCAGATCGGGATGACCGCGGAACGTGATGCCGAACATGTCGTACACTTCCCGCTCCAGCCAATCGGCGCCGCGCCACAGACTCCAGACTGAATCGACCACCAGCTCCTCGTCCGCCCGCAGCTCGACCTTGATGCGCACATCGGCACGGCGCTCGAGCGAGCGCAGGAAGTAGACCAGTTCGATCGGCCGCTCCCGGTCGCGGAATTCGACGGCGGTCACATCGACGAGGTAGTGGAACTGCTGGCCCGGTGTCTCCTTGAGCCACCGCATCGCTTCGAGCAGCCGGTCACGCGCGACGAACACAATCCGTTCGCCGTCGCGCGCCACCGCTTCTCGGAGGGCGCCGGGGATCACGACGAACGGAACTGGTGGACGGAATTGCCGAACGGCTCCGAGATCTCGTCGATAGTCTCGGGCGGGAGGCGCAGGCCCTTGTCGTCGAGCGGCTGCTCTTCGCGCCGCCGCACGTGATCGAACAGCGACTCACCCTTGATCTTCTTGTGGAGCAGAAGAATCCCGTACAGCAGTCCCTCCGGCCGCGGCGGGCAGCCGGGCACGTAGACGTCCACCGGGACGATTGTGTCGATCCCCTGCACCATTGCATAGTTGTCGAAAATGCCGCCGGTCGATGCGCAGGCGCCCATCGAGATCACCCACTTGGGTTGCGGCATCTGGTCGTAGATGCGGCGGATCACCGGAGCGAGCTTGAAAGGCAACCGGCCCGCGCAAATCAGGACGTCGGCCTGGCGCGGAGAAAATGCCTGGCGCTCCATGCCAAAGCGCGCGAAGTCGAAGCGGCTCGCGGCCGTCGCCATGAACTCGATGGCGCAGCAGGCGGTGCCGAACGGCATCGGCCAGAGGGAGTTCGCACGTGATGAGTTGACCGCCCAGTCCACCAGGTCCTGGAACTTGGCGAGCAAATAGTTCGAGCTCTTGACCTCGCCGACGTGTTTCATGCGATCAATCCCACTGAAAGGCCCCCCGTTTCCAGACGTAGATGTAGCCGACGAACAGGATGAGGAGAAATACCAGCATCTCTACCAATAGGAAGCCCGTGGTCACGGTGCCGTTGCCCATGAAGATCACGGCCCACGGGATGAGAAACACCGTTTCGATGTCGAAGGGCATGAACAGCACCGCCACGAGATAGAACTTTACCGAGAAGCGCTCATGCGCGTCGCCCAGCGGCGGCATTCCGCTCTCGTACGGGCGTTCCTTGACATCGGTGGGCCGCCGCGGGCCGAGAAAATGGGAGAGCACGATCATCGTGATGCCGGCGACGATCGCCAAACCGATCAGCATGAGTAGGGAGATGTAGGGCTGCATCGCGCTCGTGAAAAAATTCACTAAGTCTCGGCCGTTCGTCAAGCTGGCCATGGCCCATTACATTGCGGGCCCATGTCCATCAAATCTGATCGCTGGATTACCAAAATGTCGAGGGAGCACGGGATGATCGAGCCTTTCGCCGACCGGCAGGTCCGCGAGGGGGTGATCTCGTACGGCGTCTCGTCCTACGGCTACGACATGCGCGTCGCTCCCGAGTTCAAGATCTTCACCAACGCGCTGTCGGCGGTGGTGGATCCAAAACGGTTCGACCCGAAGTCGTTCGTCGAATTCAGCGGTGCAGTCTGTATCGTCCCTCCCAATTCGTTCGCGCTGGCGAGCTCGGTCGAATATTTCCGGATTCCGCGCAACTGTCTGACGATCTGCGTCGGGAAGAGCACCTATGCGCGTTGCGGCATCATCGTCAACGTCACGCCGTTCGAGCCGGAGTGGGAAGGCTTTGTCACGCTGGAGATTTCCAACACGACGCCGTTGCCCGCGAAGATCTACGCGAACGAAGGAATTGCGCAGGTACTCTTCTTCACCGCCGATGCAGGGGACGAATGCGAAATCTCGTACAAGGATAAGAAGGGGAAATACCAGGCCCAGCGGGGGATCACACTGCCGAAGCTTTAGCCGCTCTCGCGCGCTTGTTGTAGGCGTATGCCACCGCGAGCGTGATCAGCGCCAGCACAAAGAAACTCGCCACCCGATACAGCGCCTCGAGCGCCGACAGGTCGTACAGCACGATCTTCGATGCTGCCAGCGCTGCGACCCCCAGTCCCGCCGACCTCACGACCTTCCGGTTGAGCGAGAACCCGACGCGTACCAGCGCGCCCGCGTACAACAGCCAGAAGGTGCTAATCGCGAGATCGCCCGCCAGCTCACTGGTGAACGCCCGGTGCAGCTCGAGCGAGCCGCCGAGCAGGACGCAGCCGCCTGCCATCCACCAGAAGGCGGCCTGCCCCTGCCCCATCGGGTCGGGGGGACGATGCGCCGCGGGCCACCAGCGGGCCGCCACCACCGCGGCCGCCGCCGCGACGTACCATGCCGCCGACCAGACTCCCAGGAACGCGGGATCGGCGGGATCGCGCGCTCCCCACGTCACGCTGAAGAGCAGTAAGTACGCCGCCCCCGTGAGCAGCAGCGCCGACCGCAGCGCCACGACGCGAAGTGCCGGCCTCCAGAACGAGGCGCCGAGCACCAGCCCCGTGGCGAAGACGACCCAGTACAACACGAGCGCCGTCGCCGCGTAAAACGTCGAGGGCAGCAATGCGCGATCGAGCTCGAGCGAGCCGCCAAAGAGGAGTGTCGCGACGGCTGTCGACCACAATAGCACGTCTGTCTTGTCCGCCCTCTCCCGCCGCGCGTCGGTCTCCCACCACCGCGCGGTCGCCGCAAATGCCGGCAGGCAGACGTACCATGCGAGCGACCAATGGCCGACGAACGCAGGATCGGCCGGCGAGCGGATCGCCAGCGCGACGCTGAAAAGCTGCAGGAACGCGAGCGGCGCGAGCACGGCGCTTACCTCGAGTGCGCCGGGGCACCGGGCCCAACGACCACTCGCGCCCGCCACAGCGGCGAGGACGGCCCAACCGGCCGCGACCGTCGCTCCGTCCCACTGACCCGAGATCGCGAGCGCGAGCAGGACGAACCCCATCACCGCCACGTGCACCGCTTTGAGCGGCCAACCGCTGGCCAGGTACACCACGCCCAATGCGAGCGGCACGAGCCCACCCCACGGCGCGAGGACATCCGGCGGGGCGACTACGCCGAGCGTGACAAGCGCCAGAGGCGTGAGGTAAACAATGAACTCCGGCGATAGCTGATTCTCGGTGAACCCCGCGAGGGGTGTCGTGCGCAGCTGCTGCCACCAGACGATGAGCGTGATCAGCGCGCCGGCCCCGAGCGCCGTCCAGCGCAAGGCATCGTTCGCGGTCGTGGCAAACAGCAGCATCCACACCATCGCCAGCGCCCCGATCCGCCCCTCCGGCCAGGGCGAGCGCGTGGTCCCCGTTGCCAGCAGCGCCACGACAGCGCCGAGCACGCCGTAGTTGACTCCGAGCGTCGTGGTAAGATCCTTCGAGATCACGGCCGCTGGTAACAGGAAGAACCCGAACAGCGCGGTGTTGAACGTTGCCCGCCAGCTCATCCGCTCGGCGAGCACCATCAAGCTCGTCCCGACGACGGCCATGTAGGCGAGGAACTTCGCCGGCGACGGCTCTGCCGAAGCGAGGAAGAGCGGCGCGAGATACGCGCCGGCGAGCGCCCAGATGGCCAGGGCTTCGACGCTGTGTCGGACTGCCATGGCAACGACGACGCCGCTGGTCGCTGCCAGGAGCAGTACTCCGATCTCCCTGCTCACGAGCGCGTAGGGTCCGGCGGCGGCCCAGATGCCGAGGTAAACGAGGCCACCACCGCCGCCGAGGATGGCGGCGCCGTAGCGCAGCATCCCGCGCCGCACCAAATGATCGCCCCAGATGCCGAGCGCGACGCCGACTGCGACGGTGCCGCTCACCCTCACGATCGGCGCGATCCAGCCGTGCTGGATAGCGTAGTTGAGGAAGAATCCGCCGGTCGCGAGCAGAGCCAACACACCCACCACCAGCAGACCGCGCTGGCCAACCCACTGTTCCCAGTCAATGACTCGATCGGGAGTGGGAGTGATCTCGACTTGCGGGCGAAGGGCGACGCGTGGTGCGTTGGCTGGGGAGGGCGGCGACTGCGTCGTCGCGGCGGCGCTGATCGCGCGTGGCGCGCTGGGGAGTTCGCGGGCCCGCGCTGCACCCGCGGGCAAAATGAGGGCACTGAGCTGCCGCACAATGCCCTCCAGCTGGGCGACGCGTCGCTCGAGTTGCTCGAGGCGATCGTCAGCCATATGTCATGCGCCTGCCCCCGCCCCCGCTTGAGACGTGTGACGCGATCCTGCCGCCGTTATTGCCGCCGTCACGACGACGAGGATGATCAGATCAGGAATCCAGCCAAGCTCCGTTGCCGGCACCGCCATCTGCACGAAGTACATCACGAAATCGAACAAGCCGATGAGCAGGCCGAGCAGGAGGGTCAGCTGCAGCGTCCGGCCCAAGCGCGAGAGCAGGCCGCCGGTGAAGAGCGCGACGGCCCCCTGCCCCGCGGCGATCGCCAGCGCGGTGATGATGCCGCCGAACAGGGTCTCCATGAACGCGGAGCGGCCGGGGTGGTAACTGAAGAACCACGTGTGGATCAGCGCGATGACCACGCCCGCCCCGGCGGCGCAGATCGTGGCCCAGATCGCGTAGTAGATGACGATGCGTGTTCTATTGTCTTCCATGGCTCTATCCTAGCGCAGGGCCGCGGCGGCTTCAACCAAGGCCGCGCGTGCCTGGTCAACCCGGCTCACGAGATCGGTCAGCTCTTTGTTCGTGGTCGCCGCGTCGCCGTAGCGAATTGCTTCGTTCACGGACGGGAACGCCATGGTGGCGTATCCATTGTCGAGATCGGCCGCGAACTGCAGGCTCCGGAACCAGGGCCGGCTCGCCAACCCCTCGGGGCGCGTGAGACGGCGCTCGACCTGCATCAGAGCGGCGTTGACGCGCCGCGTGCGGCTGGAGTCGACTCCGCCCGCGCGGTTGAGCGCCGAGTCCCGCGTCGTGTTGAACGCGCGCGCCACCGCGGTGAAGCGGTCGAGCGCGTCTTTGAGCGACTGCGTGCTGACCGTTTCCTTCCACTGCTTCTTCGCGAGCCCCGAATCGAGCTGCGAGACGAGGCCGGTCATCTCGCTGCCGAAGGCGGCATAATCCAGCGGGACGAGATCGCTGTTCGCGAGCCGACCCATGATCACCGCCACGAGCTGCGCACCAGCCCGGTGCGCCTGGTAGCCCGGATCGCCGAACCGCGACATCCAGTCGTACGAGTCATACATCGAGTGATAGATGCCGTCCGGTCCGTCGAACCCGATGCCGCCTGCCGGAATGCCGAGGTGATGGTAGAAGCCGGAGAAGTCGGATCCCCCGCCGAGATTACCCATCGTCAGGGCGGTGGTGTCGCCGTTCTTGGCTTTCAACCAGACATCGTAGACCGTCCCTGGCCCGACCGGGTCGGGCACGACGTGCGTCGCCGCGCGCAGCAACGGCTTCAACGAGGGCGAGCCACTGCCGCCGAAATTGGGGCCCGCGAAGGTGCCGTCTTCGTTGATGTACGCCACGACGCGCGCGCGCAGCGTATCCTCGAGCTCCTCCACCCATTCCGTCGACCCGATCAGTCCCCACTCTTCCGCATCCCAGGTGGCAAAGACCACCGTGCGCGCCGGCCGCATCCCATCGCGCGCGAGCGCGGCGAACGCGCGCGCGGTTTCCAGGACGCAGACGGTGCCGCTCACGTTGTCGCGCGCGCCCGGTCCCCACGCGTCGCGATGGCCACCCACGACCACCCACTCGTCCGGCCAGCGCGCGCCGCGAATCATGCCGATGGTATTCCAGATCTTGTGGAAGGCGCGTTGGCCGCGTTCGGTCTTCACGTGCAGGCGGGCGCGCGCCGGACCGGGGCCGACGTGATACCGGAACGGCAGGCCGCCCTGCCAGCTCTGCGGGACCGAGACGCCCGTCATCGGCTCGAGGAAGCGTCGCGCGTTCCCGTAGCTCATGGGGATGATCGGAATGTGGGGAATGTCGAGCGAGTCCTCGGGCACGCGGCGCGCGCCCTCGACGGATGCCCAGGAGGGTGTCGTAGGATCGCCGTTCCCGTTCATCATGCTGCCGCGTTGAATGCCGCCCGCGGGCCGCATCGGGCCTGTGGGATAGACATCGCCGCGGAAGAAGCCGTCTTCCTGCGGGTCGGAGTACACGATCAGGCCCACCGCGCCGCGCTTCTGCGCCTCGCGCGCCTTGATGCCGCGGAACGAACGGCCGTAACGCGCGATGGCGATCTTGCCGCTTACGCTGATGCCAAGCGAATCGAGCGTCTTGTAGTCCTCTATCAAGCCGTAATTCACGTAGACCACGTCGGCGGTGACGTTGCCGTCGCCGGTGTAGCCGTTGAACGGCGGGATCTGCGGACCCTTCCCGGGCTCCGCCAATGAGAGTGGCTCGGGCTTGGCGCGCGGGCCGGGGATGATCCACGCCGCGACGGTATCGGGCTGTGGCAGATAGATCGTGTACTCCTTACTCCAGGCGTCGATGCCCCACGACTTGAGCCGGTCGAGCACGTAGTCGCGCGTCGTGGCTTGCGCGGGCGTGCCGGCCATGTGTGGGACGGCGGAGAGGTCGCGCGACATCTGGCGAACACTGCCGGTGTCGGGAATCGCCAAGAGGCGCTGTTCGAAGGTTTGCGCCTGCAGACGTGCCGACATGCCGACGTATATCAGCAGAAGCGTGTAGATCACTCCACGTCTCATGATCACTCCCCAGCGAGCAAGATCGGTCTCGGCGCTCGCAGCTTCCGAATAAGAGCCGTCATAGACATGCACAGCAACGCCCCCAGGGCCGCGAGGCCCATGTCCTTCTGCGGATCCCACACGTCGCCCTGCGTGCCGAGCCACGCGTCTCCCGTGCCCGGCGCTACCATCGTGGCCACGACCATCTCCATGATCTCGTACAGCGCACTGAAGGCGAGCGTGACGTCGAGCGGGAGATAATACGCCCAGAAACCGCGCGCGTTGGCCACGCGGAGGAACACCTCGCGAATCGGGTACGCCAGCAACAAGCCGAACGAGAAGTGGACCACGCGGTCGAACGGATTGCGCGCGAAGCCAAACGTGCGCTGCATCCAGAATCCGAAGGGGACTTCGGAGTACGTGTAGTGCGCGCCGATGGCGTGCAGCGTGAGAAACACCGTGATAAGCAGATACGACAGATCGGACAGCGGAAATGCGCGATAGGTGCCGATCAGAATCGCCATCACGGCGAACACCAGAAGATTCTCCAGGACCCAATCGTGCCGGTCGAGCGGGCGGACGGCCGTGACGATCCACACCGCTCCGTACCAGACGAGCAGCCCCTGCAGCAGGCGGTTTTTGGAGAACCCGACGGTCTTGTGAGTCGTCGACGTCGAGATCAGCGCGGCACCCCCGGTTCGCGGGAATTCAGCACGCGATCGATGCGCAGCTGCAAATCCACAAGGTGCGCGCGGGTCATGCGATCGAGCGACTTGCCCAACGCCGTGCGAATGCTGGTCTGCAGTCCCTGTAGCTCGAGCCGCGCCAGCGCGCGCGCGTCGGTCGGCCTGGTGGTCGCGGTAACGCCGGGGAAGCCGGCGAACTGCGGCGGAGGCTGCGTCACCAGCGGCGTGTTGATCAGGCGATCCATCTGATCGACGAACGCCTGCTGCAGATTGCGCCGGTACTCGTCGATCGATGGCTTGGCGGCCGACAGCTCCGAGAACACGCCGCTGCGCACGTCCGCGAACAAATCGGACAACGTGTACGCGGTCCCGGCCGGCATTGTGCCCGCCTGGTCTGCAAGCCGGTTGAGCCGTTGATCCTGGAACAGCGCGGCAAGGACAGCCGTCTGCCGCTGCCGAATGCGATCGACGAACCCGCTCGGCTCGATGCGCCGCAACACCTCGGTATCGAGGAAATAGCTCGGCGTGGCAAATGCGTTCTCATTGAGGAAACGCACAGCGTCGGCCTGCCGCGCCCGCGGCACCGGCGTGTGGATCACGCCCGCCTGATCGGGATACTTCTCGTGCCGCCACACGCCGCCGATCACGACCGCCACGTGGTTCATCTCGAGCGACCACTGTCCCACCAGGCGATCGTACAGGTCGTTCAAGAGATCATAGTCTTCCAGCTTGTCGGTCGTGGCAGCCGGCAACAGCATGGGCACCAGGCGCTTGATGTTGGCGACGCCGTATCTGGTCGCCTTGACGGGATCGTCACCGAGGGCCTCGGTCTGCGTGCGCGGATCGATCCCATCGGGGTTCCCGAACCGGAGCCATGGACTGGCGTCTTGCAGCCGCGCCAGCGAATCGAGCACAGGGCGCTCGTCCTCGGGCCGCTTGGCGCCGGGAATGCGGCGATACCCCCAATCGATGGCGTAATAGTCCCACGGGCCGAGCTTCGGCATCAACTCGGCCGAATCACCCGGCTGCGCCACGTAGTTGTTGCGCGCGTAGTCCATGATCGAGTACGACGTCCCGTTCTTCCGCGTGTAGCTGGCGCTGCGCAATGAGTCGACCGGGTAGTAGCCCGACGACACCTGGTTGTGCGGCAGACCGAGCGTGTGGCCGACTTCATGCGTGGCGACGTACGCGACCATGGTGCCCATCAGTGAGTCGGGGAACGGCAGGTGCTTGGCGTGCGGATCGACCGCGCCGGCCTGCACCCAGTACCACGCCTGTAGCAGGCTCGTGATGTTCTGGAACCAGCCGATATCCGACTGCATGATCTCGCCGCTGCGCGGATCGTTCACGTTGGGGCCGTAGGCGTTTTCGATCGTCGACGGCAGCCAGCGGATCGCCGAGTAGCGCGCGTCGTCGAGATCGAACTGCGGATCTTCCTGCGGCGTCGGCGCCGGCTTTGCCGTGATCGCATTCGAGAGTCCGGCGGCGCGGAACACCGGCTCCCACGCCTGGACGCCCTTGATTATCCAGGGGACCCACTTGGGCGGCGTCGCCGGATCGATGTAGAAGACAATCGGCTTGACGGGATCGCTCACCGCCGCAGTCGGATCCTTCGGTTCGAGCCGCCAGCGGATGATGAAGCAGCGCGTCGGGACGCGCGCGTTCTCCGACCCGTAGTCCTCGTAGCTCACCGAGAAGAACCCCACGCGATTATCGCACAGGCGCGGCTGCATCGGATGGGCCGGCAACAGGACCATCGAAAAGTTCGTCGGGATCGTCATGGAGTTGAGCGATCGATCCGGCGGGCCATTGGGCGGCGGCGGCAACGAATCGACCTCGAACGTCTGGAGCGCCGTCACCTCGACGTTGATCGGGAAGCTCCGGGCGCGCTCTACGAACGAGCGCGCCGGGTCGAAGCGGCGTACCCGCACGCCCAGCTGGCGCGCATTCAGCTCGGAGACGTCGGTCGTAAACAGCGATGTCACATCGATCACGGCGTTGGAATCCTTGGGACTCCACGCGGCGATATCGAAGCTCTTGAGAATGGGCGGCGTGTTGGAGAGATCGACCGCGCGCGCAACCGGGAGGGTCGAATCTGCGCGCATGGCGTAGCTGACCAGTCGCAGCAGCACGTGATTGCCGAGGCGGTCCCAGCGCACCACGCGCGCCGAGATCTGCTCGCCCGCGTAGCCGAGGCCGCGAATCGTGCCGCGCCGATCGACGATGAGGCGAAATTCGCGACCCAGCATGCCGCGCGGGATCTCATAATAGAGCTTGTCCGAGATGCGATGGATGATGAAGACACCCGAGTCGGTCACCGCGCCCGCCGTGATGACCTGGCTGTACGGTTTCGGGCCCGCCTCCTGCGCCGGGCCGCGCCCGGAGGCGGTGCGTGAGGTATCTTGGCGACCGTTCGCTGAAGGCACGGGAGCGGGCTGCTGCGGCGCCCCCCCCCCACCCCCGGCGGTGGCTTTGGAGCAGCCCAGCGAAGCGATTGTCAGAATCAGATAAACCGGACGCATGCATCACAGCCGTGGTGTGGGGAACGGACAGATTAGACCCGTCCACGGCTTCCGTCTAGTGGCCTTGCACGGCGAACCTGTTGCATTTTGGTGACGATGAAGAGTTTGCGCGTCTTGATCATCGGCGTCGTGATTGCCGCGGTCGCCTACGGCGCGGCGGTGACGTACGCGTTCATCGGCAATGTCGGCTCGACCACCGCGTGGATCGTGCTCGTCGCGGGGGCGGTGCTGCTGCCGGTCGCCCTGCTCGTCGTGCGCCGCCGCGTCTGGAATCCGCTCACCGAATTGGAGCGCGGGATCCAGCGCGTCTCCGCCGGCGATCTCTCGGCACAGGTCCCCGTGGCGCGCGAGGACGAGCTGGGGCACGTCATCACGCATTTCAATGAGATGACCCGCGTGCTGCGCGATCGCGCGGAAGAACAGGGCCGCTTCGCCGCGGCGGGTGAGCTGCTGGGCGGCGTCGCTCACGAGGTCAACAATCCGCTGATGGCGATCGCCAGCCACGCCGAGCTCCGCCTGGCCGACACGAAACTTCCCGCCGAACAGCGCGCCGAGATGCACAGTATCCTGCGGCAGGCGCAGCGAGCCGCCAAGCTCCTGCGCGGGCTATTGCGGTTCGTCCGGGCCGGCGAGAAGCGCGCGGCGGCGGTGAACCTGAACGATGTCGTCCGCAGCGCCATCGACCTCGTCTCCTACCGGTTCAGCGTCGATGAGATCTCGATCGAAGGGGAGCTCGATCCGTCGCTCCCGACGGTGGTGGGCGATGCCAACCGGCTCGAGCAGGTCGTCGTCAACCTCCTCAGCAACGCGCTCGATGCGCTGCGACTCGTCAAACCGCCCCGCCGTCTCATGGTCGACTCATTCGTGGACCCGCGGCTGGGCCGCGTCTGCGTAACGGTGACGGACAACGGCCCTGGTGTCGCTGCCGAGATCACCCAACGGCTGTTCCACCCCTTCGCGAGCACGAAGGGCCGCCGCGGCACGGGCCTCGGCCTCTACATCTCGCGCCAGCTCGTGCGGGAGGCGGAGGGCGAGCTCGACCTGGTCGCGCACGGGGAGCGCGGAGCGCGCTTTCTCCTGTGGCTGCCCTACATCCCTGAGGCCGGTCTCGAAGCACCCACCGCCGTTTCCGGTGCTGCCACCGGGACGACGCTCGCGGGTATTCGAGTATTGCTAGTGGACGACGAGGAGCTCGTTCGCCGCCCCATGCTGCGGTTTCTGACGCAGCGCGGGGCGGACGTGCGCGAGGCGGGAGATGGCGTGATGGCGCTGGACACCATCCGCGCGGGTTTCGAGCCAACCGTCATTCTGGCCGATCTGCGGATGCCCCGCATGGACGGCGCGGAATTCTATGAGCGATTGCTCGGCGAGCGACCGGCGCTCGCCGAGCGTGTATTGTTCCTGTCGGGTGACATCACTCAGTTGGCCGGGCGAGGCCTGGCCGACGTCCCGCGGGAGCGTGTACTCGTGAAGCCGCTCGAGCTGGTGGAGCTGGAGCGCCGGATCGCCGATTTTGTGCGGGAGCGGGCGGCCTGACATGCTCATCGTCGCCGTGCTGTTCGCCACGGTGCTGCTCCGCTTCGCCATCGTCCTCGTCGTCGTGTACCTCATGCTGCCGGCGACGCGCATCTGCCCGCACTGCGCGACCGACCTCACCTTGATCCGCCATCCCATGCTGCGGCGCCTGATTCCCCGCGTGGAGCATCGGTGGTGCATCGGCTGCGGCTGGAATGGTCTGGTACGCCGGGTGCCTCGCCCACCGCAGGTTCCTCAATCGCGGGTGATCAGCCGCGCGGCCCGTTCGTAGAAGAAATAGTCCCACGCCCAGTTCAGCAGCACGAACAACTTGTTGCGAAATCCGATGAGCTGGATGATGTGGATCCCGAGCCACATCACCCACGCCGGAAAGCCACGCGCCTGGATCCCGTAGACATCTGCCACGGCCGCGTTGCGGCCGATCGTGGCCAGCGTACCCTGATCGCGATAGCGGAACGGCACGAGCGACTTGCCGCGTAGTGTATTCAGGATGTTGCGGGCCGCGTGTTTCCCCATCTGAATCGCGACCGGCGCCACCATCGGCAGCGGTGCACCGTTCTCCTCCAGGTATGCCGCGTCGCCGATGATATAGACCTCGGGATGCGTCCGGAGCTGCAACGTCGGCTCGACCAAGATGCGACCCTGCCGGGCTGCGGGTACGCCCAGGCCATCGCTCAGAGGCGCCGCTTTGACGCCCGCGGCCCAGATCACGGTGTGTGCCGGAATCACTTCTCCGCTCTTCAGTCGCACGAGCTCACCGTCGAAGTCGGCGACGACGACACTGAAGCGGACTTCGATCCATTTGCGCCACAACGTCTTCACGGCGGCCTCGCGCAACCGCTCCGGCATCGCCGCGAGGATCTTGTCGGTGGCCTCGAGCAACAAGATGCGGACGTCCTTGATGTTGAGCCGCGGATAGTCCTTCACCAGCACGAGGCGGATCAACTCCGACAGCGCGCCCGCCATCTCTACCCCCGTCGGTCCGCCGCCGACCACGACGAAGGTGAGCATGGCGCGGCGGCGCTCGGCATCGACCTCGAGCATTCCCTGCTCGAAGCAGGTGAGGACGTGGTTGCGGATCTTCACGGCGTCGGGAATGTCCTTCAGACCGAAGCCACATTGCTTGATCGAGTCGAGACCGAAGAAATTCGTCTCACCGCCATGGGACAGCACGAGAAAATCGTACGGGAGGGACCCGACATTGGTCTCGAGGCGGCGGTGCGCGAAGTCCGCGCGGTGCACTTCTACCATGCGGAAGTCAAAGTTCTTTTGTCCGCGCAGGATGGCGCGAACCGGCTTGGCGATTTGCTCTGGTTCGAGCCCGGCCGTGGCGACTTGATAGAGGAGCGGTTGAAACAGGTGGTAATTGTTGTGATCGAGCAGGACCACTTTCGCGGGCGCCTTGCGGAGCGCACGCGCGGCGTTGAGGCCGCCGAACCCACCCCCCACGATGACGACTACTTTGTCAGTTTCCGCCACAACGCCGCCAACGGATCGTAGTTCGCGTCGACGACTCGTTCCTTCAACGGAATGATGGCGTTGTCCGTGATGGTGATCGACTCCGGACAGACTTCAGTGCAGCACTTGGTGATGTTGCAGTAGCCGATCCCGCCCTCGTGCCGCAGGTGCTCGCGCCGGTCCGCTGCGTCGAGCGGATGCATCTCGTAGACGGCGGCGCGCACCAGCATGGCGGGTCCCATGAACTGCTCGTGCTTCTCGTGCGCGCGCAGCACGTGACACACGTCCTGGCAGAGGAAGCACTCGATGCACTTGCGGAATTCCTGCGGCCGCTCGACTTCGAACTGGTACATGCGCCACGTGCCATCCGGGGCATCGGGCTTCCGCGGCTGGAACGCCGGAATGCGCTTGTTGACCTCGTAATTCCACGACACGTCGGTCACGAGGTCCTTGATCAGCGGGAATGCTTTCATCGGCGTGATGGTGATGGTTTCGTCCGCGGGGTAGTCCGACATACGCGTCATGCACATCAGTCGCGGCTTGCCGTTGATCTCCGCCGAGCACGAGCCGCACTTCCCCGCTTTGCAGTTCCACCGCACGGCGAGGTCCGGCGCCTGCTCGGCTTGAATGGCGTGCACGGCGTCCAACACGACCATCCCCTCGCCGGCGGCGACCTGGTACTCCTTGAGCTCACCGCGCTCGCGCGTGCCGCGGTACAGCCGCACCGTCCGCTGCTCAGCCACGCTATGTCCCTTCCTTAATGAGTGCCGCGAGATCGGCGGGAATGGGGGGCTGCGTCTCGCGCTGCACCACCATGCGCGCTCCTTCTTTTTTGATCACGATCTGTTCGCGCGCCTGTTTCTCATCCGAATCAGGGTAATCGCTGCGCGTGTGGGCACCGCGACTTTCGGTGCGTTCCAACGCAGCGCGCGCGCTCGCCTCGGAGACCACGAGCAGCGACCGCAGATCGATCGCGGTGTGCCAGCCGGGATTGTACTCGCGGCTCCCGGTCACGCCGACATTCGCCGCCCGCACCTTGAGCTTGTCCAGCTCCGTGAGTGCGCTTTCCAGCCCTTGCCGGTCGCGGATGATGCCCGCGTCCCGTTGCATCACCTGCTGCAACGCGGCCTGCACACCAAACGGATTCTCACCCTCGCGCTCGAACGGCGCGAGCGCCGCACGCATGGCGTGATCGACGTCGCCATCGGGGATCGCGGGCGCGGGTCCGCGTTTGGTGGCCGCGTACAGCCCTGCCCGCCTGCCGAACACGAGCAGGTCGCTGAGGGAGTTGCCGCCGAGCCGGTTCGCGCCGTGCATGCCGCCGCCGACTTCGCCGGCGGCGTAGAGACCGGGGACCGTCGACTCCTGCGTCTCGGCGTCGACTTTGACGCCCCCCATCATGTAGTGCGTGGTCGGCCCGATTTCCATCGCGTCCTTCGTGATGTCGACCTGTGCCAGCTCTTTGAACTGGTGGTACATGCTGGGCAGCTTCTTCTTGATGTACTCGGGGCTCTGTTTCGAGGCGATATCGAGCAAGATGCCGCCGTGTGGCGACCCCCGCCCTTCGGCGATCTCCTTGGTGATGGCTTTGGAGACGACGTCGCGCGTGAGCAGCTCGGGTGGCCGGCGATTCTTCTTGCGGTCCCCTTTCACCCACGCATCGGATTCGGCTTCGGTCTCCGCGTAGTCGCCTTTGAACATGTCGGGCATGTATCGGAACATGAACCGTTCGCCCGCCGAGTTCTTCAGGACGCCGCCTTCGCCACGCACGCCTTCGGTGACGAGAATGCCGCGCACGCTGGGCGGCCAGACCATCCCCGTTGGATGGAACTGCACGAACTCCATGTCGATGAGCTCGGCGCCCGCATCATATGCGAGCGCGTGGCCGTCCCCCGTATACTCCCACGAGTTGCTGGTGATTTGCCACGCTTTGCCGATGCCGCCCGTTGCGAGCACGATGGCGCCGCTCCTGAACAGCACGAACCGGCCGGTCTCGCGGAAGTAGCCGAGCGCGCCGGCGATCTTGCCGCCGATCACGAACAGCTTCACGATCGTGCACTCCATGTGCACGTCGATGCCGGAGTGCACGCCCTTGTCCTGGAGGACGCGGATCATCTCCAGGCCGGTGCGGTCGCCGACGTGGGCCAGGCGGCTGTAGGTGTGGCCGCCGAAGGGCCGCTGGTTGATGCGGCCGTCGGGTGTACGGTCGAACAGCGCGCCCCACGCTTCCAGCTCATTGATGCGATCGGGCGCTTCCTGCGCGTGGATCTGTGCCATGCGCCAGTTGTTGTGCATCTTGCCGCCGCGCATCGTGTCGCGGAAATGCACGCGCCAGTTGTCCTCGCTCATCACGTTGCCGAGCGCCGCGGCGGCGCCGCCCTCGGCCATGACGGTGTGCGCCTTGCCGAGGAGCGATTTGCAGACGAGCGCGACCTTGGCCTTCTTGGCGCTCGCTTCGATGGCGGCACGCAGCCCCGCGCCGCCCGCGCCGATGACGACGACGTCGTAGTCGTGGGAACGAATGTCGGCGAGTGGCATTAGCGGCCCGTCCGGGTGTCCATTGTCCGTGCGCTAAAGCGCCGGCTCGGCCAATGCGCGCGTCCTGAAGGACGTTGGAGGATTCCCCGCCCTTCAGGGCGCGTGAAGTCGCCGAGCCGGCCCTTCAGGGCACGGATAACGAGACGGATGTTCATCCTACAGAATCCTGAGGTCGTGGATGACGCCCATCGCGCAGAGGCGGATGTAGACGTCAGTCAGTGCGACGGAGAAGAGCGAGCACCACGCGAACAGCATGTGGTGGCGGTTGAGCGCGCTGACGCCGCGCCACGCCTGGAAGCGCGCCTTGCCGCCGCGCACGCAGGAGAAGCAGTCGACTTGGCCCCCCACGAGATGCCGCAGCGAGTGGCAGCCGAACGTGTAGCAGGACAGGAGAATCACGTTCACGAGCATCACGAGAGTGCCGATCCCGACGCCGAACTCGCGGGGCCCCGGCGCCATCGTCCCGTCCGCAAGCACGCCGTTGACCGGCCAGCGTGTGGCCAGCAGCACGTCGTAGGAGAGAATGAAGATGAAGACCACCGCCGCATACATGGCATAGCGGTGCAAGTTCTGAAGAGTGAACGGGAACTTGGTCTCACCCTTATAACCGTGGCGTGGCTCGCCAACCGCGCAGGCCACCGGATCGAGGAAGAACGCCCGGTAGTAGGCTTTGCGATAGTAGTAGCAGGTTGCGCGGAAGGCGCCGGGAAAGATCAGGATCAGGAACGCCGGCGAGAGCGGCCACCACGATGTCTGGATCAGCGGCGAGTAGAACGGCGACAGGTACGGGCCCCACTCGAAGAACTTCCCGACCCATGCCGCCCAGGTGGCGTAGATGCCGAAGCTGCCGAGGACCAACGCCGTAAGGGCTGGGGCGATCCACCAGGCGTCGCGCCGTAGCGTCGCGCCGAAGCTGCGTTCTTGCAGATCACGAACCGATGTGGTCATAGCGTCACCGCCGCCATCGTCTGCTTCACCGCTTCGGCCGATTTCTTCAGCGCGGCTTTCTCCGCAGCGGTCAGCTCGACCTCGATGATCTTTTCGAGCCCGTTCTTGCCGAGCTTGCACGGCACGCCGCAGTACATCCCGGAGAGCCCGTACTCACCCTCGAGCCAGGCGGCGCAGGGCAGCACTCGCTTCTGATCCAGCACGATCGATTCGACCATCTGTACGGCCGCCGCGGATGGCGCGTAGTAGGCCGACCCGGTCTTCAAAAACGCCACGATCTCGGCGCCGCCGTTGCGTGTGCGGTCGACGATCTTGTCGAGCTTGGCCTTGTCGAGGAGTTGGGTGACCGGGATGCCTGAAATCGTCGTGTAGGAAACGAGCGGGACCATCGTGTCGCCGTGTCCTCCCAGCACCATCGCCTGGATGTCCTGGACCGAGACGTCGAGCGCCTCGGCGAGGAAGGCGCGGTAGCGCGCCGTATCGAGCACGCCCGCCATGCCGATCACATGCTCGCGCGGGAATCCCGTGACCTGCTTCGTGACCCAGCACATGACGTCCAGGGGGTTCGATACGACAACAACGATGGCTTTGGGACAGGTCTGCTTGATCTGCTGCGAGACCTGCTTCACGATGTCGGCGTTCGTGCGCACGAGATCGTCGCGGCTCATCCCCGGCTTGCGCGCGATGCCGGCCGTGACGACGACCAGCTCGCTGCCGGCGGTCGGACCGTAGTCGTTCGCCGCGCCGACGATGCGCGTGTCGAACCCCTCGATCGGCGCCGATTCGTACTGATCGAGAGCTTTCCCCTGGGGAACGCCATCGACCACGTCTACGAGCACGACGGTGCGGGCGAGCTGTTTTTCGGCGAGGCGTTGGGCGGTGGTGGCGCCGACGTTCCCGGCGCCGACAACGGTAATTTTGGTGAGCATGGTGGCGGGGAAGTTAATGACCGCCACTATCCTCCTCTAGTGTGCATTTCCCGGTGCGGATCGGCGCGTAATCCCTCGACGCGGTAGAGCGGTGCGCGCCCTGCGACCGCAAGCCGTGTTTCGGCACCGCGGTCCGTGCGTCCTTGCCAGGTCGCGGCGATCAGATTGATCAGGTCGGCGTCGCTTGCCCCATCTCGCAGTGGCTGACGGAGATCGATCCCCCGCTCCGCGTACAGACACAGGAACCACGTCCCGTCTGCCGTCAACCGACTTCGGTCGCACGAGCGACAGAACGGCGCTGTGGTGGAAGCGATAATGCCGAACGTGGTCCCGTCCGGAAGCCGAAAGCGGTCCGCCGGTGCCGCGCGGTCGCCTTCGTTCACCGCGGTGATCGTTCCATAGTGACTCGACAGCCGGACAAGGATCTCGCGCTGCGAGAGCACCTGCTCCGCCGACCATCCCGTGGCGCCGCCGACGTCCATGTACTCGATGAACCGCACCTCGGCGTCCTGTGCCCGGGCAAACTCGACGAGTTCGACCAGCTCGTCGTCATTCACCCCGCGGATCACGACCGCGTTGAGCTTGAGCTGCTTGAAGCCGGCCTCCCGGGCGGCCACGATGCCCTCCAGGACATCCGCGTGGCGGTCCGTGCGCGCGAGGTCGCGCATGCGTTCGGGCCGCAGCGTATCCAGGCTGATTGTGACGCGCTGGAGCCCTGCCCGCCGCAGCGGGTCGGCCTGTTTGCCGAGCAACAGGCCGTTTGTGGTCATGGCGAGGTCATGGACACCCGTGATGCGGGCGAGCATCCCGGTCAGCGTCGGCAAATCGTGCCGCAGCAACGGCTCGCCGCCGGTTAGCCGTACCTTCTGGACGCCGAGCGAGGTGAACACGCCGACTAGGCGGGCGATTTCCTCGAACGTGAGAATGGATTGCCTGGGAAGCCAAACGTACTCCTGCTCGGGCATACAGTAGCGGCACCGCATGTTGCAGCGGTCCGTGACGGAGACGCGGAGGCTGCCGAGCGGACGCTCGAGGCGGTCAACGATCACGCAAGCCTCCGGCAACCTGCTTCCCCGACGGATCCACCCACGTTGTGGTCCCGTCCGCGTGGAGTTCTTTCTTCCAGACCGGCAGCCGCTGCTTGACCTCTTCGATGACGTAGCGACACGCCGCGAACGCCTCGTCGCGATGCGGCGCGGCGGCGACGATACCGATGCTGGCCTCGCCCAGCGGCACCAACCCGAGCCGGTGCTGCAGCGTCACGCGGGCATTCGTCCAGCGCTCCTGCGCTTCGCCGAGAATGCGCTCGATCTCGGCAGTCGCCATGTCATCGTACGCGGAGTAGTCGATGCCGGTGACGTCGTCATCGCTGCGGACAGTGCCGAGGAAGACGCACGTCCCCCCACGCGCCGGGCTCTGTACGCTGGCGAGGAGCGAGTCGACGGAGATCGGACTGCGGCTCAGATACGTCATCACCCTCCCGCCAACGGCGGCAACAACGCCACCTCATCGCCGTCGTTGACACGCGCGTCGAGTTTCACTTGCCGCAGGTTCACCGCCGCAAGCGGACGCGGCGGCAGGTCGCGCGCGCCGGGGATCGTTTCGCGCACGCGGGCGAGCACGTCCGCCACGGTCGCGGCGCTGCCCGAGACACGCACCGCCGTGCTGTCGCATCCCGCCAGCTCGGCGTAGCGCGCGAAGAACCGTACCGTCACGTTGGGCATGATCGGATTATAGGCCGGATGCCAGACCTTGCCAGACCTTCGCCTGCTTCGGGGTCGGATTCGGCGCGCGCTGCAGCTTGAAGGTGGCCACGGTGCGCTCCCGCACCACGGTGTTCAGCTTCAGCGTCTGACCGCTGCGCTGAACGGTGATGGTGAGCGGTTGACCCGCCTTGCCGCGATAGCGCGCCCGGAACGTCGTTCCCCAATCGGGATCCGACGCGATCGCGACGTCGCCGATGTTGGTGATGACGTCGCCCGCCTGGATGCCCGCCTGCTCCGCCGCACTGCCGGGGGTCACGGCCTGTACCATCAGTCCACCGGCTGGCGTCGAGCCGGTCGACACGCCGACAAACGGTATTGTCACAACCTGTCGGCTGAGTGCCAGTCCCGCTTTCGCGAAGACCGCTTCATACGGCAATGAGTCGCGGCCATCGATGTACCGGCGGTAAAAACTGTCCACGGCCGGCATGCCGGCGCTGCGCAGCTCGTTCAACAGATCGGCGGTGCGGAAGCCCTTGTTCTGGCGGTAGTAGCGGGTAAACAGCGCCCGCATCACTTCGTCGAGGTTGTGGGCGTTGTCGGTGGCGTCGCGAATGGAAATGTCGAGCAGGAATCCGAGCAGCGAGCCCTTGGGGTAATACAGCTGCGAGCTATTGACGTAGACCTCGTGGATCCAGGTCGCCTCGCTGCCGTCTTCCGCGCTCCAGGGCTCGGGCGCCGATTCCACCTGCTGAATGTCCGACGTGGCGTTGTCGAGGAACTGCTCGGGCGTCCATAACCCCGCGCGCAGGTTGGTGAGGTCGGCGTAGTAGTCGGTGACGCCTTCCGACCACCACAGCAGCGGGGTGTACTGCTCGGCGTGATAGTCGTACGGCCACATTTCGGCGGGACGAATGCGCTTCACGTTCCAGAGATGAAAGAATTCGTGCGAGATCAGCGGATACATGAAATCGCCGAGCGTGCCCGACGGATCGGCGAACGAGCCGGCGGGCATGATGTCGTACTGCGAGGAGCTGTGCTCGAGTCCCCCGCCGAAGTTGACCGGCTCGTGGATGACGTTGAAGAAGATTGTGTAGCTGTCGTAGGGCGCACCGCCCATGATCTTGTTCTGCACGGGCGCCATCTTGGAAACGCCGGTGCGGATATTCGCGGCGACGGCCGATGTGTAGTCCGTGGCCGGCCAGACGGCGATCCGGATCCATCTCCCATCGGCCTGCAATGAGTCGAGGCTATAGCGTCCCAGGAACGTCATCGCGTCGGCCAGCTCGTGATAATCGGCGGCGCGATAGACGCCATTCACCGGCCCGGTCAGCGCCGTCGTGACGCGCCAGTCGGCCGGCACATGGAACCGCACCTCCGCGGCGCGCCCGATCTGCCCTTCTTCGAACAGGAAGAGATTCGTGCCGAGGAACTGGCCGAAACTCTCAGTGACGCGCGCGGTGGAGAGGTCGATCGTGTCGGCGATGAAGTCGAACTCGACGGTGACGCGATCGGCGCGCCCCGTGACGACGCGCCAGGTGTCCTTATCGCCGCGATCCCACCGGAGCGACTGGCCCGCCGGGTTCTTCGCACCGAAGCCATGGACATAGCGCGCGTAGTTCTGAATTTCGTAGTTCCCAGGACTCCATGCCGGCAGCGAAACGAACAGCGTCTCCTTTCCAGCTGCGGGGAAATCGGCGGCGACGTGGAACTGCCGCTGAGCCGTGGACATGAGCGTGACGTCGTAGCGAACCGTCTGCGCGGCGAGCGATGTGGAAAACAGGGTCGCAAGCAGCGGGACGGGAGAAAAGCGATGCATCATCACTCCCAGTAAGAGTTTGGGTGTCTTCGTAAATAAAACGGCCCCGGCACCGAATTGCCGAGGCCACTCGCCAAGTGTACGTCCTTCAGGAGCTTAGGATGGAACGCGCGCGCTCGCTTCCGCGACCATCGCGCGCAACTCCTTACTGGGCTTGAAGACAGGAACTGGGCGCGCCGCGACTTCCACGGGATCACCAGTTCTTGGGTTACGTGCCATCCGGGTTTTGCGCTGCCGGATCTTAAACGTG
Organism: Gemmatimonadales bacterium; assembly: GCA_035943355.1. GTDB lineage: Bacteria > Gemmatimonadota > Gemmatimonadetes > Gemmatimonadales > GWC2-71-9 > 20CM-2-65-7. The sequence goes on from DASZCG010000013.1 coordinate 35,993, forward strand.
CCAAACCCGCGTATCTCAATGTTATGCTGCTCGGCGAGGGCAGCTTTGACCGCGTCAAGGAATGAATCCACGACGCGCGCACAGTCCTTTTTCGAAATGAGGGGACCAGCGGTGCGAGCGATTTGTGCGGTGACCTTTTCGACCAGATCGGCCTTCGTCATTGGGCCCCCCGTAACTGCTGGTACGTCGCCGGGTTGCAAAGTCGGGGGCTATGATAGGGGCTTACTTATTTGGCGTCAAGAGCTTGTAGGAACTGTGGGAAGTGCCCCTGAGCGTCATGTGGGCCCGGAGACGCCTCGGGATGGTACTGTACCGCGAAAATCGGGTACTCCCGGTGCCGAATGCCCTCGACCGTGCCGTCGTTGAGGTTAAGGTGGGTGACCTCTAGCGACTTCGCGCCAGGCACCCCGCCCGTCTCGCCCCGCACCGCGAAGCCGTGATTCTGCGACGTGATAAGTACTTGCCCTGTCGCGAGATCCTTGACTGGATGGTTCCCGCCGCGGTGTCCGTACGGCAACTTCACCGTTTCACCACCCAGCGCGAGACCAAGCAGCTGATGACCCAGGCAGATGCCAAAGATGGGGAGCGAGCCATCCGAGAGCTCGCGAATCGTGGTGATCGCATATCCCACTGCCGCCGGATCGCCCGGACCGTTGGACAGGAAGACGCCGTCGGGTTTCAGGGCGCGGATGGCCGAGGCGGTGGTCGTGGCCGGGACCACGGTCACGCGGCAACCCTGCTGCACGAACAGCCGCAGGATGTTGCGCTTCATACCGAAGTCGACGGCCACTACGTGATGCTGCGCGTCCGCCGGCCCTTCGCTGTACGCGGCGCGAATCGTCGCGGCGCTCGCCAGATCGAGTCCATTCATCGACGGTGAAGCGGCGAGCGCAGTCTTCACTTGCGCTGTCGGCTCCTCGCCGACCGCCAGCACGCCGCGCATCGCGCCACGAGACCGGATATAGCGCGTGAGCTGGCGCGTATCGACTTCGGAGACGAGCGGCACCTTTGCGCCGGCGAGCCACTCGAGCAGCGGGCCGGTCGCGCGCCAGTTGGACGGTGTTCTCGACAGCTCGCGCACAACGACGCCGGCGACGCGCGGCCGGTCCGATTCGACGTCGTCCGGATTAATCCCGTAGTTCCCGATCATCGGCGCGGTCATCACCACGATCTGACCGAGGTAGGAGGGATCGGTGAAGACTTCCTGATAGCCGCTCAGATTTGTGGTGAAGACGACTTCTGCATACGCCGGCTCAAACGGAAGTGGTGCGGTTCCGGGGAACCAGGCCCCGTCCTCGAGGAGGACGTAGGCGGGCGCGGGGGGAGGGTTACGGCCGGCGATTGCTGGGAGGCAGCGGCGGCGGCGCTGGCGGAGCCGTCGGTTGAGTTTCGATCGGCAAGGGCGTCGCCTTGACGGGTGTCGGGGCCTGCTGCTGCGGCGCCTGACCTTCGAGTACCGAACGGACCTGTGTGGCCGACTGCGACATGAACGTCAGCACCAGCGCGAGGAACAGGAAAATTCCGGCGGTCCACCAGGTGACTTTGGTGAGCAGTGTCGTCGCCTGGCGGCCACCCATGATGGTGTCGGTGCCGGCACCGCCACCCATGCTGGCGAGTCCACCGCCCTGCCCCGCCTGCAGCAACACCGCGGGCGTCAGGATCAACGCGTCGAGGATGAGAATGGAAACGAGGACAGTGTACATGCGCGGGGCAAGATACCTAGTCGGCGGCCGTGCGCACAAGTTGCGCCCAGCCACGCGGATCGAGGGAGGCGCCGCCCACTAACACTCCGTCCAACTCCTCCTCCGCGAGCAGCTCGGCGGCGTTTTTCGTATTCACGCTGCCGCCGTAGAGCACGCGGGTCTCACCCACCGTGCGCTGCTGCAACCAGGTGCGAATCGCGCGGTGGACTGCGGCGGCGTCCTGGGGCGTCGCATTGCGACCCGTGCCGATGGCCCAGACCGGCTCATACGCGATGGTGACCGTGGGCCCCCTCTCGACTCCGCCGGCGAACGCAGCCTCGAGTTGGCGGGTCACGACCGCGAGCGTCTCCCCGGCTTCGCGCTGCGCGAGCGTCTCGCCCACGCACAGGATCGGATGCAACTGGGCGGCGAGTGCCGCGGTCAACTTCCTGGCTGTCTGCTCATCCGTCTCGCCGAACACGTGACGGCGCTCGGAGTGCCCGATGAGCGTTGCGCGGGCACCTGCCTGTGCGGCCAGCGGGGCCGATATCGCGCCCGTAAACGCCCCCTTGGGCTCCCAATAGATGTCCTGCACCCCGGCCAGGAGATCGGGGCGCTGCGCTGCAGTTGCCACCGCCTCAAGCGAGATGGCGGGCGGAAAGAACCAGACCTGCCGATCGGGCCGCGCTCCGTATTCGCTGAGGAACGTGCTCATGTAGGTGCGCGCATCGGCGGGGCCAATGTGCATTTTCCAATTAGCCGCGAAGAGCAACGATCTCACGCGTCCTCGAGCGCCGCGACACCCGGCAGAACCTTGCCCTCCAGAAACTCGAGCGATGCTCCTCCGCCCGTCGACACGTGCGTCAGCTTGTCTTCCATGCCGGCAACTGCCGCAACCGAATCGCCACCACCCACGACCGTCACAGCTCCCTTCTTCCCGGCTTCGACCAGCGCCTGAGCGATGGCGCGCGTGCCGGCGTCGAACGGCGGCGTTTCGAACACGCCCATCGGCCCATTCCAGAAGATCGTCTTGGCGCGCAGCAGCCGGGCGCGGAAGTCGTGCTGAGTCGCCGCATCGATGTCGTAGACGGCCCATCCCTTGGAGATGGCATCGGCGGCGACGGATTTGTTCTCCTGCGCGCGCTCGAGCGACGGCGCGATGATGGCTCCGCGCGGCAGGATCAGCTTCTTGCCGCTGTGCGCCAGCAGCTCTTTGGCGAGCGCGAGGCGATCGGGTTCGACGAGCGACGAGCCGACCTCGAGCCCCATCGCGGCGAAGAAGGTGCAGGCCATCGCGCCGCCGATGAGCAGCTCATCCACGCGCGGCAGCAACGAGCGAATGACGTCGATCTTGCCCGAGATCTTCGCGCCGCCCAGCACTGCGATGAACGGTTGCTTGGGATTGCTCAGCAGATCGCCGAGGAACTTCAGTTCCTTCTCCATCAGGAATCCGGCCACCGCTGGTTTCAGCAGATGCGCGACGGCCTCGGTCGAGGCATGGGCTCGGTGTGCGGATCCGAATGCGTCGTTGACGTAGAGGTCGCCCAGCGCGGCAAACGTCTTCGCCAGCTCGGGATCGTTCTGCTCTTCGCCCGGCCAGAAGCGTGTGTTCTCGACGAGTGCCACGCCGCCGCGCGGCAAGCGCCGTGTAGCGGCAACACCGGTTGCGGGATCGGGGATGAGTTCGACGGGGGCGCCGAGCAGTCCTTCCAGATCGCGCACGATGTGCTTGAGGGAGTACTGCGGGTCGGGGGGGAGCCCGCCTTTCGGCCGGCCCAGATGCGAGAGCAGGATGACCCGCGCACCCTTGTCGCGCAGATACTCGATCGTGGGGAGCGCAGCGCGCAGGCGCGTGTCGTCGGTGACCTTGCCGTTCTTGAGCGGGACGTTGAAGTCGACCCGTACCAGCGCGCGCTTGCCGTCCAGCGCCTGCGGGGGAAGGTCCCGCAGGCTCCGTTTGCTCAACGGTGGCTTCCGATGTAGGCGAGCAGGTCTACGCAGCGCGCCGAATAGCCCATCTCGTTGTCGTACCACGACGAGATGTGCACCAGCGAGCCGTCGATGACGGCGGTCGACATCGTGTCGATGACGCTCGAGTAGAGGCTGCCGATGTAGTCGGTGGAGACCAGCGGTTCGTCGCTCGTGTCGAGAATCCCCTTGAGCGGACCAGATGCCGCGGCCTTCTTGAAGGCCGCGTTCACGGCCTCGACGGTCGTCGGTTTTTCCACGTCGGCGACGAGCTCGACAATCGAGACGTCCGGCGTGGGCACGCGCAGCGAGATGCCGTCGATCTTGCCCTTCACTTCGGGGATGACGAGGCCGGTGGCCTTTGCCGCGCCGGTCGTGGTCGGGATGATGCTCAGCGCTGCCGCCCGCGCGCGTCGCAGATCTTTGTGGGGGAGGTCGAGGATCTGCTGGTCGTTCGTATAGCTGTGCACCGTCGTCATGAAGCCATGCTTGAAGCCAAAGTTGTCCATCACGACTTTCACCATCGGCACGAGGCAATTGGTGGTGCACGACGCGTTGGAGATGATCGCGTGCCTGGCGGGATCGTACTTCTCGTGATTGACGCCCATGCAGATCGTGATGTCCTCGCCTTTGGCCGGCGCCGAGATCACCACCTTTTTTGCCCCCGCCGCGAGGTGCTTGGACGCGCTCTCCTTGTCGGTGAACCGTCCCGTGCTCTCGAGCACGAACTCGACGCCGAGCTCCTTCCAGGGAAGCTTCTCGGGCTCCTTGATGGCGGAGACCTTGATCGATTTGCCGTTGACGACCAGCGCGTCACCCTTCGTCTCCACGGTGCCGGGAAAGCGTTTGTGCACCGAATCGTACTTCAAGAGGTGCGCCAGCGTCTTCGTGTCGGTGATGTCGTTGACTCCGACGAACTCGATCTCGGTCTGCTTGGCCATCGTCGCCGCGCGCAGGACGTTGCGTCCGATGCGGCCGAACCCGTTGATCCCTACCCGAACCGCCATGTTCTCCTCTTAGGTGAAGTCTGGAATTGCCGCGCGGGCGAAGGTGACGCCGTGAATCGTCGTCGCGCCCGATTGCGCTAACGCTCTGGCTGCTTCGGCTAACGTCGCACCAGTGGTGAAGACATCGTCGATGAGGACGAGCGTCGCCCGATGTGTCTCTCTGGTTGCCGAAAATGCTCCAGCGACGTTCGCTAGCCGGGTCTCCGGTGTCAACGCCGTTTGCGTCGGCGTGTCGCGCGTGCGGACCAGCACGTCAACAAGCACGGGAATCCGCCACTCTCTCGCGAGCGCCCGCGCCAGCACGGCGCTCTGATTGTAACCGCGCTCGCGCAGCCGCTTGGTCGCGAGCGGAATCGGGACCAACGCCGACGGTCCGTGGGATGGAGGCCGGAGCGCCGTCATGGCCGCCGCCAAATCGTCGGCGATGCGCGGCAAGCCGCCGTATTTCAACGCATGGACCGCCTGCTGCGCTCCTGCGGCGAGCCAGGCCGCAGATCGCACGGACTGGAGCGCCCGTGGCCAGGCACTGCACAGGCGGCACGGTCCGAAATGGGGCTCCGGTTGACCGCACCGCTCGCACCAGGGTGGGCGAACGGGACGCCAGCGTTGCCGGCACAATCCGCACACGATGCGCTGCGCATCGCGAGAGCCGAGCAGCGCATGACACAGCAGGCACTCGGCGGGAAGAAGGAGCTGCTCGACTGCCGCGCTAAACACGCAGCGCGCGACTGACCGCGGCGCGCATGACTTCGACGGGCGGCACGTGGTCCGGAAAGAACCGCGCGAACGCGGCCGCTCCCTGCTGCACCAGCATCTCCCGGCCGTCTATCGCTGCAATGCCGCGCTCGCGCAGCGTATGGACCCAGCGCGTCTCCCCGGGAGCGTACACGAGGTCGAGCGCGGTGTGCGCGCCCGGGATGTGATTTACATCGACCGGCAGCGGATCGTGCCCGGCGAGCCCGAGTGGCGTGGCATTGATCGCGACGTCCACCTCGACGGGGCCACCTGCGACGTGCGCATCCGCGCCGATGCCGCTCGCCCACGCGCCGAACTGCCGGGCGCGCTCGGCGTCGCGCGACCGCACCCAGAGTGCCGCGCCGCGCTCGGCCGCCACCGCCGCCACGGCGCGCGCCGACCCGCCCGTCCCGACCACGAGCCAACGCCCACCCTGCTCCGCGACGCCGATCCGCGCCAGCGCTTTCGAAACGCCCACGACGTCCGTGTTGTCTCCCACCAGGTCGCTGCCCTCCGTCCAGAACGTATTGCAGGCGCCGACACGCGCGCAGACATCCGTTTTGCGCGTCACGGATCCTTCGACCGCCTCTTTGTGGGGAACGGTGACGTTGCCCGCGCCTCCGGTGGCGCGCTGCATCGCTAAGACCGCGGGCAGCGCCTGCGGGGTGACACGGATCGCGACGTACACCGCGTCGATGCCGAGCGCGCGGAACGCGGCGTTGTGCATGGCGGGGGAGAGGGAGTGGGCCACCGGATCGCCGATGACCACCAGGAGTCGCGTCTTAGCGCTTATCTCCACGCTTGCTTTCGGCGGCCAGCCGGTCCGCCACGGCGGCGGCGAGGGCCTCGAGCTCCTGACACGTATCACGGTACACGTCGAGATCGCCGCCGAAGGGGTCGCTCACCTCATCGTCGCCGCGGCCGGCGTATTCGCCGAGGACGAAGACGCGACCTTCGCCGCCCAGCTCGTCGACGCGCGCGCGGTGATGACGCGCCATCGTGAGGATCAAGTTGGCCTGCTCGACGAGCTCGCGGGTGAGCAGGCGGGCTCGATGGCCGGAGAGATCGAGGCCGCGTTCGAGACCCACGAGGTAGGCGCCCTCCGATGCCGGTGCGCCGTCCCACGCTCCCGTGCCCGCGGACGTGACTCTCACGTCGAGCCCGCGCTCTTTGAGCGCGCGCTCCAGCAGCGCGGCAGCGAGCGGGCTGCGGCAAATGTTGCCGGTGCAGACGAACAGAACGTGCTGAGTCATGGTGCGAGGCTGCCGACGGCGCGGCGCAATTCGTGAACGCTGAGCGTGCCTTCACGGACGATCTGCGGCCGCGGTCGCGTGCAGTCAACCACGGTCGATGGCGGCCGGTTCCCCAGCACCCCACCGTCGAGCACGAGCAGCTCTCCCTGCTGGACCGCGGCGGCGAAGTCGCGAGTAATCGCGGCGGCCCCGGGCCCCGGCGGCTGCCCCGGTAGATTGGCCGACGTCGACGTCAGCGGTCCGCCAAGTGCCGCGACCAGCCGGGCGATCGCCTGATGCGACGTCCAGCGCACCGCGATGCCGCCGTCCGGTCCGCGGAGCAGGTCGGGCAGGCGACCTGAGCCACCGGGGAGCACCAGCGTCAGCGGCCCCGGCCAGAACGCCCGCGCCAGCGCATCGGCGGACGCATTGAACGCCAGGCCGTGTGCCTCAGCCATCGACCGATCGCTGATCAATAACAGGAATGGCTTGCTGGCGGCGCGGCCCTTCATCGCGGCCAGCGCCGCGACGTCCGCCTGCACGGCGCGCGAACCGAAGCCATACACGGTCTCGGTGGGATACGCGAGCAGGCCGCCCTGCCCCAGGTGCTGCACCACCTGCGGGATCGCGGCGGCAATCTCCGCGTCCGATTGAAATGGCAGCGGGTTCAACGCAATTCACGCGCGAGAGCCTCGGCGATCCGGAAATCGTCGGCCGTCGTAATCTTCACATTGTACGGTGAATCGGGGACCAACTCCACCGGAAATCCGGCGCGCTCGCAGACTTCGGCGTCGTCGCTGGGCGCCGGTCCGTCGGCGCGCGCCGGGGGAAGCTGCGCGTAGGCGTCGTGCAGCATTTGCCGCGGGAAGCCCTGTGGTGTTTGTGCCCGCCAGATGCGCTCGCGATCGACGGTGCGCGCGATCCGCGGCGTCGGGCGAACTGTGGTGCCCCGCTCTATTTCCTTGAGCGTGTCGGAGGCGGGCACCGCGGCGACCGCACCCACACCGGCGCGCACCCGCGCAATGACCGCGTCGATCGTGCCGCGGCTGACGAACGGGCGCGCGGCATCGTGCACCAGCACGACAATAGAGTCTGGCGCCAGTGCCTCGAGTCCCGCGCGCACCGAGTCAGCGCGCTGCGCGCCGCCCGGCACGAGACCGAGCCGGTCGCCGCGCAGCTTGCTGAGCCACTCCGGCGGGCGCTCGGCGTAACCGGGAGGCAACGCGACGATCACCTGGCGCACCTCCGGATGTCCGGTGAAGGGCCGCAACGCGCGCAGCAGCATCGGCACGCCCAGGATGGGGCGGAACTGCTTCGGCTCGCCTGGCCCCGCCCGCACGCCCGCTCCGGCCGCAACGACGATGACGCCGACGTCAGGCGGCGAGCCGACGGGTGAGCTCACCGATTCCCTCCAGCCCAATCACCTCGAGGTCGCCGTTGCTTGCGGGGCCGCGCGAGCGGGCCGACAAGAACACGCGGCGGAAGCCCTGGCGCGCCGCCTCCGCGAGGCGCCGCTCGACACCGGCGACCGGGCGAATCTCGCCGCCCAGCCCAACCTCACCGAGAAACAGGGCATCAGCCGGGACCGGGCGGTCGTGGACACTCGAGACCAGAGCGGCAAGGACCGCAAGGTCTGTCGAAGGCTCGATCAGTCTCATGCCGCCCGTCACATTCACAAACACGTCCAGATTGCCGAACGGCAGCCCACCGCGCCGCTCCAGCACGGCCAGCAGCAGCGCCAGGCGCCGATGATCGAGGCCGGTCGCGACGCGCTGGGGTGTGCCGAATCCTGCTTTCGACGCGAGCGCCTGGATCTCGACGAGCATCGGCCGCGTCCCCTCCATCAACGCCGTGACCGCCGATCCCGACGCACCGGTGCTGCGGCCGGCCAGGAACGCCGCCGCGGGATTCGCGACCGGCTCGAGTCCCGATCCCGTCATGCTGAAGACGCCGATCTCGTCAACCGAGCCAAAGCGGTTTTTTACCGCGCGCAGGATGCGGTGATCGAGCGTCGTCTCGCCTTCGAAGTACAGCACGGTGTCCACGATGTGCTCGAGCGTCTTGGGCCCCGCGATCCCACCGCCCTTGGTCACGTGGCCCACGAGCAGGACCGCCGGTCCGGACTCTTTCGCGAAACGCATGAGTCGAGCGGCGCACTCGCGCACCTGGCCGACATTTCCTGGCGCGCCTTCCAGCTCCTCCGTGTACGTCGTCTGCACGGAGTCGAGCAGCACGACACTCGATTTGAGCTGCGTCGCGTGGTGAACGATCGACTCGAGCCGGGTCTCGCCGAGGACATGGATGCCGCCCGCGTCTTCCTGGAGACGATCGGCGCGCAAGCGCAGCTGATCGGGTGACTCCTCACCCGAGACGTACAAGGTCGCGATGCCCTGGCGTTCCAGTCGCGCGGCGCACTGCATCAGCAACGTCGATTTGCCGATGCCGGGCTCGCCGCCGACGAGGGTCACGGAGCCTGGGACGATGCCGCCGCCGAGGACGAAATCGAACTCGGCGAGGCCGGTGCGCCAGCGCGCCACCGCTGACGATTGGAGCTCATTGAGCCGGACCGGTGGTTGGCCGGGCGGACTGCCCGCCTGCCCGCCAGCCCGCCTGCTCGCTCGCCCGACGGCCTCCTCCACCAACGAATTCCACGCGCCGCACGCGTCGCACTTGCCGCCCCACTTCGGTTGGTCGGCGCCACATTCGATGCAGCGAAATACCGAGCGGCCCTTAGGCACTCGCCCTCCCTCCCGCCGGGGCCTCACGCGCCGTGTAGTTGTCAAAGCGCGTGTATTCTTTCTTGAAGTGCAGCTTCAGCATTCCCGTGGGCCCGTTGCGCTGCTTGCCCACGATGACCTCGGCGATGCCCTCGATGCTCTCATTCGTTTTGGGATCCACGGGGCCGTCGTAAAACTCCTGCCGGTAGATGAAGCACACGACGTCGGCGTCCTGCTCGATCGCGCCCGATTCGCGCAGGTCGGAAAGCTGCGGCCGGCGGTGTTCGCCGCCGCGCTGCTCCGGCGCGCGCGACAGCTGCGAGATGGCCACCACGGGAACGTCCAGTTCCTTCGCCAGCGCCTTCAGCGAGCGCGAAATGTAGGAGATCTCCTGCTGCCGGTTTTCAACGTCGCCCGGGCCCTCCATCAACTGCAGGTAATCCACGATCACGAGCGCGATGTCGTGTTCGGCCTTGAGCCGCCGGGCCTTGGAGCGCATGGCGAGCGGCGTCAGGGAGGCGGAGTCGTCGATCCAGATGGGCGCCGTGCCGAGCAATCCCGCGGCGCGCGCGAGCTTGGGGTAGTCGTCGTCGCGCAGCTGGCCGCGGCGCAGTCGCTGCGCGTCGACCAGGCCCTCCGAGCACAGCAACCGCTGCACCAGCTGATCTTTCGACATTTCCAGCGAGAAAAACGCGGTGGCGGTGTTGTGCTCGATCGCGGCGTGCTGCACGATGTTCAGCGCCAGCGCCGTCTTTCCCATGGAGGGCCGCGCGGCGAGGATGATGAGATCGGAGCGCTGAAAGCCCGCCGTGTAGCGATCGAGATCAGTGAACCCGCTGGGGACTCCCGTCAACGCGCCCGCACCCGATTGGAGTGCCTCGATGCGCTCCATCGTCGGCCAGATCAGCTCCTTGATGCGGATGAATTCTTCGGCCCGCCGGAACTGGGCGACCTGAAAGACGCGATGCTCCGCGTTATCGAGCACTTCGCCGGCCGTATCGTGCCCTTCGTAGACGTCCTGAATGATCCCGGTAGCGGCCTCGACCAGACGCCGCATGACCGCCTTGTCGCGCACGATCTTGGCGTGGTAGTCGATGTTGGCCGCGGTGGGCACGACGTCCACCAACGCGGCGATGTACTCCATCCCGCCCGCGCGATCCAGATCGCCGCGGCGGGACAGCTCGTCGCGCAGGGTCACGGGATCGATGACGTCGCCGCGCTCCGTCAGGGACAGCATCGACCGGAACAACAGCCGATGGCTCTCCTTGTAGAACATTGTGTCGTCCAGGATCTCGGCGGATTTCAATGCCGCGTCCTGGTCGAGCAACATCGCCCCTAAGACGGCTTGCTCGGCCTCGTTACTCCACGGCGTCTGCCGGCCGGCGTATTGCTCAGTCGGCGAGGAGGTGAGCGGCGATACGGACGTCATCCCAGGTTGGTCTCTTCCAGTTGGGGTTCCGCAGCAGGGCGGCCGGGTGGTACGTCACCACCAGCGGAATGCCGCGGAACCGGTGAACCTGATTGCGCAGCGCGCCCAGCGACTGCTTGGTATTGAGCAGCGACTGCGCCGCCGTCCCGCCCATCGCCAGAATCACCTTCGGCTTAACGAGGTCGATCTGGCGATAGAGGTATGGCATGCACGCCGCGATCTCATCGTACTGCGGCAGCCGATTCTCGGGTGGGCGGCACTTCACGACGTTGCAGATGAAGACCTGATCACGCGGCAGCTTGATCGCTTCCAGGATCTTCGTCAACAATTCCCCCGCTCTGCCGACGAACGGACGTCCGGTCTCATCTTCGGTACGGCCAGGACCTTCACCCACGACGACGAGCTGCGCCGTCGCGGGCCCTTCTCCCGGTACGGTGTTGGTGCGGCCGCCGCACAGCTTGCATTTCTGGCACGCCGCGATGAGTGTCGCGACGTCGGCGAGACTGCTCGCTTTCTGGATCGGATCGTTGGCGAAGAGGTCGGCCGACGGAGGGTCGAAGCTCACGCCGGCAGGGGGCAGATCAGAAACGGGATTGTTAGCGCCGCTGTCGGCTTTCCCCGGGGTTGCGCCCGGGGTGACCGAAACCGGGGGAAGTACCACCGAATCTCCCCCCAAGAGCCGCTGCTGTTTTAAGTATTCGATTACCAGAGCCCGCGCGTCAGTCAAAGCGCCTCTTCCACAACGTCGAGGATTCGTTCGGCCACGTCGCGCTTGGGGAGCAGCGGCAGGTCGACTTGCGTGCCGCCTGGCCCCAGAATTGTTACGCGATTGGTCGTGACCTCGAATCCGGCGCCGGGCTCAGTGGCGTCATTCAGGATCACGTAGTCGAGCGCCTTATTCTGCATCTTGCTGCGCGCGTTCGCCAATCCGTTCCCCGTCTCGAGAGCGAAGCCGACGACGACCATCCCCTTGCGCCGCTTGAGCGAGCCGAGTATGTCGGGCGTCGCTTCCAGCTCGATCGTCAGTGGACCAGCCGCGCGCGGCCGCTTCTTCTCGGCCTGTGTCTTGGGGCGATAGTCGGCCGGCGCGGCGCTCATGATCAGCGCGTCCGCATCCTTCACGAGCGCCTGCACGGCGCGCTGCATCTCCTCGGTCGTTTCGACGCGCGTGGTGGAGAGTCCGCTGGGTGGGGCGAGCTCCGTCGGGCCGGTGACGAGCGTGACCAGCGCGCCGCGGTGCTGCGCGGCCTCCGCGAGCGCGTAGCCCATGCGGCCGCTCGACGGATTCGTGAGCACGCGCACCGGGTCGAGATGCTCGCGCGTCGGCCCCGCGGTGACCACGACGCGTTTGCCCGACCACTTGCTCGGGTTGGACCGCCTTCGCCCCGGATTGTCTCCGCCGAGCAGCCGCTCCGCGGCGTCGAGGATCGTCTCGGGTTCGCTCATCCGTCCGGGCCGCTCACTCGGGCCTTCGGCAAGCGCCCCGACCTCGGGTCCCACAAAGTGCCAGCCGCGCGCGGTGAGCGTCGTGATATTCGCCGTCGTCGCGGGGTTCGCGTACATGTCGTCGTTCATCGCCGGCGCGGCGAGGACGACACGGTCGCCGCGCGCCAGCAGCAGCGCGGTGAGGACATCGTCCGCCATTCCCATCGCCGCGCGGGCGAGGAGATGTGCGGTCGCGGGCGCGAGAATGACCAGATCCGGGTCTTTCGCGAGGTGGATGTGGGCGAGCGCTCGGTCCCGCGCCCAGAGCGACGTCAGGACGGGACGGCCGGTGAGGGCCTCGAAGGTCAGCGGCCGGACGAACTCGGCGGCCGCCGCCGTCAGGACGACATCCACGGTGGCGCCCGCCTCGGTGAGCCGGCGCGCCAGCGTACAACTCTTGTAGCAGGCGATCCCGCCCGACACGCCGAGCACGACGTGACGGCCGGCAACGGCCATCAGGCTTCCTGCTGCCGCCGCCGCCGCACCAGGCGGTACTTGAGTCCGCCGCGCACGAGCTCGTCGAAGGCGCGTGTGGTGAGCTTTTCTTCCCAGTCGACGGAGCGATCGCGCGGAAAGTCGTTCACGTAGCGCGCGAACTTGGCCGCGACGAGCACGCCGAGGTACTTGTTCTGGGTCTGTCCTGCGACTTCCGCCGGTGTCACGATCCGCATGATTCAGCCTTTCTATTTGTGCAGTTCATCATAGAGCCGCAACGCCGCTGCCTGCAGGCCGCGACCATAATTGGTGATCCATTCGAAATCCTTCCGTTCCCGCGTCCGGCCCCGCTCCCCCGGCTCGTCGGCGATGGCAACGACTTCTTCCACCGCCGTCTTCAACTCATCATTGAAGACCAGGCGGTCGAACGCGGTCGACTGCTGCAGCTCAAACTCGGCGCGATCCAGACGCCACCGGATCTGCTCGATCGATTCGCTCTTGCGCGAATGTAACCGCTCGAGCAGGACGCGCGGGTCACTCGGCAAAATAAAGATCGATACCGAGC
>DASZCG010000014.1:0-11236 GCA_035943355.1 Gemmatimonadales bacterium
GACCAAATCGCGACGAGTCGCGCATTGGACGGGATCGGTGCTTGCGTACGGTTCTCAATCCTGCCCGTGACGACAAACCCTGAAGCGGGAGCGGTGCCGTTACCGCATCCAGCGACGAGAGCGGCCAGCGCGACCGTGGCGAGAGTGAGGCGGACACGTCGACCCATGGGTGCCTCCGAGCGGATTTCGCCGAAGGATGACGGGTCAGCCTGCCGCAAGGGAAGGGCAACCGCGCCAAACGTCATAACGCGACCGTGTGCAATCAGCTCCTCGCCGCGCGCGGGCGCGATACGCATAGCGGGTCACCCGGTGTCGAGGTAGCGTTGAGCCCTCGAACGAATCCTCGGAGGACTCGTGTACCGATCTCTGCTGCTCTCCATCAACGCGCTCTGCGTCTCCGCCCTGGGTGCGCAGGCACCTGCCACGAAGCCAGCACAGCTCTCCGTGCATTGGGAGGAGCTGACCGCGGCGGACTTCAAGGACGGGATCGCCCGCGCGCAGGGCACCTGCCTGCTGCCGTTCGGCATCATGGAGAAGCATGGGCCGCATCTCCCATTGGGCAACGATCTGCTCAACGTGCGCTACGTCGCGCTCAATGCCGCTCAGCAGGAATACTCCATCGTCTTTCCCGAGTATTATTTCGGGCAAATCTTCGAGGCGAAGCATGAGCCGGGCACCGTGGCCTACAGTCGCGGCTTACAGCTCCAGTTGCTGCAGGAAACCACCGACGAGATGGCCCGCAACGGCTGCAAGAAGATCATCATCGTGAACGGGCACGGCGGCAACAACAGCCTGTTGCCGTTCTTCGCGCAGTCGCAGCTCGAGGCGCCGCATGATTACGTCGTCTACGTGCTGGGGATCGCGCGCGCGGGCCCGGGCGAGCCGAAGCACAAATCGAACCCGGCGACGGACATGCACGCCGGCGAAAGCGAAACGTCCGTGAGCATGATCGCCCGGCCGGATCTGGTGCACCTCGATCGCGCAGCGCAGGAATCGGGGGCGGATCAGGGGCGGTTGAAAGCGCTGCCGGAGGGCCTGTACACCGGGATCTGGTGGTACGCCCGTTTCCCGAATCACTACGCGGGGGAGGGCGCCGTGGCGTCGAAGGAGCTCGGCGACTTCGAGGCGAAGACGTGGATCAACGCGATCACGACTGCGATCCGCGCGGTCAAAGCGGATTCCGAGAGCCTGCGCCTGCAGAATGAGTTCTACCAGGGGAGCAAGGATCCGCTGAAGACGCCGCAGTAAGGGGGCGTGTGTCCTATCCGAGGAGCAGGCGGTCGATGCGGCGGCTCACGTCCTCCAGGTACGCCGCATCGCCGCCATCCAGCTCGGCGATCACGCTGCCGGTATAGCCGACCGCAGCGAACGCCGCTCGCACGGCCGGCCAATCGACGTCGCCGTCACCGAGGTTCACCCAGGCGTAGCCGCCCTCTGTGCGCTTGAAATCCTTCAGATGGACTTTGACGATCCGCTTGCCCAGCGCGCGAATCCAGTCCTGCGGATAGCCATACAGCACGACATTCCCGACATCAAACCAGGCTCGCACCCACGGGCTGCGAAACTCGTCGATGTACTGCGCCATCTCGAGCGGGCTGAGCAAGAACTTGTTCCAGACCTCCTCGATCGCGATGACGACGTTGAGCTGCTCGGCCAGGGGAATGAGCTTGCGAATCTGCGCCTGCGAGCGTGTCCAGGCATCGCGATAGGAGGTCTGCGGATTCACGACCGCCGGCACGAGCAGCACGGCGTCCGCGCCCCAGAGCTTCGCATTGTGCAGCGAGGTGCGCATGCCGGCGAGGCTCTTCTCGACGACGGCCGGATCGCTGGAGGAGAGCGGATACTGCCAGTGATCCACATTCATCACGGAGTCGATGCGGACGTTCGCCGTGTCCGCCGCTCGCTTCATCTCCTCCGCTTTGCTCTGATCGGGCTCGGTCAGCGCTTGCACAACCGCGAAGCCCGAGTCGCGGACCAGCGTGAAACGGTCGGCATAACTCAGCTTGTCTGACACCATGTCGAAGACGAGGCCTTTTGTGATCGCGGGTGGCGACGCCCGGAAGGCCAGCTGCGACGCTCCCGCCACGGCCAGCGAAGTCTTCAAGAACTCACGACGTGTCGCGGGCATATGAGTCTCAGCTCAGCTTTGCCAGATCGAGTCTCGCGTCCCACACCTCGGTCGATTTGAGCAGCTCGTCCCAGCTGATCTCGCGCCCCGTGTACGCTGCCGCCCGCGCCATCATGCAGGAGAGCGCCGACTCGGCGCCCTTGTCGGCCTGATTGTGAAACTTGCCGCTGTTGATGCTCTCGATGAACGCCTTTTTCTTTGCGGCATCGGCGTCCTGCAGATTGGACGTGAAGTTGCCGGTCACGGAGAAGGCCGCTTGCTGTCCCGGTTGCTGGACGACGAGCGGCGCTTGCCATGGCTCATCGCCCCAGATGCCGAGGGGGCCGGTGTAGGGCGAGACGGCTGTGCCCTTTGTGCCGAAGAAACGCTCGCTGACGTCCCACCATCCCTTGGCGAACTGCGTCGAGCTGAACGTGACGTCCACATTGTTGGGATAGTGGAAGACGGCGTTGTAATTCCCAAAACAATCGCCGTCATCGGCGGGACGGCCCTGACGTCCGCCGGTGGCGCTGACTTTCACGGGGTGCGCCTGGAGGACCCAATTGCAGATGTCGATGACGTGAATGTTCTGTTCGACGATGATGTCCCCCGACAACACGCGATCGCGCACCCAATTCCTGAGCCGCCGCTCGACGGGTGACGCCGTGGGCCAGGGTGGACGATCGATATAGCCGGTCAGATAGTAGGCTTCCCCGCAGACGATACTGCCGATCGCGCCGTTATGGATGCGGCGCACCAGTTCGACGAAAGGCGGGCAGTCGCGGATTTGAAACCCCACGTCCAGGCTGAGCTTGCCCTGCGCGCGCTTGCCGATCTCCAACACGCGTTTCGCGCCGGGCACGTCGATGGCCACGGGCTTCTCCAGGTACACGTGCTTGCCCCCGGCGACGACGCTGTCGAGGTGCTGGGGATGGAAGTAGGGTGGTGTCGCGATGACGATCGCGTCGACTTCCCTGGACGCGGCGATTTGCTCGGAGGCGTGCGGGCCGACGAACAGCTGCTTCGCGTCGAGCGCCGCGTACCCTTTTGCCTGCTGCACCTGATCGAAGTGCGAGCGGGCCGCGTCGAGCTGGTCCTGAAACAGATCGGCCAGCGCGACGACCTGCGCGCCGCCCGTGTCCACCAGATTCTCCGCGTCCTCCGTGCCGCGCCCGCCGCAGCCGAGCAGTCCGACGCGAATGGCGGAGTTCGCGCGCGAGCCGCGCACCAACTCGGGTTTGATGAGCATGGCCGCGGCGGCCGTCGCCGTGACATTCAAGAACGTACGACGATCCACGTCTGACATACGTCCTCCGTTTTATCGCGTCGTTGCAGCCTTGAGTCCCAACGCCCCGTTCAACCACCGCACGAGGGGCAGGAGCCGCGCGAAATCTTCCTGCAGGAGCGCCGCGAGTCGAGGGCTGGTGACTTGCGTGTCGGTCAGCTCGCGTCCTGAGACAAACGACTGGAACTTGAGCCAACGGGCGGCGGGGTGCGTCTCGGCGAAGCCGCGCGGCATGCGTTTGAGCGTGTGCTCGTCGTCCAGTCCCCCGAAGCGCCGCACGAAGCCCGGGTTCTTGACGACACGCTCGAAGCCTCTTTGATCCTCGGCGATGGCGTCCCGCAGCTTGCCCAGCAGCGGACGCGGCGGCATCCAGATCCCCGCGCCGGTGAACGAGCTGCCCGGCTGGAGGTGGAAGTAGAACCCGGCGCCACCGCCCTCGGCGCTGTCTCCCACCCGCGGATCCGCGTCGCGATGCCAGAACCAGCACCCGGCGTTGGTCTTGTAGGGCGACTTGTCCTTGGAGAACCGCACGTCGCGGTAGATCCGAAACATGGAGCGCTTGGGGTGGCCCGTAATCTCGGGGGCCAGGCGGGCGAGCCGGACGTCCATGTCTTCAATCAAGGCCCGCATCGGCGTGACAACGGCCTGGTCGTAGTCCGGGCGATGGGCTTCGAACCAGGGCTTCGCGTTGTGACGCGCGAGGCCGCGAAAGAAGGTCAGCGTCGCGGCGGTGAAGGCCATGGGCCTAGAACACCACCGTCTGGATCGAGTGCGCCGGAGAGCGCACCGTCACCGCGCCGCTCCCGACGCTCAGGTGGAATTCGGCGCCGCGCGCGGTCGGATTCATCACGACGACTGCGACGCTGCCGTCCGGGTTCTTGAACCCGGTCGCGAGCAGCTGGCTGCGGCTGGGCGCGACGGCAATCCGCCTGGCGCCGGGACGAATGAATTTCGAGAAGTGCCCGATGTAATAGTAGGAGTTCGTGTAGATCAGCGTCCCGGTGCGCGTGTCGGCGTGGATCGGCGCAAAGCAGTAGTTGCCGACATGATTGGGCCCGCCTTTCTCATCGAGCAGGATGTTCCAGTCCGTCCACCCCTCCGCGCCCGAATTGAAATCGTGAATCATCGAGCGCCCGTAGGCTTCGCCCAGACTCCAGCGCCCGTACGCGGTGGAGTCGAAATTCGCCGGCGTACCTTCCGTGAAGAGCAGGTGCTTGTTGGGATAGAGCTGGTTCACGAGCGCCACGTTCTCGTACATCTGCGTCCCACCCGACCAGTCTTCGTACCAGTGGAATCCCACACCCCAGGCGTAGCGCGCCGCCGCTGAATCGCTGAAGATCGCGAGCGCGCGCTGCACGATCAGATCACGGTTGTGGTCCCACACGATGATGTTGACGTCCTTGAGCCCCTCCTTGACCATCGCGGGGCCGAGATGATCCCGGAGGAAGTCCCGCTCCTCCTCGGGCTGGTAGATGCACGACTCCCAGGTCTGCCGCGCCATGGGCTCGTTCTGAATCGTGATCCCCCATATCGGCACACCGGCCTGGCGATAGCTCTTGATGAACTTCGTGTAGTAGAGCGCCCAAGCCTGGCGGTACTCGGGCCGCAGGTGCCCGCCATGGAGCATGTCGTTGTTGTCCTTCATATACGCCGGTGGGCTCCACGGACTGGCGAACAGCTTGAGCCGGTTGCCGCTTGCCGACATCGCGCGCTTGATCAAGGGAATCTTGTACTTGAGATCGGGTGCGATGCTGAAGCTGCTGAGATCCTTGTCGCCTTCCGTGACGTACGTGTAGCTCGCGCTCGAGAAGTCACAGCTGTTGATGTTGGTCCGGGCGAGCGTGTACCCGATGCCGCGTTCCGGACTGTAGTACGCCTCGATCAGTTGCGCCTGGCGTTCCGCGGGCAGCTTGGCAAAGGTCTCCGCGGCGGCATCGGTGAGCGCGCCGCCGATGCCGATCATCGTCTGGAACGTGCGCCGCGGATCGATGAAGACGTAGATCTCTGCCTCGGTTGTCGGCGCGGCGTCTTGGAACGTGAGTGTGTCCGACGGCGTCAGCCGGAGGTTGGTGCTGTCGGCCGTGGTGTACACAACGGCCCGCTTTCCGACGACCGTGAGGGCTTGAGCGGACAGCGCGGGAGTCGTGAGGACCAACGCAACGAGCAGTGCTCGCCAAACCAGGGACGTGGCCATTGCACTATAGTCCACCTGCAAGCGTGGGGTCGTCAAGTTTTTTTCTTCTCGCTGGCTGCTTGCAACTGCTGGACGAAGCGGTACCTTGGTTACATGGCCCTTAGCAAGGAGGATCCGATGGCCATGAAGAAGAAGAAAAAGAAAAAGAAGTAGCGGCAGTCGCAGAAAGCGCCCGGGTCTGGTTGACACCGGGCGCTTCGTTGTTGAGCCCATCCGTACTCTCTTACTCGATCAGCGGCGGCGCGTCGCCAGCGCGCGCAGGCAGACCGCCAGCAGCCCTGCGCTCACCTCGCGCATCACCTTGCGCATCTCCTGGTAGGGTGGGTGAAACGGCGTTGAGGCATGGCTGCGGCCCCACTCGATCGTGAAGGCGATGGGCTTGCCCTTCTTCCGATCGACCCAGTGGCGACTGTAGGCGTAGTCGTCCGTCGCACCGGCGGTCGGATAGAGCCCCACTGACTGCTTCACCTGGTACTTGCGCCCGCGGACGAGCCGGATGGCCGCCGCCATCTGGCGTCCCATCGCGATCGCCTCCCGCTTGTCCGCCGCCGGGATGTACTCTCGGTAGTCGTCGTCGTGGATCAAGCCTCGCTTCCCGTCGTACGCCTTGTTCCGGAAGTTCATCTGCGGATTGCTGGACTGGTTGTCGTCGCTGCCCCAGCTGTGAAGGATGGTCTCGCCGTAGCTGTGCAGATCCACGTAGTAGCGGATGTTGGGCAACCGGTCGAGCAGCCAGATCAGGTTGCGCGTCTCGGGCTCGGAGGCCGGACGGGGGCCGACGTAGGTCTCGTAGTCGCCCGGCTTGTGCGTACTCTCCACCGTGCCCGGCGCGAAGTGCCGGTCGAAGCGCCACAGAAATGGGAAGTTGCGATTCAGGTCCACGCCGATCGATCTGAATCCCTGTCCACGAGGCGCCGGGCGCCGGTTCTTCCGCCAAAAGGGATGCCGGTTCATGCTGAAGGCCCGGCCGTCAGGATTCACCTGGGGCAGCACCACGACGTCCATGGTTTCCACCAGGCGGCGGATCAGCGCCGGCGAGACGCGCTTCTTGCCGAGCCGGAAGCCCTGCTTGTCGCGGTAGGCGCGCAGCAGGCGCACGGCGAAATAGATGAGGATGTCCGGGCCGCCCCATTCCCGTCCGTGGACGCCACCGACAAAACACACCGCGGGCCGGTTCCGCCCGGTACCCTTGCCGATGCGGAACGCGTGACAGCGGCGTTTCTCCCACGTCACGTTCGGTAAGGGGATGCGTTCGAAATACCCGGCGTGATTCTTCTCGCCGAGCACCATCGCCTGCTCGATTTCGTCGGCAGTGAGATAGCCCCCACCCCAGATGACGTCGCCGTATTTCCCGCGCTTGAGTCGCCGGGCGACCGCGGCGCGTCCCTCCTGCTGGCGCGCGCGGTCGTGTGCGTCCACAGCCTCCAGGCGCTTGATCCCGTACCCCTGGCGCTCCAGCCACGCGACCTTGTCGGAGTTCACGTAGGCGTCCACCACGGCGCCCCGTTTGTCTTCGCGATACCCAACGACCATGACGCGCAGCTTGGGTCCGAGGGCGGTCAGGTGACGCTTGTCGCGTCCGGTTATGGCAACGTGGAGGATCGACATAGTGGCTCCGTGACTAGCTTTGTGACATGCCACCCGTCATTGCGAAGGGCACGTGTTTCCCGATGTTCGCCTACGAAGTGGCCCAGGCGATCGATCTCGACGCCGCGCAACGCCGTCTCTTCGAAGGCGTCGAGCGGCAGACGATCAAGTACAAGCGGCGCGCGCCGGCGTCCTTCGAGTACCGGCCCGCTCCGTTGCATGTCCCCCGCGGCGGCGAGCCGCAAACAGGAGATGGATGGCAAACAATGCCGGGAGTCGAAGTCGTGCTATACGACTTCGGTGCAGTCTCCGTGAGCTACGCGATTCCGCTGGCCGGCGAGCTGACGCGACTGCCCGCGCTGGCGGAGGATTTGTGGGGTAACGAACGGCTGCTCAAGGATTCGCGCCGTCACGTCGAGCAGCTACTGGAGACTCTGGGCGACGCCGCGGTACGTCCCCGGATTGCCGACTTCGTCGAAGACTACTCGATCTTTCACATCGAAACGTTCACCGAGCCGTGCGACGCCGCCATGCTGTGGACCAGTCAGGCCCTCACGGTGGCGCAGCTGCTGCGGGCCTCACCCCATCCTCTGTCACAGCAGGAAATCGCCGACGCGACGGCGGCGCGACTGTCCTTCGGCCCGAACGACGCGACCATCATCGATACCGACGCCGCCATCCTCTTCGACCCCGAAGGCGATGACGTGCGTGACATTCTCGAGTTCGCGAACACGCAGCTGCTGGAGATGCGCTATCTGGACCAACAGCTGGACGATGTGCTCGAGCGCGCCTACGAATCGTTGCTGGGGCGGGCGCGGCGGCCCCCCTGGCGGATGGCGCCCGTGGGTCCGGATCTGGGAAGCCTCGCGCGGCTCGAGCTCGACGCCGCGATTCTGTTCGAGCAGGTCACGAACGCGCTCAAGTTGGTGGGGGATCAGTTTCTCTCGCGGGTGTACGCGCTCGCATCGCGGCGGTTTCATCTCGCCGATTGGGATACGAGCATCGCGCGCAAGCTGCAGACGATCGACGGGATCTATGGCAAGATGACCGACCGCGCGGCGACGCGTCGCATGGAGACGCTGGAGTGGATCATCATCATCCTGATCGCCGTATCGACGGTGCTGTCGGTCGTGACGCTGGCGCCGAAACACTAGTTACCTCGTTCCTTGACAGGGCGATGACGTTCGGCCTTATTGCGAGGAGCATGGCGAACGTCACGCACGTCTGCATCTGTAGCGGGCCCCATCGGGGTCCGGCCTGGGCGTGGGTTTCGTCATAGCGTAAACTGCTTCACGAATCGCGCGACCGGCTGCGGCTCCGGGAAACCGGGCTCTGGCCGGTCGCGTTGCTTTTAGGCCCGGACGGAAAACGTCCAGAGGAGGAAACAATGCCTGAGACTGTGGCACCTGTGGCCGACATCGCGGCGCGCGGGTACGCACACCCCGAGGTCCTGGTATCGACCCAGTGGGTGGCAGATCACCTGAATGATCCGAAAGTGCGCCTCGTCGAATCGAACGAGGACATCCTGCTCTACGAAACGGGGCACATCCCCGGTGCCGTCAAGATCGACTGGGTGGCCGACCTCAATGACCCCGTGATCCGCGACTACATCGACGGTCAGCGGTTCGAGCGCCTGCTGCGCGCCAAGGGGATCAACGGCGATACCACGATCGTGTTGTACGGTGACAAGAACAACTGGTGGGCGACCTACGCGTTCTGGGTGTTCCGGCTCTTCGGCCTGAAGAACCTGCGGTTGCTGGACGGCGGCCGGTTGCGCTGGGCACAAGAGGGCCGCGAGCTCGTCACCGCCGTGCAGCGCTATCCCGCAGGGAGCATCACGATCTCGGAGCGCGACGACAGCCGCGACCGCGCCTTCCGCGACCAGGTGCTGGAGCACGTCAGGAACAGCAAGTCGCTGGTCGATGTACGGAGCCCCGAAGAGTATCGTGGTGAGCGGCTCCACATGCCGGAGTATCCGAACGAGGGCGCGCTCCGTGGCGGGCATATTCCGGGCGCGCGCAGCATTCCGTGGGGACGCGCGGTAAACCCGGAAACGCACACCTTCCGGCCGGCCAGCGAGCTGCGGACGATCTACCAGGAAGAGAATGGGCTCGAGCCGGACGACGACGTCATCGCGTACTGCAGGATCGGCGAGCGCTCCTCGCACACCTGGTTCGCGCTGACGTACCTGCTCGGCTTCACCAAGGTTCGTAATTACGACGGCTCGTGGACCGAATGGGGCAACCTGGTGCGGTTCCCGGTGGAGAAGCCGTAGTGGATCAGGAAACGCGGGTTGCCTGGCTGGTCGATCACTATCAACGACCGCGCTACCGCGGGACGCTGCAGGACGCGGACGCGCGCATTCCCGGCGGCAACCCGGGATGCGGCGACATCATCACGATGTACCTCAAAGCGAGCGAGGATGCGGATCGCGTGGAGGCGGTGAGCTTCGAGGGGGTCGGCTGCACGCTGAGCCAGGCCGCGGCATCGATTCTCGCCGAGCGGACGAACCAGCAGAAACCGACATTCGCCGAGATCCTCGACTTTTCCTACGAGGAGATGTTGGACCTGCTCGGCCGGGGCATCGCGGCATCGCGACCGCAGTGCGCCACCCTGGCGCTCGGCACGCTGAAGGGTGCCGTCAAGACCGTGGAGATGAACCGGAAGCTCCGGGCGGCGGGTCACACGGACCGGGAAATCGCGGCGCTGCGGCGCGAGATCGCCGCGCAGGGCGCAGGAACGGGTCTCGTGATTGGGGAAGGAGCGGAGCAGGCGGCACGAACGGCCTGAGAATGCTCCGCTCCCTCCGATCAGGCCGACGCTACTTCGCCAATCCTCTCACTACTCCCGCGAGCGACCGCACCTTCGCTCCATCCGCCGCGCCCGCGGCATCGCGGTCGAGCTGCGTGGCGAGGGCATTCAGGGTGGTCCGTCGCTTCTGCACCGTGGCTGTCTCCGCGGTCCCGAGGGCCGCGCGCACCGCGGTGATGCGATCGGCCGCCAGCCCCTTCGAGCGCTCGAGCTGGTCGAGATAGGCGCGCGCGACCACAAAGCTCGCCGGCCACGTGACGCGCTGCTGATCCTGCACGTTCTGATACGTGAGCTTCACCAGCTTCGCCGCGTCGATCTCGTTCTGCGTGAGGAGCGCGTTCGGCTGGAGCTCGAGGACATCGAGTCCGCGCGCAATCTCGGAGCTGTAGATGTAGCCATTGTACCAGTACGCCGACCAGCTGCCCGCCATCTGGAGCTTGGTCGAGTCCATCGGCCCGCGGTCGAAGAACGCGATCTCCTTGGGATGCGCGGGATCGGTGAAGTCGAATACCGAAATGCCGCCCTGATACCACCCTTGGACCATGATGTCGCGGCCGGGGACGGGGATCAGGTTGCCGTTGTGCGCGACGCAGTTTTCCACCGCTGTCTGCGGCGCCGGCAGCTTGTAGTAGCCCTTGAAGGTCAAGGCGCGCTTGGTGTCGACGGTGAAGAGCGCGTCCGCGCCCCATTCGGGCTTGTCGGTCGTGCGGCAGCGTGGTGCCACGCCGCCGCCCCACTCGTCGGTGAAGATCACTTTGCTGGCGTCATTGTTGAATGTCGCCGAATGCCAGTAGGCGAAATTCGAATCCGAGGCGGCTGCAACGCGCACCGGATGCGCGGGATCCTTGATGTCGAGCAGCAGGCCGTAGCCCGCACAGGCGCCACCGGCGATGCCGAGCTGCGGATACACCGTGATGTCATGGCATTGGTCGGGGCCGCGGCGCACCCCTCCAGGCCCCATCGGCGCCAGGAAATTCGCGTCGACGAAGCCCTGGATGCCGGCGCGCAGCTCGGTGCTGTCGGCTGCGGTCGGCGCACCCGTCCGTCCGTGGCTCTTCACGATGCTGTCGAGCATCTCGTTCGCAATTCCGGTGGGAACAGGGGTCGGGGAACCCTGAAACGTGACGATGAACGCGCCGGTGGCGCGAGCGGAATCCACCTCGTGCGCTGCGACGACAGAGTCGGCTGCCGCCATCCCGTGCATGCGTGGATCGACCAGCGCCTCAAAGATCCGCGGCCGGCTCACGATAGC
>DASZCG010000015.1:0-5305 GCA_035943355.1 Gemmatimonadales bacterium
TCGGTAAAGACGGAGCAGATGGCGTCGACATCGCCCCGCTCCCAACCCTTGCCGAACGCGTCGATCAAGGCGCGATACGTGTCGCTCATGGGCATGAATATAGTCCGATCCCTGACGGCCCCATCCGGGGCACAAGTGCTCGACGTACTACCATACGCCGAGAGTGAGTTTTCTCACCCTGAAAGCAGGAGGTGCACGATGTTGAAGCGGATCTCCACGGCGACGGTGCTCCTGGCGCTCTGCGCGCTGCCCCTTGCGGCGCAGCAGCAGAAGCCGGCGGCCACCCCCGGCAACGAAATGACCATGACTGGCCAGGTCATCGATCTGAACTGCTACACGACGATGGGCGCCTCCGGGCCAGCCCATCAGGCATGCGCGAAGGCGTGCGCCAAGGCCGGCGTCGCCCTCGCTATTCTGGGCTCGGACGGCACGGTCTACATGCCCGTCTCCTCCAAGCCGGCCGACCCGCAGAACTCGCGCCTCGAGCCGTTCGTCGAGGGCAAAGTCAAAGTGACGGGGATGCACCGCTCCAGTAACGGCGTTCATACGATCGAGATCAAGACAATCGAAGCCGCGAGCTGATGCGCCTGAAGCTGGGGACGGGGGCAGGCGCCGCGCTCGCGCTGGCTGTCCGCGGCGCGGGCCAGCCCGGCCCCCCCCCCGGCTTCACACTTCTCTTTCTCGGCCGTTCCCCCACCGCTCACGTCGGTCGCTACACGTGGGCGCCCGACGCGCCGCACAGCCGGCTGATCGCGTTCGACGGAGACCTGCACGTCGTCCGTACGGTCACAGATCCTCGCCTGTCCAGCCCCGTGGCCGTCGCGCCCTACCCGCGCGACCGGCTGCTCATCACGGAGCGCACCGGCGAGGGCGTCGTGTTCGACACTACGGGCAAGCCGGTGCGGGAGTGGGAGAGCCCCTTTCCCGCCTCCTTATATGCGACCGACGGATCCCGCGTCGTCGCTTCACGATCGCCCTACTTCGTGCAGTTCGTTGCCGAGAATGGCAGCGCCCCGCTCCTGTGGATGCTCGATTCGCTGGGGCACACGTATGCGGGTGTCGGCGTCATTCACGTGCCGGAAATTGGCTACCTCGCTCAGCTCGTCAACGCGGGGCCGGTCGCGATCTCGGACGGCGTGACGTACTACGCACCCCTCGTACGCGACGAGGTGCTCCGCCTCGATGCCGCCGGCTCGCCGGTCTGGCGCAGCTCGCGCGGGCTGATTCCGGTGGAACGCGACCCCCGCTTCGCCGCCGGCAAGGGGGTACGCGTCGAGCACGCGCTCATCAACATCGCGATGACGGTGGGACCCGATGGCCGCCTCTACGTGCTGGGTGGACAGGACTCCGCCGCCACGCGGCTGCGACTCGATGTGCTGAATCGTGAAACCGGCGCGATCGTCTCGAGCCGCGTGCTGGGCACGGCGGCGACGGCGATCGCGGTGGACCGGCAGGGCCGGATCCGCGTGCTCGATCCGGACCGGCTGATGGCGCAGATTCCGACCCGCGGCCGCGACCTGTTCGAGCCGGCATTCGCCCTGCCCGACCTCGCAGGCCGGCTGGTCCGGTTGGAGGATTATCGCGGTAAGGTCACGCTGGTGAACTTCTGGGCCTCCTGGTGCGAGCCCTGCCGCGAGGAGTTTCCGAACATGGCGGAGCTGTACAAGGATTACGCCGAGCACGGCTTCGCCATCGCAGCCATCTCGGATGACGTGAGCGACAGCAAGATGCGGGCGTTCGTGCGGGAATTCCGGCCGCCATTTCCCATTCTGGTGGGCGGCGGCCGCATGAAGGCCGTGTATCATTATCGCGGCCTGCCATACTCGGTGCTCATCGACCGGAACGGCCGCGTCATCGAGCGGATCTTCGGCTTCGGTGGCGAGCAGGAATTCCGGCGACTCCGGGAAACGATTGCGAGGGAACTCGATGCTGGCCCTGCTGCTCGTCGTTAGCGCGCAGCTTCCCGGCGACTGGCCGGTCTATGGCCACGACGCCGGTGGAGCGCGGTTCTCCCCGCTGGTCCAGATCACGCGCGACAACGTGGCCCAGCTCCAGGTCGCCTGGACCTATCACGCCGGCATACCCGACATGTCCACCATGTCGCACCGGCCGCCCGCGCTCGAGGTCACGCCGATCGTGGTGGACGGCACGATGTTCGTGATCGCGCCCACCGGGATCGTCGCGGCACTCGACCCCGCCACGGGCACCGAACGCTGGCGGTACGATGCCGGCGTCAACCCGCATCGCGGCTACGGCGACTTCGCGAGCCGGGGGGTCAGTTACTGGCGAGACAGTCGCGCCACGACAGGAGCGGCCTGCGCCCACCGCATCATCGTGGCGACTATCGATGCCCGGCTCGTGGAGCTCGACGCCGCCACGGGGAAACCGTGCGCCGCCTTCGGCGCGGGTGGCGTCGTGGACCTGCGGAAGGGTCTCCGCGTCGCACCAGACGAGTTCGTTTTTTACGAAGTGACGTCGCCGCCGGCCATTGTGGGAGACCTGATCATCACCGGTTCGGCGATCGCGGATAACACCAACCTCGCGCCCGCGAGCGGCGAAGTCCGCGCGTGGGACGTGCGGACCGGCGCGCTCAAGTGGTCGTTCGATCCCATCCCGCAGGATTCGACGGACCCCGCCTTCAAGACGTGGGAGCGATGGAGCGCCCCGCGCACCGGTGGCGCCAACGTCTGGTCGGTGATCGTCGCCGACCCGGCACGTGATCTCGTGTTCCTGCCCACGACCAGTCCCGCGCCGGACTACTTCGGCGGCATGCGGCTCGGAGAGAACCGCTACGCGAATTCGATTGTGGCGCTGCGTGCCTCGACGGGCCGGATGGTTTGGCACTTCCAGACCACGCATCACGACATCTGGGATTATGACAACGCGGCGCCACCGGCGCTGGGGACGGTGACGCAGAATGGCGTGAAGATCCCCGTGGTCATTCAGGTGCCCAAGACGGGAATGCTGTACGTGCTCGAGCGGACGACCGGTAAACCGGTGTTCGCGGTGGAAGAACGCTCCGTGCCCCCGAGCAGTGTGCCTGGCGAAGTTGCGTCCGCTACGCAGCCGTTCACCGCCGTGACACCGCCGCTCTCGCCCCTGCAGTACACGGCGAATGACGCCTGGGGGCCTACGCCCGAGGCGCAGGCGGCCTGCCGCGCGCTCCTGGGAGCTTTGCGTAACGATGGCCCATTCACCCCACCCTCTCTGGAGGGAACGCTCGTCGTGCCCGGCAACATCGGCGGCGCTGCCTGGGGCGGTGTCGCCATAGATGAAAGCCAGGCGCTCGCGATCGTTCCCGTGAATCGCCTCCCGGCCATGGTGCAGCTCTTCCGCGCCGACGGGTTCAATGGCGACAGCCTGCGAGCGTCGGATGCCCAACGCGGCCTGACCGATTTTGAGTACACGCGCATGCGCGGCACACCCTACATCATGCGCCGGCGTCTGATCCTCGGTCCCACCGGCCTGCCCTGTGTAAAGCCCCCGTTTGGCTCCCTGATAGCAGTCAGTCTCAAGACCGGTGAGATCGTCTGGAACGTCCCCCTCGGCACCATGGGCGGTTTCCCCGGCTCAGTGAATCTCGGCGGGCCGATCGTCACTGGGGGCGGAGTCGTGTTCATCGGCGCGACGCTCGACCGCGCGATTCGGGCGTTCGATATCGGGACGGGCCGGGAGCTGTGGAAGGCCGATCTCCCGGCAGGCGCCCGCGCGACCCCCATGACCTACGAGGCGGGCGGCAGGCAGTTCGTGGTGATCGCGGCGGGCGGCGGCGGCCCCTTCGGCGCGGGGGATGCCATCATCGCGTTTGCACTTCCGAAGTGAGTTTCCTAACCTAGAGGGTGCCACTCCCGATAATCATCGATACAGACCCGGGCATCGACGACTGCCTGGCGCTCCTGCTGGCGCTCAACTCGCCCGAGCTCGACGTGCGCGCCATCTCGATATCCTACGGCAACACGGTCGTCGAAAATGCGTATCGGAACTGTGTGGAAATACTGCGTCGAGCTAATCGTCGCGTTCCGATCGGCATCGGTGCCCGGCGGCCGCACAAGCGTCAGCTCGAGGTGGCGGCCGATACCCATGGCCCCTCCGGGCTGGGGTACGCGGAAGTGCCGCCTGCGGGCGTCATCCTCGATTACGTGCGACCGTTGGAGCGGCTGCTCGACGCTCAGCCAGAACCGGTCACGCTCGTGACCCTGGGCCCCGTCACGAGCTTCGCGCTCGTGCTGCGCTCCAATCCCGACCTCGTAGCCGAAAAAGTGCGCCGCCACATCGCGATGATCGGCAACGTCGAAGCCGCCGGAAACCAGACGCGCTTCTCCGAGTTCAACGCCTGGTGCGACCCTGAGGCGCTGGCGACGGTGCTCGCCGCCGAAATTCCGACCGAAATGATCGGCCTCGACGTCACGCGCAAGCTCGTGGTGCGAGCCAACGAGGTCGAGCGGCTGGCACAGAGCGCGACATGGTTGTACGACGCGCTGCGATTCTACGTCGAATTCCACAGAAAACAGGAAGGGCTCGACGGCGCGGTCGTGAACGACGTCCTCGCGATCGCCTACCTGCTGGAGCCGGAGGTGCTGACGTTCAGCGATTTGCGGATGTCGGTCGACCTGGGCGACGGGCAGAGCCGCGGGCGCACCAAGCTCGATCCGAAGGGGTCGTTCGCGCGCGTCGCGATGGAGGTGCTTACCGCTCCCGTGCGGCGGCTGTTGTTCGATCGCGTGCTGCTGCCCTCGGGGGGGGGCGCGTCGGACGCCCCGCCCCCGCCGCTCCCTGAGGAGGCGCTGGCGTGACGATTCCCCGCAAGGTGGCAGTGATTGGCGCCGGCGATATCGGCGTGGGGTGGGCGGCGCTGTGCGCATCCGCGGGCTGGCCGGTGGCGATCTTCGACTTGAATCCGGCCACCATGGAGCGCGCGTCCAGCGAGATCGAGCGGCGCACCCGCGCGCTCGTCGCGCTCGACCGCGCGCCCGAGGCAATCGTGGAGCGGGGCCTCAGCGATCTGGACCGCGCGAGTTCCCTATCCGAGGCGGTCCGGGACGCCGACTGGGTCATCGAAGCGATCCACGAGGATGTGCTCGCGAAGCAGAAGCTGCTGGCGGCGATCGAGCAGGTCGCCGGCGTGGACGCGCTGATCAGCTCGTCCTCGAGCGGGCTCGCGCCAACCGAGATCTTTGGGCGAATGCGCCGTCTCGACCGCTGCCTGGTGACTCACCCGCTCAATCCACCCGAGCTGATTCCTATTGTCGAGGTCGTTCCCGAAGGCCGTACGTCAGTCGCTGCCATCACACGCGCCGTCGCTTAC
>DASZCG010000016.1:0-3243 GCA_035943355.1 Gemmatimonadales bacterium
CAACCACGTGCGGCTTCGCCGCGAGCTCCGTGGAGTAGGACGCCGCTTCCTTCCTTAATAAGTCGTACGTCGCCTGCAGGTCTGGACTGTCGACGGGGATGAGCACCGCAACCGCGCGCGTGCGCTCGACGTGCTGGAGAAAGCGCAGGCCGAGCCCCTTCCCTGCGTGCGCGCCCTCGATGATGCCGGGAATGTCGGCAACGACAAACGACCGATGGTCCGACAGACCGACGACGCCCAGGTGGGGCTCGAGCGTCGTGAACGGATAGTCGGCGATCTTGGGCCGCGCGGCCGAGATCACCGACAGCAGCGTGCTCTTGCCGGCGTTCGGCTCGCCGAGCAGGCCGACGTCGGCGATGAGCTTGAGGACGAGCTCGAGGCGGCGCTCCTCGCCCTGTGCGCCGGGCTCCCATTCGCGCGGCGACTGGTGCGTCGGCGTCGCGAAGTGCTGGTTGCCGCGCCCGCCGTAGCCGCCTTTCGCGACGAGCAATGTCTGATCGGGCGCGATCAGCTCGCCGAGGATTTCGCCGGTGTCGGCGTCACGCACCTCGGTGCCGGGGGGAACGGGGAGGTAGACGTCTTCCGCCGACTTCCCCGTCATGTTCTTGCCCTTGCCGTGCAGCCCGCGCTCGGCCGCCCAACGGGTGTGATAGCGATAGTCCAGCAGGGTACCGAGATTGGGATCGACTTTTACATACACGCTCCCACCATGTCCACCGTCACCACCATCCGGTCCGCCCTTCGGGACAAATTTCTCGCGGCGGAAGGAGGAGGCGCCCGAGCCTCCGGTTCCGGCAACCACTTGGACAATGGCGCGGTCAATGAACATCACTTCGCATCCAGGCTTCTTCCTCTCACATCACTCCACATTTCCCACAGCTTGAGAGCCCGCTCCCGGGTGAGGTCGGCTTCCACGATCGCAATCACCTCGTCAACATCCTCCCGCGTCGATCCCGTATTCACCGCCCCGCGCAAATGCGCATGCAGCTGCCGCGGCGCATTTTGCATGGCGATTGCCGCCAGCGTGCAGAGCTCGCGTCGCTGCGCATCGAGCCCCGGCCGCCCGAGGATCTTCCCGTACGCATCCACGACCACCAATGGCTCGATCGCCGGATGCAGTGCACGCACATTCAGCATCAGCTTGTGATACGTCCGCCCGTACACCTCGCTGCACGCCGCCACGCCGCGCTTGGTCCAGCGCTCCCACTCGGGATGCGCGATCGGCTCACCGGGGTCCTGGACGGGCCCCGCCACGCTGCGCCACACGCCGAAGGCCACCAGCGCCAGCGGATAGCCCACATTAAGGAAGCTCTGCAAGAGCAGCTCCTCGACCCAGAGCGGCGGCACACCGGCCGCGCGCGCCGCCGTCATGCGGTCGCGCAGCTTGGTCTCGTCCCCCGTCGCCGTCGCGACAGCGATGCGCACGAGGGCTAGGGTCTGCCGATCGAGGCTCAGCTTACTGCTCCGTGCTCCCTGCTCCAACATCCTTTCACCGCTCTAACCCTCCAGAAACACGCATCGCCCCGACCGTCTCGCCGCGCGAGTTCATGATCGGTCTCGTGAGTAGGGACGCGGGCTGCGGCTTGAGGCCGAGCGCCGCCAGCACCGCCGCGATCGCCAGCGCCGACGCCAGGCTGTGGCCGTCCTCGACCTTGAGCGCAACGCCCAGCCGCTCGCGCAGCAGGAGTGCGCTGTAGACTCCTTCCGCGCCAACCTTGGCCGTGACGCGTCCCGGGTGCGCCCGCATCATCTCGGTGCAAGGTCTTCCCTCCCCGGCGATCAACTCGGGATGCATGACCATGGCCTCGAGGATGGGCCCCTCGAGTCGCGTATACGCGAGCGCCATGCTCCGGAGCGGAAGGGCAAAACACGCGACGCCGCAGCCGTCCACCGCCACACCAATCTCCTGGGCCGGCACGTCCGTGTACGTGCTGATGGATGTGAGGCAGCGCTGCTGTACCGGATGTTCGGTGCGCGCGTAGAACTCCGTCGGCCAGCCGTGGTGCTTCGCCAACGCCAGCATGCCCGTGTGCTTGCCGGAGCAGTTCGAGTAGACGGCGGTGAGTCGCACGCCGCGTTGCTCGTAGTCTTTCGCCACCGCGTCGGACAGCGGCCGGTGCGGACCGCACATCAGATCGCGCTCGGAGCAGCCGATGCGCTGCAGGAAATCGCGCACCAGGGCGACCTGCGCCGGCTCGCTCGAGTGCGACGCGCACGCCAGCGCGAGATCCCGACGCTCGAGCCCGAACCGCTCCACGACGCCATCGGCGACGAGCGGCCACGCCTGAAACGGTTTCGCGGCGGAACGCCAGAAGGTGCGGAGATCGGGGTCGCCGGCGCTCGCCACGAGACGGCCCGCGCTGTCGACGACGGCCACGTGGACGGTGTGGCGGGATTCGACGACGGCGCCGCGGACGGTCTCGACGAACATGGGCGCAAAAGCTAACACCGCTCGGGCCAACCCTGGTGAGTCGTGGCGACAACGCCAATATTGGCCCCGCCTATGCGACCCCTCCCTCTCGCGTTCGTCCTGGCACTGGCCGCTGCGACGCCGCTCGCGGCCCAGGAAGCCTCGCCCTACCTCCCCATCGGCCACTGGTCCATGCCCTACGTCGAGCATCTCATCGCCGCGGGACGCATGGCCGATCCGTCGCCGCTCAGTCGCCCATTCAAGGTGGACGACGTGCTGCGCGCGCTCGCGGCGGTGGACAGCAGCGTCGTGAGCGGCTCCGAGTGGGCGGTCGTCCGCAAGATTCGCGCGGAGCTCACGCGCACCATGCGGGGGCCGTCGGCGCGCGTCGACCTCGATGCCGGGATCGCGGGCAGCTCGCATGCGCGGCGCGATCCGCTGCGCGAGGCGGGCGTGGGCCACGCGACGTTCAACGGCGGCGCGGCGCTGACGTTCTACTTCGGCCCCGTCGTCGTCTCCACGCACCCGTATTTCGACACGCGCTTGAAGTGGGATCCGGACTACTACGGCAAGAAGGATCGCGTCATCGCGGGACGCTTCGCCGAGGCGTACGGCAGCGCGCAGTGGCGCTACGGCGAAATCTTCTTCGGCAGCCTGGACCGCAATTGGGGACCGCGCTTCACCGAAGGATTGCTCGTCTCACCGAGTCCCTACAGCTACGATCAACTCGACTTCAAGATCGGCACCGAGGGGATCTACCTCGAAGGCATCCTGACGCAGCTCGACGACATCGCGGATTCGAGCGGCACCGCGAATCAGCGCCACTTCGTGGC
>DASZCG010000017.1:0-2265 GCA_035943355.1 Gemmatimonadales bacterium
CGCCAGTCGCGCGGCCGTGAGGATGACGACGAGGCCGATGAGCAGGGGCCCGACAGCGCCGTGGCCCGTATCGGCTGCCGACCCAAGTGTCGCCAGCACCGCCGGCATCGCTAGAGAACCAGAACCAACAGGTGAGAGACCTGGTGCACCGCACCTCCATAGCCATGGGCTGAGTGGAGGCTGGCGGCCCGACCAACCTGACGAGACCTGCACTGGGCATCTGCCCGGTGCACCCTTACGCGATCACGCTAGCCACTTTGGGGGCGTGTGGCAACGTCACTCGCGCTCTGGTTTTCCCGCGATGCCGGTAGTCAGTGCGAAGCGCGGCTCGGCAATTCGGCTATTCCAACGCTGGGACCAGGCGCTCTAGGGCCGGGCCGGCGCACCCGCGGGCTGGCGGTCGGGTTGGGGGGGAATCGCGTCAGGGGTGAACAACGGATGACCGAAGCGGCTCGTCCCGAACTTGCCGATCAATTCCTGCGCCTCTTGGGACACGAAGAAGTCGGCTAGCGCACGCGGACCTGGTCCCGCGCGCGGCACTTCCATGACATGGTAGAAGTTGTTGAGCAGCGTATCGCCTTCCACGAGCGGCACCAGCTCCAGCTTGGGCTGCCAGACGAGAAACGTCGACCGATCGGTGATCGTGTAGGCGCGCTTTTCGTCAGCCATCTGGAGGGTCGCTCCCATGCCCTGCCCCGCCTCGATGTACCAGCTCCCGGGAGGGGGGGGAGTCTCGCCGAGCAAACGCCACAACTTCTGCTCCAGGAGATGCGTGCCCGAACGGTCGCCACGCGAGACGAATGGCGCCCGCGCCCGCGCGATCGCCGCCAGCGCAGCGGGAGCGTCACGCCAACCGCGAATCTTGGCGGGATCCGTCGTGGGCCCCACAATCAGGAAATCATTGTGCATCACTGCCCGCCGGCGCACGAAGAATCCCGAGTCGACCATCGCCTGCTCGAGCTCGGGTGCATGGACGAGCACGACCTCGGCATCGCCCCGGCGCGCCATCTCGATGGCCTGGCCCGTCCCCACGGCGACGACCTTTACCTTGTAGCCGCTGGTCACCTCGAAGACAGGAAGCAGCGAGTCCAATAGTCCCGCGTCCCGCGTGGACGTGGTCGTCGCAAGGATGACATCGCGTTGCTGCTGGGGAAGGCAGAACGCCGCTGCAAAGAGGCTGAGAGCGAGAGCTAGCGTCTGCAGACTTGTGTTTGTGCCGGCTGCGCGCATAGCGCTAATGCTACACCGTTCGTCCAGCCGAAGCCGTCCTGGGTGGGATACTCGCCGCCGCCTGCCTTCTTGTTCAGGTTGACGACGTCGTACTTCTCCATCATCCGCCCTGTCAGCTTGTATGTGTGCTGGATGAGTGTGAGCCAGCGGCCGGCGGCCTTATCGGCGAGATCGGCGCGGCCGTAGCGGCGCACCCCTTCTATAGTAAGCCACTCGAGCGGCGGCCACCCGTTGGGCCCGTCCCACTGCTGGCCGGACGTGAAATTGGTCGTGACAAACCCGCCGGGCTTGAGGAATTCGCGCTCCAGGCGAGCGGCCACGCTTTTGCCTTGAGCGGCCGTCGCGAGACCGAAATAGAGCGGCGCCGCGGCGGCGAGCGAGGGCCGATCGGTCACCAGCTCACCGGTCCGCCAGCGCCGGTCGAAGAAGTATCCCTGTTGCGGATCGTACATCGCCAGGATCGCGTCGCGGCGAGCATCCGCCTGCTGGTTGAACGCTCGAGCCACCGCGGAATCCCCCGCGCCGTGCCGGAACAGGCGCAGCGCCGCGATCGTGCGCTCGGCATTGTACATCAGGCTGTTGAGATCCACCGGAATCAGGTCGATCGTCTCGAGCGTCCGGAGGTCCTTGGGATCCCGCATCCAGCGACTCGAGAAATCCCACCCGCTTTCCGCCGTGGCGCGCGCGTTCCGGTAGAAGTTGGCGCGCAGCGAATCGGGCACTGTCTGCCCGATCTCCACGTCAGGCCGGTAGGACTCCGGCCTCGGCTCCACCGAGTCATCCCAGTAACGATTCAGCACCACACCATTGGCGAGCTTCACCACCCGGCGGTGCGCCTGCCCCCCCCCCGTCAGGTGCTCCGCGCCGTCCATCCAGAACGCGTGCTCCTGCTCCAGGGCAACGAGATAGCCAAGTGCCCGGGCCGTATCCGTGGCACGCGCATACAACCCGACCATCGCGGCGAAATAGGGCGGCTGGCTCCGCGTCAGATAGTACGTGCGATTGCCGTTGGGAATGTGACCCACGGTGGCGATC
>DASZCG010000018.1:0-2756 GCA_035943355.1 Gemmatimonadales bacterium
ATACTAGGCCGATGGCGATCCACTAAAGCAGCGGACGGGGCGCGACGCCAACGACTCAGCCGTCTTCTACGACGGCACGTCGGCGTCCAACCAGCCGCAGGGGATCGCCACCGGCCTCGGCGTCTCGCAGCAAGGCGGTCGAACTTCTGTAGCGGGGCCGTCTGCCGAGGCTTGGCGGAGCGAGTGGATATTGTGGCCGGCGGCGCGAGCGCTGGTTGGGGCGCGGGTCGCGTGCTAGTAGGTGGTGGCCGCACCGCAATTCCGCCTTAGAGCTCGTTTCATTTGCTGTTGTCGGTGAGTCGGCGTGAGCAGATGAGGCAGCAGCCGATGGCGAGGAAGGCTTCGTGGATGTCGGCGCGGCGTTCGTAGCGGACGAGTAGGCGGCGGAACTGGTGCAGCCAGGCGAAGGTGCGCTCTACGACCCAGCGGAAGCGGCCCAGGCCGGAGCCGTGCTTGGTTGCGCGGCGGGCGATCACCGGTTTGATTCCTCGCTGGCGGAGCTGGCGCCGGTGGCTTCGGAAGTCGTAGCCGCGATCGCCGACGAGTTGGTCGGGTCGGCGGCGCGGCCGGCCGACGGTCCCGCGCACGGCCGGTATCCGGTCGACGAGCGGGATCATCTGGGTGACATCGTGGCGGTTGCCGCCGGTGAGGGCGAAGGCGAGCGGGATGCCGCCTTGGTCGACGATCAGGTGGTGTTTGGAGCCCAGCCGTCCACGGTCAACCGGGCTCGGGCCCGTCTTGGCGCCCCCCTTTTCGCCTGTATGTGACTGGAATCAACCACGGCGCGCGTCCACTCGATCTGTCCGGCCGCGCGCAGTCGCTCGAGCAGCAGGCCGTGCAGCTTCACCCACACCCCGGCACGCTGCCACTCATCCAGGCGCCGCCAGCAGGTGACGCCCGAGCCGAACCCAAGCTCCGCCGGAAGGTGCCTCCACGCGATCCCGGTGTGGAGCACAAACAGGATCCCCGACAGCGTCTGCCGATCCGGATGGCGGCAGCGCCCGCCCGGACGTGACCGCTCCTTCTTGGGCAGCAGCGGCTCGATCAGCTCCCACAACTCGTCCGAGACGATCCACGGCGCAACGGCCATCGAAACCTCTCCCACCTTGACGACAGATACCAACGCCGTTCGTCGTCAATGCGCGGGTCCCTGCCCGCACCGCCCCACAGGACAGCAACGTTGCCGGCCGCCAACAGCGGCAACCGCACCTCAATTGAAACGAGCGGGAGTGTCCGATCGCCTGTGTAGGCATGACGGAAACGAAGGAGCGTCATGTCTACGAAGATCGAGCAGACTGAGTCGTTGATCGATGGGGTCGCCGGCGGGGCGGGGAGCGAGCCCGGAGGGCGAACGAGTCGGCCTGCCGGCGGCGAGCCGCTCGAGATCCCGGACGCGGTTCGTGATCGCCTCTCCGATGAGGTGGTCGACGAGCTGCTTGCCGGTGCGCGGACCGAGGAGGAGATCGTCGGTCCGGGCGGGGTGCTTGCGCAGTTGACGAAGCGGTTGGTGGAGAGGGCGATGTCGGCGGAGCTGAGCGACCATCTCGGTTACGAGCCGCACCAAGAGCCGCCGGGCGGAGTCGGTAACACCCGCAACGGCTCGACGCCGAAGACGCTTGCGACCGAGCACGGACCGGTCGGTGTGCGGACGCCGCGCGATCGCAACGGGAGCTTCGAGCCGCAGATCGTGCGGAAGGGGCAGCGCCGCTTCCAGGGCTTCGACGACAAGATCCTCGCCCTGTATTCGCGCGGGCTCTCGACGCGCGACATCGAGGCGCACCTGGCGGAGATCTACGGGGTCGCGGTCGGCCGTGATCTGATCAGCCGCGTCACCGATGCAGTGATGGAGGACGTGCGTGAGTGGCAACAGCGGCCGCTTGATGACGTCTACCCGGTGATCTTCCTCGACGCGTTGGTGTTGAAGGTCCGTGAGGGCGGCACCGTGCAGCGCAAGGCCTGCTATCTCGCGCTCGGGGTCACGGTCGAGGGCGAGCGGGACGTGCTCGGGATGTGGTTCCAAGAGACCGAGGGCGCGAAGTTCTGGATGCAGATCCTCAGCGAGCTCAAACAGCGCGGCGTCCGGGACATCCTGATCTGCTGCGTCGACGGCTTGAAGGGCTTCCCCGAGGCGATCGAGGCGGTCTTCCCAAAGACGACGGTGCAGACCTGCATCGTTCATCTGATCCGGCACAGCCTCAAGTACGTGCCCCGACGCGAGTACGACCAGGTCACGAAAGACCTGAAGCCGATCTACACGGCCGTCGACGCCGACGCGGCACGGGTCGCGCTCGAGCGCTTCGACGAGAAGTGGGGAGCGCGTTTCCCGGTGATCACGCAAGCGTGGCTGAACGCCTGGGAATACGTGACACCGTTTCTCGCGTTCCCGCCCGAGCTGCGCCGAGTGATCTACACGACCAACGCGATCGAAGCGTTGAATCGACAGCTGCGCAAAGCGATCAAGACCAAGGGTCATTTCCCCAACGAGGAGGCCGCCCGCAAACTGATCTACCTCGCGATCACCAACGCCGTGCCGGCCTGGACGCGAACGCGGAACTGGACGACAGCCCTGCTCGCGTTCAAAATCCACTTCGGCGACCGACTACCCGAGTGAACCGCCTACACAGAAAATCGGACGCCCTCCCTGATCGGTGCGATCGGCGCGCTTCAAGCAGTGAGACGCATGAGGCGCGCGATGCTCATTAAGGAATTGTCATGGGTGCGCAAGGGTGGTGTTAGGGCTTCTTGGGAGTGTGGGC
>DASZCG010000019.1:0-11007 GCA_035943355.1 Gemmatimonadales bacterium
CTCGCTGCCCGACTGGGTGCGCGACGTGCGGCGCCGCAGTGTGGTGGCGGACGTGGATTGGAACCTGATCGCCGAGCACGGGCCCGAGTGGATGCGCTGGTGGGACCAGCACGTGCGCGGCACCGGACGAGCGCGTTGAGCGGCTTCCTCGAAATCCGCGCCATTGAAAAACGCTGGAGCTCCGATGTCGTCGTCGGGCCGATCACGCTCGACATCGCGCGCGGCGAGATCCTCGCGCTGCTCGGTCCGTCCGGCAGCGGCAAGACCACGATGCTGCGGCTGCTGGCGGGCTTCGAGACGGCGGACGCGGGACGGATCTCCATTGGCGCGGAGGACGTCACAGCCGTGCCGCCCGCGCGCCGCCGTTGCGGCATGGTGTTCCAGCATTACGCGCTGTTCCCGCACCTCGATGTGGGAGAGAACGTCGCGTTCGGCTTGCATGGAGCGGGCGGCGGGGAGCAGGGCGCGGTCGCGCAAAAAGTCTCGCAAGCACTGGCGCTGGTCGATCTCGCCGGTTTCGAGCGGCGCAAGGTGCACGAGCTGTCGGGGGGGCAGCAGCAGCGCGTCGCGCTGGCGCGCGCCCTCGCCCCGGAGCCGCGCGTGGTGGTGCTCGACGAACCGCTGTCGAACCTCGATCCGGCGCTGCGCGAGCGAACCCGCCGCGAGCTGCGCCAGGTCATCAAGCGCGTCGGCATCACCACCGTGTTCGTCACGCACGAGCAGGACGAGGCGTTCGACCTTGGCGACCGCATCGCGGTGCTCAATGGCGGCCGGCTGGAGCAGGTGGGCGTGGCCGACGAGCTGTACGAGCGACCCGCCAACCTCTTCGTCGCGACATTCGTCGGGCGCGCGAACGTGTTCCGCGGCCCGGCGGCGCGCGCTCTGGGCGGCGGCGGAAGCAGCGCGGGGGTGGGGGCCGAACAGACGCGTGACGGTCAGGTCGTGGTCGTTCGGCCGGAGCGGCTGCAGTTCGGCGCTGTCGGGTTGCCCGGCGTGGTGCGCGAGCTGCGCTACACGGGCCCCGCGACGTTCTTTCTGGTGGAGGGCGAGGACGGCCAGCGGTTCGAGGTGCTCGCCCAGCCCGACGCCGCGCGCGTCGACGAGCGCGTGCATGTGGCCGCGACGCGCGTGATCGTGCTGCCCGAGCCGGGAAACGCGTGATGAGCCGCGCGCGGTGGACTGGCGCCGTCGCCATTGCCGTCACGGTGCTGCTTGCCTGGCTGGTGCTGTACCCGATCGCCGTGGTCGGAACGGACGCGGCCAGCGGCGCCGCATGGCACGATTTCGTCACGCGTCCGGGCGAATGGGCGGCGCTGTGGGCGAGCCTCTGGATATCGCTCGCGAGCGTGGTGCTGGCCGCGGCGATCGGGATTCCACTCGCCTTTCTGTTCGAGTGGTTCGATTTCCCCGGCCGCAAGACGCTGGGAGCGCTCATCGCGCTGCCGGTAGTGCTGCCGCCACTCGTCGGCGTGATCGCGTTTCTCTTCCTGTACGGCGAATCGGGGTTCGTGGCGCGCGCGATCCAGGCGCTGTTCAAGCTCGAGCAAGCGCCATGGCAGCTGCAGGGCCCGCTCGCGATTCTGCTGGTGCACGCCTACTCGATGTACGTCTACTTCTACCTGTTCACGCGCGCCGGCCTCGCGCGACTCGACGTCGCGATGCTGGAAGCGGCGCAGGCGCTGGGCGCCGATCGCCGGCGCACGCTGTGGCGCGTCGTGGTCCCGTTGCTGCGGCCCTCGCTCGCCGGCGCGGCGATGCTCACGTTCATGACCGCGCTGGGCTCGTTCAGCGCGCCGTACATCTTCGGCGGCGGCTTCCGCGTGATGACCACGCAGATCGTAGCCACGAAGCTGAACGGCGACTTGCCGCTGGCCATGGTCGAGACCGTGGTGCTCGCGGTTGTGGCGGTGGTCGCGCTGTTGATTCTGCGGCGCACGGAAGGCAACGACATTCTCGTCGCGCTGGGGAAGGGGATCGCGCCGCGCCCGCGCCCGATCCGCCGCGCGGGCGTGCGGCGGCTCACGACGATAGCGGGCTGGGGACTCGCGGTGCTGCTGCTGCTGCCGCACCTCACCCTGGGACTCGTCTCGCTCGTACCGTACGGCGCCTGGACCACGGAAATCCTGCCGCCGGTGATCAACCTCGACAATTATCGCCGCCTCTTTTCGGAGGCAGAGCGGCTGCGCCCGCTCATCAATTCGTTGTGGATGGCGGGCGCCAGTACTGCCGCGGCGGTGCTGCTCGCGCTCGTCGCGGGATGGCTGGTCGTGCGCCGGCGCGTCGCGCTGCGTCGCGTGATCGAAGGACTGCTCGTGCTGCCGTGGGCGCTGCCCGGCACGGTGTTCGCGATTGCGCTGGCGATTGCGTTCAGCACACACGCGCCGCTGCAGCTGCGCTTCGTGCTCGTCGGGACCGCCGTGATTCTGCCGCTCGCTTACCTGGTGCGCGGGTTGCCGCTCACGGGTCGCGGTCTGCTCGCGGCGTATCGCCAGCTCGACCCGTCGTTAGAAGAAGCCGCCGCAAGCCTCGGGGCCGGTCGCTGGCGCACGCTGGCGCGCGTGACGTTGCCGCAGCTGCGTCCCGGCCTCGCGGCGGGCGCGAGCCTTGCATTCGTCGCCGCGCTCGGTGATATCGTGGCCTCCATCGTCCTCTACACGTACGAGACGCGTCCAATCTCGATTGAAATCCTCTCGAGCCTGCGGCTCGCCGAGACCGGCGTCGCGGCGGCGTTCGGCGTGGTGCTGATGATCGTCAGTGCGGTGGTACTCGGTGTCGGGGCGAGAAGATGAAGCGGCTCTGGGTGCTGATGGCGGTGTGCTTCGTGGACATGATGGGGCTGATGCTCGTTGCACCCCTCATGCCGTTTTACGCCCTCGACCTGAAAGCGCCGGAATGGTTGGTGGGGCCCCTGATTGCGTCTTTCGCCGTGGCGCAGCTGATCTCATCGCCGATCTGGGGCAAGTTCTCCGATCGTTACGGCCGACGGCCCGCCATGCTCATCGGGCTGGGCGCCTCCGCCTTTGCGTACGTCATCTTTGGCTTTGCGACCAGTCTCTGGATGTTGTTCGCATCCCGTATCGTCCAGGGACTGGGCGGTGGGACGACGGGTGTGGCCCAGGCGTATGTCGCCGACACGATGGAGCCCACGGAGCGCGCGAAAGCCCTGGGATGGCTGTCTGCGGCGACCAGCGCCGGCGTCGTCATCGGCCCCTTCATCGGGTCGGCGGCGTACAATTTTGGCCGCCAGACCCCGGGACTCGTGGCGGCGCTGCTCGTGCTGCTCAACGTGTTCTTCGCGTGGAAATGGCTGCCCGAATCGCGCGCCGAGCACACCCGTAGTCCGAGCGGACATGTGATGGTGCCGGAGCGGCGGTCGGTTCGTCAGGCGCTGATAGAAATCGTGCG
The DNA here is from genome assembly GCA_035943355.1 of Gemmatimonadales bacterium. Taxonomy (GTDB): domain Bacteria; phylum Gemmatimonadota; class Gemmatimonadetes; order Gemmatimonadales; family GWC2-71-9; genus 20CM-2-65-7. The sequence goes on from DASZCG010000019.1 coordinate 3,406, forward strand.
CGAGCCGACCACGCCCGCCCATCGCGTGATCTGGATTTACGTGGTCGGCATGCTGGCGCTCAACATCGTGATCGGTGTGCTGGCCTTGTATCTCAAGGATACGTTTGGCATCGGTGCCCGCACGATCGGATATTTCTTTCCGATTTTCGGCGTCGTCGGTGTGTTGATGCGCGCGACGTTGGTGGGATGGTTCAACGCGCGCTTTGGCGAGATTCGCACCATGCAGATCGGTACGATCTCACTGCTGCTTGGTCTCGCTTTGATGCCGCTGCCGGCCGCAATTTTGCCCGCGATGCAGGCGATGCCCATCTTTATTCTGTTTCTGATTCTTGTTCCCATGGGCACCGCGTTGCTGTTTCCGGCATCGACGTCGTTGGTCAGCCAGCGGACTCAGCGCCACGAGTTGGGCCTCGTCATGGGAGCACAACAAACGTTCCGAGGAATCATGAGCATCGTGGGTCCCGTGGGAGCAACCGCGGCATTCGCTGTCCTTGGTCATGGTGTGCCGTTCTTACTGGCCGCGACTATTGTCGCCGTGGCTGCCCTGCTCGCCTTCCGCGAACAGCCGCACGAAGTGGCGGCAACGGCCTGACCGTCACTACTTTCTGCACCATGATCAACACCGCCTGTGTTGCGCTGCTCGCGCTGCTTCCGGTGTCTCGTCCTCCGCTGCCGCCGCCCCGGCCGAAGCTCGTCCTCGTCATCACCGTCGATCAGCTCCGGCCCGACTACTTCAGCCGCTGGAAGAGCCAACTGACGGGCGGGTTGGCGCAGCTGGCGAACGAAGGGGCGTTTTTCACCGAGGCCTACCAGGACCACGCCGTCACCGAGACGGCGCCCGGGCATTCGACGATTCTCTCCGGGATGTGGCCCGCGCACACCGGCATCATTCGCAACTCGCAGGGCGTGCAGGACTCACTGGCTCCACTGCTCGGAACCGTGGGACCGGGCGCGTCGCCGCGGCGCATGCGCGGCACTACACTGTTCGACTGGTTGAAAGCCGTTGACCCGACGGCGCGCGCGCTCTCGGTGAGCCGCAAGGATCGCGGCGCGATTCTCCCGCTCGGGCAGGCCAAGGAGCAGGTGTACTGGTATCAGGCGCCGCTGTTCACGACCAGTAAGTACTACGCCGACACGCTGCCGACGTGGGTGCAGGCGTTCAACGCGCGCAGGCTGCCGCTCCAGGCTGCCAATACGTCGTGGACACTGCTGCTCGCCGACAGCGCCTACAAGGAGCCGGACAGCGAGGTGTGGGAAAACGGCGGCAGCGGCGTGGTGTTCCCCCATCGTCTGCCCGCCGATAGCGCGCTCGCGGCCGCGCTGATCGCCGGTGTACCCGCGATGGACTCGCTCACGCTGTTGTTCGCGCTCGAAGGTTTCGAAGCCCTGAAGCTCGGGCGGAAGGGAACGGACATTCTCGCCGTCAGTCTGTCGACGACGGACGCGATCGGTCACGCCTTCGGACCGGACTCGCGCGAGATCCACGACCAGATCCTGCGGCTCGACCGCTACCTCGGCTGGTTCCTCAAGCGGGTGACCGACCGGGTGGGCAAGGACAATGTCGTCGTGGTCCTCACCGCCGATCACGGCGTGACGTCGTATCCCGAGCGAACGCACGCCCGCACCGGCGCTCCCGCCTATCGCGTGCTCCTCGACACCCTGATCACGGCCGTGAATCACGATCTCGACGCGGTCGCGGGAACGTCGCGCCAGTGGCTCGACTTCGACACCGGGATGTTGTTCCTGCAGGACAACGGACGTTTCGCCGCGATGGGCATCAGGACCGATAGTATTCTCGACGCGATCACCGCCCGGATGCTGCGTGTGCCGGGGGTGGCACGCGTGATCAAGGCAGCGGATCTGGCGCGCGCCGACACGGCATCCGACCCGATCGCGCGCCGCTGGTTGCATCAGCTGACGCCCGACGCGGGCGTCGCCCTGCTCGTCAATCTCCAGCCGGGATCCGTCTGGGACATTCCCAACTTGTCGATCGCGATGCACGGCCAGCCATCCGAGGACGATGCGCACGTGCCGATCATCTTCTGGGGACGTGGCGTGCGGCGCGGAGCGTATGCTCGCCGGATGAACACCGTGGACATCGCGCCGACGCTGGCGGCGCTGCTGGGAGTGTCGCCGCTCTCGCTGGTGGACGGGCACGCCCGGACCGACGCACTGCTGCCGAGGAACTAACCGGTGGCTCACAAGCAGTCCGCGACCCAGATCCGGCGGATCGAGGAGCTGCAGCAGTTCGTGCGCACGGTGGATAAGGTGAAGAAGTTGATTGCCGAGCTCGAATCCAACCGGGCTGCGAAACTCAGCATCATCAACGGCATCTGCGGGAACATCGCGCGTGAGCTGTCCAGCATGCGCCAGCGAGCCTTGACCGCAAATCTCGGCGCGGTGCCCGATGTCGCGGGGTCGCTCGCCGTCGTGGCCGGTCGCGCGGGCACCGGCATCATGATGAGGGTGCGCGCGCTGCATGACGGCATGAACAGCCTCACGATGCAGCTCGACCAGTCGCTGAAGATGGCGCACGAAGCTCCTCCCGAAAAAGACGAAGAGACCGACAAATCGTAGCCATTAGCTGCCGCGCCCTCGCCAAGCGCTTCGGAGACGTGGTCGCGGTCGCCGGATTGGATCTCACCGTCGGCGCGGGCGAGTGCTTCGGCCTGCTTGGTCCCAACGGAGCGGGCAAGACCACCACCATCGAAATCCTCGAGGGCCTCACCGTTCCCGACAGCGGAGACGTCGAGATCCTCGGCACGCCGTGGCGTGACGGTGCGGCCGGACGCGCGCTGCGCGAGCGCCTCGGCATTCAGCTGCAGGAAACGCAGCTCGCCGACAAGCTCACAGTCACCGAGACACTGGCGTTGTTTCGATCCTTCTACCAGCAGTCGCACACCGTCGACGAGGTGCTCGCGCTCGTCGAGCTGGAGGAAAAACGGAAGGCCCGGGTCGTGACGCTGTCGGGCGGGCAAAAGCAGCGGCTCGCCGTGGCCTGCGCCCTCGTCAGCAAGCCCGAGCTGCTGTTTCTCGACGAGCCGACCACCGGGCTCGACCCCCAATCGCGGCGCCAGCTGTGGGAGATCATCCGGCGCTTCCGCGCCGCCGGCGGGACGGTGCTGCTGACGACGCATTACATGGAGGAAGCGGAGCGGCTGTGCGACCGCGTGGCGATCATGGATCACGGCAAAGTGATCGCGCTCGGCACACCGCGGGAGCTGATCGCCACGCTCGGCGCCGAGCACGTCGTGGAGTTCGCGCTCAGCGATGCGGTGCCGGACGGTCTGACGGATGCGTTGCGCGGCATGAGCGGTGTCACCGCGGTCCGTTCGGGGGCTGGCAGCGGCGACCTTTCGCTGACCGTCACCGAGCTGCACCGCACACTGCCGGCCTTTCTGGCGGAGCTGCAGCGCCGGAACCTCGAGCTGGCGTCGCTCACGACGCATCACGCAACGCTCGACGATGTCTTCGTCGCGCTCACGGGACGGCAGCTCCGTGATACGTGAGCATCCGATGTTCCAGCTGGCGCTGGCGCGGATGCGCGAGTTCTACCGCGAGCCCGAAGCGGTGTTCTGGGTCTTCGGGTTCCCCATCGTGCTCGCGTTTGCCCTCGGCCTCGCCTTCCGCAACACCGGTCCCGGCCAGCTGCAGGTCGGTGTCATGGCGGGGCCGGGCGATAGCGTCCTGGCAGCGACGCTCGATTCATCGCCGAGACTCGTCGCGAGCGTGCTCGACACGGCAACGGGTCGGTTGCGACTGCGCACGGGCCGGATCGCGCTCCTCGTACTGCCTGGTGATCCGATCGTCTACCGCTACGACTCGACCCGCACCGAGAGCGGTCTCGCGCGACTCGAGGTGGACGAGGTGCTGCAGCGCGCGCGCGGCCGAACGGATCCGGTCCCCTTTCGCGACGATCGCACGACCGCTCCGGGCTCACGCTACATCGACTTCCTGATACCCGGATTGCTTGGCATGAACCTGTTGGGGAGCGGGATCTGGGGTGTCGGCTTCTCGGTGGTCCAGGCGCGCCAGAAGAAGCTGCTCAAGCGCTACATGGCGACACCGATGCGGCGCAGTCACTACCTCTTGAGCTTCATCCTGTCGCGGCTCGTGTTCCTGATTCTCGAGGTGGCGGCGCTCGTTGGATTCGGCTGGCTATTGTTCAGCGTCGCCGTCCGCGGATCGTTCCTCACGCTGGCCGGCATCACGATTCTCGGCGCATTCGCGTTTGCGGGACTCGGATTGCTGGTCGCGAGCAGGGCGAAGACGATCGAAGGCGTGTCGGGGTTGATGAACCTCGTCATGCTGCCGATGTGGATCCTGTCGGGGACGTTCTTTTCCTATTCCCGCTTTCCCGACGCCATGATCCCGTTCGTGAAGGCGCTGCCGCTGACCGCGCTGAACGATGCACTGCGCGCCGTGATGATCGATGGCGCGGCCCTCACAACGCTCGGCGCCCCACTCGCAATCGTCGCGGCGTGGGGCGCGGTGAGCTTCGTCATCGCCCTCAAAATCTTCCGCTGGCGGTAGTCGCCAGGCGCGACGATCACTGCGTTACGATCACCGTACCCTTCATGGTCGTCGGGTGCACGCTACAGTGATACGGGAAGGTTCCCGCGGTGAAGAATGTCCGCGTGTACTGCCCGCCCCCGGTGGGCTGGCCGTATGGGTCCGTTCCGGTGCCCGACAGATTCGAACTCGTGAACACGCCGTTATCCGACGTCACGCTGTGCGAAACCGAGTCGATGTTGGTCCACCGCACTGACGTGCCGGCCGGAACGGTGATGGAGTTGGGCGCAAAGGCATAGTTCTGAATGCTTACGGACATGCCGCCGGGCGAGGGCGGCGGCGGTGGTGGACCAGCAGGCGGCGGTGGCGGCGGCGAGCTGGAGTACGATGTGCTGCTGCCGCAGGCAACGGCGAACACGAGCAATAATCCGTAGCAGAGGCGCATGAGGTCCGTCAGTTGTAATGGATATTCCAACATCACTGAGAGGACCGGCGTGCGCCAGATCCCTTTTAGCTCTCGGGGCGAAACAGCGCGGCCAAGCGTCGCAGAAAGCCACCGAGCGCCCCCCGCACGGCGGCGCCGAACGCGCTGGCCGAATGGAAACGCTCGGCGGGATCGCTGCGCAACGCCCGCCGCAGCACTTCGTCGAGCTCGCGCGGGACGTCGCGGCGCTCGCTGCTGAGCGGCGGCAGATCATCGGTCGTCTGCTTGGCGAGAATCTGCTCCGGCGTTTTCCCGGTGAAGGGCGGGTGGCCCGCGAGGGCGAAGTATGCCACCGCGGCCATCGAGTAGAGATCGGCGCGCTGATCCACGCGTTCCCCCAGCAGCTGCTCGGGCGCCGCGAACTGCGGTGTGCCGCTGCGCGACGTCGCGCCGCCGAATCGCGCTCCGGCGCGCAGCGCCAGCGCCAGTCCGAAGTCCGTGATGCGCAGCCGCCCGTCCGGCTCGATCAGCATGTTTTCCGGCTTCAGGTCGCGGTGAATCAGTCCGACGCTGTGCGCGTGTTCCAGCGCGGAGAGGCCTTCGGTCAGGAGCCGCTCGGTTTGGTCCAGTGAGAAATTGCCGTGACGCTGCACGACCTGCGCCAGATTCGATCCGGGAACGAACTCCATCGAGTACCACGTCAGGCCGGCCCGTCCCATGATGTCATAGATGCTCACGATGTTGGGATGGCGGAGCCGTGCCGCGAGCTGCGCTTCACGCCGGAAGCGTTCCATTACACCGGGGTCCGAGATGAGCGCGGGATGCAGCACCTTGATCGCCACATCGCGCTCGAGCGCGAGATCGCGCGCGCGATACACGCGTCCGAAGCCGCCGCTGCCGATCTCCTCGAGCAGCTCGTAATCGTCGCCGAGGGCGCGGCGCAGCCGCCGCTCGAAGCCTTTTTCCGTCACGGCGGGCGCGGCGGCCGGCACCTGGAACGTCCCGGCGTCGCTGACGAAATCTTCGAGCATCTCGGTGGCGGTGTAATAGCGCGCTTTCGGCACCGCCGAGAGCCCGCGGGCGATCACGCGCTCGACCGCGGCAGGAATCGCGGCGCGGACCTGGCGCGGCGGGATGAGCTGCGCGGGATCGAGATCGGGCATTGTGCCCGTGAGCGCGGCGTAGATGTTCGCGGTCACCGTGTACACGTCACTGGCGGGTTCGCCGGGGTCACCGGCGCGGACTTCAGGGGCCATGTAGGCGAGCGTGGGATCGTCCGCGGCGAGGGGCTCGATATACGGGAGACACCGGTTGGAATAGCGCAGGTCGGTGATGACGCCCTGGCCGCCGGTGTTGATCATCAAGGTGGTCGGGACGATGCGCCGCATGATGATGCCGCGCGCGTGGGCGTGCTCGAGCGCCGACAGCAAATCGCGGACCAGCGACATGCACTGCGGAATGGGCCGGGGCCCGCGGCGCAGCGCATCGGCAAGACTCTCGCCGTCTACCCAGTTGGCCGTCCGGTACGCGAATGTTCCGATCTCGCCCGCGGCGTAGGCGTGGCGGATCGTGGGATGATCGAGCGCGGCGAGCGTTTCGGTCTCGCGCATGAACCACGCGCGGCTGGGCGTGCCCGCCGTGAGATGGAGCCGGATGGCGACGGGGCGCTTCAGCACGCGATCCCACGCGTGATACAGCGCCCGGTCCGGCGACTGCGCGACGAGGTTGTCGAGCCGGAATGCCGGTTCCAGCGCGCGTACCGCGTCCTCCAGCAGGGCCGCGGAGGGCGTCTGGGCGGTGGAGCTCGCGGGGCTCGCGTTGGTGACGGGCGTCACGCGCGGCAGCGGTGCACGAGGGTCAGGAGTTTGCACAAACGCGAAATGTAGTCGGTCGATTCTGCTGGCACGAATTGGCGGAAAGCGGCAAATTGGGCGGCAATGAACGAACAGCATCGCGAGGTGCGCCATCGCCTGGAGCGCCGTGTGCGTCCCGAGCGGCGGTCCGGCCTCGACCGGCGGATCACCGAGCGGCGGCTCCGCTCCGTCGCCGTGCTGGTGGAGCGGCGCGGGCAGATGCAGCGCCGCAGTCTGATCGAGCGCCGCTCGCCCGATGCACGACGCCAGCTGCGAGACCGCCGCGGGTCGGGGCTATCGTTCAGCGAGTTCACTCCAGCCTGACGCGCATCACCGCCCAGCCATCCCGTCCCCCGCGCGCGTAGCGCGCGTCCGCAGCCGCTCCAGCCCCGACTCCCTCACCCAAACCGCATTATGTTACGCCGCCAATGAACCTCCTCGGATGGATCACCGCGCCGCAGCACTCACTGGCGCAGTGGGACGAGCACGTCGCGTTGGCGTCCGCCGCACGCGCCGACGGGCTCGATCACACACTGGTGTGCGGGATGGGCGGTTCGAGCCTGGTGGCCGACGTGCTGGCGCAGGCGTTCCGGAAGAACGAGCTCCGCGTCCTGGACAGCACCAACCCTGACGCCGTGCGCGCCGCGGAGCGCGTACACGATCCGTCGCGCACGCTGTTCCTGGTTGCCAGCAAATCGGGCAACACGGTCGAGACGCTCGCCTTCTGCAACTATTTCCTCACCCGCGCCCGTCCCGAGCAATTCGTCGCCATCACGGAAGCGGAGACCCCGCTCGACGCGCTCGCTCGCGAGC
>DASZCG010000020.1:0-1828 GCA_035943355.1 Gemmatimonadales bacterium
GCCCGGTATAGACGAAGTCGCGCGGCAAATGCCGGATATGGCGCGGATTGAGCAGCGGCACGACCGCAAGCAAGATATAGACTGAGGCGATCATTCCCGCTTCGGTCGGAGTGAACCAGCCGGTCAGGATGCCGCCCATGATGATGACTGGGATCATCATCGGCAGCACCGAGGCCCGTACCGCGGCGGCGAAGTCGCATAGCGACGCACGCGGCTTCCGAAAGCCTACCGGGCCGAAAAAATGCGAATAGATCATAAGCCCGATGCCCACCACGAAGCCTGGTGCGATGCCGGCCAGAAACAGCCCGCCGATCGAGACGTTGCCGGTGGCGCCATAGACCACCGCCATGATGCTCGGCGGAATCAGATTCGCCATGGTCGAAGCGCAGGCGATCAAGGCCGCGGTGAAGGCGCGATCATAACCCTCCCTCGTCATCTCCGGTGCAACCGTGCGGCTCAGCACTGCGACGTCGGCGGTCGACGAGCCGGAAATACCTGCAAAGAACATGCTGAACAGCGTGACCACCTGCGCCAGCCCGCCGCGCATGTGCCCGACCATGGACTGCGCCAGAGCAATCATTCGGTTGGTGACGTTGGCCGAGGTCATCAGCTCGCCGACAAGCAGGAAGAAAGGCACCGCCAGCAAAATCTCGGAGTCGATGCCGTGGAACATCTGCCCGATCATCGACTGCATGCTGATCGGGGTGAGCATGCAGGCGGTGAGCACGCCCGCCATCAGCGCGAAGGCGACGGGTACGCCCATATAGCCGAAGACGACGAACAAGAGGGTCATCAGCAGCAGGATTGCCCCGTGACTCATTTCACGATACCCGCAAAATCGTCGGCATCTTCCGGACCCTCGAAGCCATTACGCCAGCCGTTGATCAGTTGTTCGATGGTGAACAGCACGATCAGCGCGCCGGCGACCGGCACGCTCGCCGTATAGGTGCCGAGCGGAATAAGTGACGGCGCGCGAAAGCTGCCGAGATCATTGAAAAAGTTCTGGATGCCGAACACAAACATGCACAAGCCGACCACAAGGATCACGAGGCGGTTAAATGTCTCCATAAAGGTCCGCTTCGGCCCACGCAGTCTCTTGGTGATCTCAACTAAATTGAGGTGATCAATGCGGCGCGTTGCCGTGGCCATGCCGATGAAAATCCCCCAGCCGAAAAAGCCGGTGGTCACCAATTGCAGCCAGAGAAAGGGGTAATGGAGCTGTCGCGTGAGAACGTCGAGAAAGACCGAGGATGTAAAGCCGATGATCGATATTCCGCAAATCACCATCAGGACGCGTTCGAGCGGATCAAGCGCCTTCCATTTCAGGTGACGGTGGCGCGCGACCACCAGCGGCAGGTTGGCCGGGACGGTTTCCAGAAAAACGCTCACCGAGGGTCCTTCTCGAAATTGATCGTCGCAAACCACAGGCCGGCGGCGCTTTCACGCCACCGCCCGGTTTTCAAAAGACGAAGCTAATTACTTCACGTCGCGCACGATTTGGAGCAGCTTGACCGCATGCGGCCCGAGCTTCTTGGCAATATCGTCCTGAATCGGCTTGGCGTCGGCCATGAAGCCGGATTTGTCGACCTTCTCGTTGATAGTGACGCCCATCGTTTTGAGTTTCGCAGCTGAATCGTCCTCGAGCTTGAGAGCCATCACCGGCTCACGCTTGGCGACTTCGTCGGCTGCCGCCTGTACCCAGCCCTGCTGTTCTGGCGTGAGGCTGTTCCAGGTCTTGTCGGAGACCCAGATACAGTTGTTATTGGCTTCGTGCTCGGTCATCGACAGAACTGGCGCCACTTCATAGTGCTTATTCGCCATGTAGACG
>DASZCG010000021.1:0-8654 GCA_035943355.1 Gemmatimonadales bacterium
GCTGAACTGCTTGCTGAATTCCGAGAGCGCCGAATCGAGTGCCGCCCTGATCTCGTCGTCAAGAATCTTCTTGTCCGCGATGCTGGCGAGAACGTTGGACGCGCGCGTTTCGAGGAAGCGGTCCAGCTCCTCTTCGTATCGGCGCACCTGTTCGACCGGTACCGGATCCAGATATCCCTTCGTTGCCGCGTAGATGATCGTGACCTGCTTCTCCACCGGAAGCGGCTGATACTGCGGCTGCTTGAGGATCTCCACCAGACGACGTCCGCGATTGAGCTGTGCCTGGGTCGCCTTGTCGAGATCGCTGCCAAACTGCGCGAACGCCGCCAGTTCGCGATACTGCGCGAGATCAAGACGCAGCGACCCAGCGACCTGTCGCATCGCTCGAATCTGCGCGGAGCCGCCCACACGCGACACCGAGTTGCCCACGTTGATGGCGGGACGGACGCCCTGATGGAAGAGATCGCTTTCGAGGAAGATCTGGCCGTCGGTAATCGAAATCACGTTCGTCGGAATGTAGGCCGACAGGTCGCCCGCCTGCGTCTCGATGATCGGGAGCGCGGTCAGAGAGCCGCCGCCCATTTCGTCCGACAGCTTGGCGGCCCGCTCGAGCAGGCGGCTGTGCAGATAGAACACGTCGCCCGGATAGGCTTCGCGGCCGGGCGGACGCCGCAGCACCAGCGACAGCTGGCGGTAGGCGGCGGCCTGTTTGGAGAGATCGTCGTAGACGCAGAGCGTCGCCTTGCGCTCGTCATACATGAAGTACTCGGCCATCGTGCAGCCGGCGTAGGGCGCGATGTACTGCATGGGGGCCGGCTCCGACGCGGACGAGACGACCACGATGGTGTACGCCATCGCATCATGCTCCTTGAGCCGCTCGACAACACCCGCGACCGTCGAATTCTTCTGACCGATCGCGATGTACACGCAGATGACGCCCTGCCCTTTTTGATTGATGATCGTGTCGATCGCGATCGCGGTCTTGCCCGTTCCTCTATCGCCAATGATCAGCTCGCGCTGGCCGCGGCCGATCGGGATCATGGAATCGATCGCCTTGATGCCGGTCTGCAGCGGCTCCTTCACGGGCTGCCGCTTGATGATGCCCGGCGCGATGATCTCGACCTTGCGTGTCGTGGTCGTCTGGATCGGGCCAAGCCCATCGACGGGACGGCCCAGTGCATCGACCACCCGGCCTACCAGCGCCGGCCCGACGGGCACTTCCAGCACGCGGGCGGTGCGGCGCACTTCGTCGCCTTCCCGCAGCTCGAGGTAGTCGCCGAAAATCACGGCGCCGATGTTGTCTTCTTCGAGGTTCAGCGCAAGACCGGTGATCTTCTCGCCCGTCGCCGAGACCGTGAATTCCAGCATCTCGCCGGCCATCGCGGACGTGAGACCGTAGATGCGCGCAATCCCGTCCTTGACCTCCAGGACGGTGCCGACCTCACGGACGTCGATGTCCGCGAGATCCGCCGCCTCGATCTCCTTGAGGAGGAGGTTCTTGAGCTCGCCGGGACGCAGGATGGAATCAGTGGCCATTGGAGTACCGTTGGGAGTTTGTGAAAAATATCACAATGTACGAGGTGCGCAACGGGCGTTGAAATGTGTCCTGGAGGGGCGCAGCATGCTGCGCCCCTACACGCGCGATCTCGTCCTACCGCGTAAGAACCTGGTCAGCACCCCGCGCGGGCCCAGCTCTCGCAGCTCGAGCGGCGTCGCACCCGCCACGCGTCGCGCCGCACCAGCCAGGTCGCTCGGCGACGCATAGCCGAGGATGCGAACGACGCAGCGCACGGTATACCCCGGGTTCCCCAGCAAGTCCGCGGCGCAGGCGGCGCGGGCCAGATCGATGACGCGCTTCAAGTTGGGGGCGCCGCCCGCCCCGAATTCTCGCGACAGGTGCTCGCGCGTCACGCGGAGCGCCTGAGCCACGTGGCCCGTTTTGGTCGGTGCGCCCGCGCGGCGCAACACCTCGTCCCACGCCGCGACCTGCAATCGGTCGGTCAGCCGCAGCAGGCGCGGGGCATCGGCCAGCGCCGCCCGGCGCGCGACCTGCGCGGTGCGAGCGGCGATCCACTCGCCGGCCACGGCGTTGTCGACTCCCTCAACGAGGATCCCCGTGAAGCCGGCCTCACGACACGAGGCGAGCAGGGCGCCATCCTCGGGACGGACGGCGCAGAGTGCGTACATCGGAATGCGTGGGAACCGCGCCGGGAGTGTGAGCCCGTCGCCGTCGCAATGGCGGATATCGAGGACGACGGCGTCGACCAGCCGCTGCTCGAGCAAGCGCTGCACTTCCTGGATGCTGCGACAGAGGCGCACGCTGCCCGCGCCGCGCGGGTAGCCGCGCTGTATGGCGCGACGCGTTTCGCGCCGCGGATGAAAAACCGGAACCACGGGATACGCGCCGACCCCCACCCCCGCCGTGGGCCCTGCCCCATTCGCTCGGTTCGCCCGGCTCATGCCTGCACCAGCGCCTGCTGCATCTCGCCCGCCTGCAACAAGACGTCGCGCGCATTGTCGTAGCTGATGTTGCGGCGGGCTTCCTCGAGCGGGTGCCACACGCATGCCGTGATGCCCTCGGCTTCTTCCGGCACCGGCTCTCCGTGGCGGGATTCGAACAGGAAAAAGTGGCAGAACTTGTGGATGGTCTTGCCGCGAAACCGGAAATACCAGTCGATCACCTTGATCGGTCCGTGCAGGAGCACTTCCTCGAGGCCCGTCTCTTCGGCGACCTCACGTCGTGCCGCCTCGGCCGGCGGCTCCCCCGATTCCAGGTGCCCTTTGGGAAACCCCCAATTCTTGTACGAGTCCCGAATAAGAAGGAAGCGCACCTGGCCGTCCGGGCCGCGGCGAAACACGACGCCGCCGGCGCTCGTCTCACGCACGGCGCGGGGGTGGGATTTGCGACGTTTGCGCTGAGAGCGACGCGTCATCGCCAACGAACGAGAAGAGTCATGCTCTAGAAGACGCTAAACGTGAAATACTTCCGCGGATTCGCCTGAATGTCGGAGAGCAGCTGGCGCAGCTGAATCATCGTGAGCGTCGTTTCGCGATAGAGTGAGGAATCCGCGACGAGCAGTCCCAGCGTGCCGCTGCGGTTCGCGATGCGCGACAGAACCGTGTCGGCATTCTGGAGCACCCGCACCAGGCTTTCCTGATTGCGATTCGCCGCCCCCATCAGCTGCCGAAAATCCTGTGACGCGCTGCGCAGGTCGGTGGATGTGGCCGCGGTGTTATTGAGGATTGTAGCGAGCTGGCCCTGATTCGTCGCGGTATCCACGCGACCCAGCGTGGCACGCAGATCCGTCGCGGCCCGCGACAATGCCTCCGAGCCAGACTGCAGGTTGGAACCGACGTTCCCGATGACGTCCGCCTGATCGTTGGTTACGCGCACGAGGCGGTCGGCCACCTGGCCGAAGTCGTGGATCGAGCGCCGCAAATCCATCACGGCCTGGGAATCGAAGGCCGTCTGGACTCGCGCGGCGACTGTGCCGATATCGGTCGCGATGCGGCTGGCCTGGGCGGTGAGCTGCCCGATGTCGGGCAGCGTCGCGCCCGGCCATTTCCCGCCCCCCCCCCCAACGGCCTCGGCCTCCGCGAGCGCTAGGCGAATGTTGGGATCGGCGGGCGGCGGGTCGCTGGAGATCAGGGTCGCGGCCCACTCCCCGAACAGCGATGCGGATGCGGCGATCACGGCCGGCTTGGCGGGCAACCCGACACCGGTATAGATCTTGAGGTCCGCCTCGACCCAGTTGCCGGGCGCCAGACGAATCGCTTCGATGCGGCCGACGCGCACGCCGCGCAGCACGACCGGGCTGCCCACGCCGAGCCCGCCGACGGTCCGGAAGCGCGACGTGAACACCGCTTCGGTGCGGCCAACGTGGGCGCCGGAGAGCCAGAGCGCCCCGGCCACCACCAGCGCGAGCGCGGCGATGACCACAATGCCCACCGCGAACTCGTTTTCCCGTTTCACTCGGCGCGTCCTTCGATGAACTGGCGAACCACGGGGTCGTCGGTCTGCTGAATGTCTTCGACCGTGCTGACCTGGCGCACTTTTCCTTCATAGAGCATGGCAATCCGGTCGCCCACCGTATAGGCGCTGCGCATGTCGTGCGTGACGACGATCCCCGTCACGCCCAGGTGCTCGCGCGTGCGGACCATCAACCGGTCCATCACCGCGGACGTGACCGGATCGAGCCCCGTGGTCGGCTCGTCATAGAGGATGTAGCGCGGGCGCAGCGCGATCGCGCGCGCGATGCCGACGCGCTTGCGCATCCCGCCCGACAGCTCGGCGGGAAAGCGCTCGTCAGTCCCCGACAGGTCCACCAGCGCCAATGCCTCATGCACGCGCTCTTCGATCTCCTCCTCGTCGAGACCACGGCGGCGCAGCCCCAGCGCCACGTTGTCCGCCACGGACAGCGAATCGAACAGTGCCGCGAACTGAAACACGTAGCCGATGCTCTGCCGCACCAGCGTGAGACCGGCGCCGTCCAGCGTGCTGACGGCCTGGCCGTCAACGATCACCTCACCGGCATCGGGGTGCAACAGCCCGACGATGTGTTTCAGCGCCACGCTCTTACCGCTGCCCGAGTAGCCGATGATGACCATCGTCTCGCCATCCCGGATCTCGAGCGAGAACCCCTGGAGCACGGGCTTGGCCCCGAACGCCTTGTACAGGTCCTGAAACTCGATCACAACAACACCACGGCCCAGAACGCATCGAGCACCAGGATGAGAATGGCCGAGAACACGACGGCGCGTGTCGTGCTGCGCCCGACGCCCTCCGCCCCCCCACGGGTGGACAAGCCGACCATGCAGCCGACGAGCGCGATCGTGGCCCCGAAGCTCGCGCTCTTCAGCAGCCCGAACCAGCTGTCCTTGAAAACGTAGAACAGCTTCAGGCCCTTGATGAAATCGGGCGTCGAAAGGTTGAGCAGCGCGAGGCTCGTGAGCCAGCCGGTGACAATGCCGACCGCGATCGCGAACGCGACGATGACGGGGAACATGAGCGTGGCGGCTACGACACGCGGCACGACGAGATAGCTCTGCGGATCGTACGCCAGGGTCTCGAGGGCGTCCACCTGCTCCGTCACCTTCATCGTGCCGAGCTCGGCGGCCATGCTGGCGCCGACGCGACCGGCGAGTGCGAGGCCCGTCAGCACGGGACCCAGCTCGAGCATCATCGTTTTTCCCACGAGCGTGCCGACGAAGTAGAGCGGCACGGCGCCGGTGAACGTGTAGGACGCCTGCAGGGCGAGCACGACGCCGGTGAAGGCGGCGATGAACAGGGCGACGGGCAGCGAATCGACGCCGATGCGGCGCATCTGGACCATGACCAGACGGCCCCAGGTGCCGACATCACGGAGGCCGCGGGCCATGTCCCGCAGGAAGTAGCCGACCCGGCCGACTTCCTCTATGGCGGAGATGGAGCGCCGCCCGATGGATTCGATCACGGGGAGACAAACTAGACCAAAAACAGAAGGGGCGCAGCATGCTGCGCCCCTACCCATCCGCAACCGCTACCTTTACGCCGCGAAGCTCGCCAATGCCTTCCCGACGTCGCCGTCGCGCAGCCGCTTCAGCGCGCGATCGCGCAGCTGCCGCACCCGCTCGCGCGTGACGCCGAGCATGCCGCCGATTTCCTCGAGCGTATGCTCGCGGCCGCCGTCGAGACCGAAGTACAACCGCAGCACCTTGGCATCGCGACGCTGCAGCGTATTCAGCGCCTGCTCGATCTCGTCCGACAGAAAACGATCCATCGCCTGATCTTCCGTGTCCGGCAGATCCTCCGCGATGAAGCGCTCGATCAGCGAGCGGTCTCCATCGGGGTCGAGGGGCGCGTCCAGCCGCACGTCGCCCGTGTTGAGGGCGGCGAGCGACTGCACGACCTCGAGCGACAGCTTGGTCGCGTCGGCGATCTCTTCCGGCGTCGGCTCGCGGCGCAGCGTCTGGCGCAGATACTCCGCCGTGCGCACGATGCGCGACAGATCGGCGGTGCGGTTGAGCGGCACGCGGACCGTACGGCCCTGCCGCGCGAGCGCGGCGAGAATCGCCTGGCGGATCCACCACACGGCGTACGAAATGAACTTCACGCCCTGATCGGGATCGAACTTCCGCGCGGCCGTGAGCAGGCCGACGTTGCCCTCACCGATCAAGTCGGTGAGCGGCAGACCCCGGTTCTGGTACTTCTTGGCGACCGAAATCACGAAGCGCAGGTTGCGCTTCACCAGCTCCTGCATCGCCTCCTGATCACCCGCGCGCACCTTGCGGGCGAGCGCGATCTCCTCCTTCTGCGTGAGCAGCGGAGTCTTAGAGACCTCGTGGAGATACTGGTCGAGGATGTCGCGCTCGTGCTCGTGCGCTCCGAGGCCGGTGAGCAGACCCCGGCGCCGGCCACGACGCTTCGTCACCCGTCGTTCAGCCGTCACGACGGGCGCCGCTTTCGCCTTGGCCTTCGGGGCCGGAGCCGCTGCTTTGGCCTTCTTACGAGTACGAGGCATTGGGTCGCCCTATTTGGGTGTTCTGTAGTACGCAGGCGCAGCGAAAATGTTCATGAAACAAGCGAGAATTCGCTTGACACCGCTTGAACGCGCCGATAAGATGCCGTGTTCCCGTCTGGCGGGTCAGGCCATTGCGGGGCGGCAATATAAGGGGGGCGTAGCTCAGTTGGGAGAGCGCGTGAATGGCATTCACGAGGTCAGGGGTTCGATCCCCCTCGCCTCCACTCGAAACGGCGGGTCGGGCGGGTCGGGCGGGTCGTAAAGCCCTGATGGGGTGGTAGATACCCTCCCACCGACCGGTTAGATTAGCCGGCGCGCGGGAATAGCTCAGTTGGTAGAGCACAACCTTGCCAAGGTTGGGGTCGCGGGTTCGAGTCCCGTTTCCCGCTCTCCAAGCAGCAATAGCAGACCACAGCGACGCGGGGTGGAGCAGTCTGGTAGCTCGCCGGGCTCATAACCCGGAGGTCGTGGGTTCAAATCCCACCCCCGCTACTACAATGCGGAATGCGGAACGGGGAATGCGGAATCGATCATTCCGAATTCCGACTTCCACGTTCCGCATTTCAGTCGAGGGCGGTTAGCTCAGTTGGTTAGAGCGCCACGTTGACATCGTGGAGGTCACTAGTTCGAGCCTAGTACCGCCCATCCCGCGCCCATAGCTCAACTGGATAGAGCGCTTGACTACGGATCAAGAGGCTGGGGGTTCGAGTCCTCCTGGGCGCACCATAATTGACAGACGGGGCGTAGCGCAGTCCGGTTAGCGCGCCTGGTTCGGGACCAGGAGGTCGGTGGTTCAAATCCACTCGCCCCGACTCGCTGAAGAATGATCATGATCGTTGAACGTTCTGCAGCAGGCGCCAGTAGCTCAGTTGGATAGAGCGTCGGCCTCCGGAGCCGAAGGTCCCGCGTTCGAATCGCGGCTGGCGCATCAGGATCGCCCCGGGTACGCCCCCAAGACCCGCACGAGCGGCGCGAAGCTGCGCAGCTCGTCCAACGCCGCCCCCAGCGTGCCCCGCGCATCACCAATCACATCCAGATAGAAGAGATACTCCCACGGCCGGCCCGGCAGCGGCCGCGATTCGATCTTCGTGAGATCGAGTCCGCGCGTCGCGAATACGCCCAGCGCCCGGTGCAGCACACCGGGTGCGTTGGTGAGCGTGAACATCAGCGAAACCTTCGAAGCTGATGCCGCGGGTGCCGGCTCGCGCGCAACCACGAGGAAGCGCGTGTAGTTCTCGGCATGATCTTCCAATCCTTCCGCCAGCACCTCTCCGCCATAGAGCTCCGCGGCCAACGCCGACGCGATCGCCGCATCGGCATTGGCGTGATCATCCCCCGCGATGAGGTTGCGGACACTCCCCGCGGTATCGTACGCGGGCACGGCAACGAGGTGGGGATGCGTCGCGAAGAAACGGCGGCACTGCGCCAGCGCGACGGGATGCGACGCGACCCGGCGGACCTCCGGAAGCTCGGTACCCGGCCGGGCGATGAGGCAGTGATGGATCCACACCTGCGTCTCGCCGACGACATGCAGTTGGTGGGCGCTCAAGAGGTCGTAGTTCTCGTGCACCGAGCCCGCGAGCGTGTTCTCGATCGGCACGATGCCGCGATGCGCTGCGCCTGATGCAACCGCCTGGAACAGGTCTGCGAATGTGACGCAGGGCACCAGACGCAGCGAGGGACCATGCGTGTCGAGCGCGGCCGTGTGGCTGAACGAGCCGGCCTCACCCTGAATCGCCACCGCCGTCATAGCGCCTGATCCGTCACGGCACCCTGGCTGCTGCTCGACACGAGCCGGGCGTACTTCGCGAGCACACCGGAGGTGTAGCGCGGTGCCGGCGCCTGCCATGCGGCGCGGCGTCCCGCGAGCTCGCGCTCGGCAACGTTGATGCGCAGCTCGCGCTGCGCCGCGTCGATCGTGATCGAGTCGCCTTCGCGGACCAGCGCAAGCGGGCCGCCGACCGCGGCCTCCGGCGCCACATGCCCTACCACGAGACCGTGCGTGCCGCCGGAAAATCGTCCGTCGGTGATCAGCCCGACGGAGTCGCCCAGACCGGCGCCGACGAGCGCGGCCGTGGGCGCCAGCATTTCCCGCATCCCCGGCCCACCCTTCGGACCTTCGTAGCGAATCACGACGACGTCGCCCGCGTGGAT
>DASZCG010000022.1:0-10078 GCA_035943355.1 Gemmatimonadales bacterium
GCTCGTCTCCGAGCGCCTGGGCGTCGCAGCGGCGGCGAGCGTCGCGTGCGGCGTGGCATTGGGCATCCCTCCCGGGCCTGATCCCGCCGAGCTGACGCGATCCGTCTACGACGCGGTGCGGCATGGCTACGCGCGTGTCAAGATCAAGGTGGCGCCCGGGTGGGATGTCGCCGCAGTCACGGCGGCGCGCAAAGGGCTCGAGGGTAGCGATCTCCCGCTCACGGTGGACGCGAACGGCGCGTACGAGTGGCCGCGCGATGAGACCGCGCTGCGCGCGCTCGATGATGCGGGGCTGCTCTACATCGAGCAGCCGCTCCATCCCGACGAGCTCGTCGGTCACGCGCGTTTGGCTGAGCGACTGCGCACGCCGATTTGCCTGGATGAGACGCTACGGGACGCGCGGGCTGCGCGTCAGGTGATGGAGCTCGCCGGGCCCAAGGTCTGGAATATCAAAGTGCATCGCCTCGGCGGCCTGACGGAGGTCTGCCGCATCTACCGGCTCGCCACCGAATACGGAGCGAAACTGTGGGCCGGGACGATGCCCGAGTCGGGCATCGGATCACAGGCGGCCCTGGCGGCCGCGTCGCTGCCGCTCTTCGTCTATCCCTCCGATTTGGAGCCCTCGGCCCGCTGGTATGGCCGCAATGGCGACGTCATCAAGCTCACGATGGGGCGGGGCGGCCGGATGGCGGTGCCGCAACAGTCGTGCGGCCGGCTGCTCGACCCGGCGCGCTTCCGGGTCTTGACTACGACTGTAGTTTAGGCGCGATGAACAAACCCACCACCGACTACTGGGCCGCGCATCTCTACCTGAGCCCGCGGCAGCGTCCCAAGGTGGACCAGCCGGTCCGCGATCTCCCGCCCCGCGCCGCGCAGCGCTTCAAGAAAGCGCGCGAGCATTTGCGCAGTCTGCGTCACGTCACGGAGCAGGTCGTCTACCTGGGCACCACATGGAAATGGGTGTGGATGTACGAGGTGGGCGGACGCAAGCTCGGGTATCTCCACCCGATGCGGTCGGGCGTGAGCGGCACGTTCGTGCTGTCGGGGTTCGAAGAACAGGAAATCAGCGCCACCAACGGATTGCCGCGCGTCATCAAGCAAGCCGTCAGAGACGGAACATTGCTCGAAGGTGTGCGCCATTGCTGGATGGAATTCCTCGACCTCGACGGCGTGCGCGCATTCGCCGACGTCGTTCGACTGAAATACCAACTACTGGCGCGCCCCGAGTAGCCGTTGTTACATTCGGTGGCCTTCGGATTGTAGTTGTCCCACACCGAAACCGAACCACTGATAGCCGATCGAGGCCCTCTGCGTTCAGCTGCGGTCGTGGTGTTGATGCTCGCCCTCCCGCCTGCGGTCGTGTACGGCCAGCAGGGCGGGGCCCCAACGGCTTCTCAGCGGTATCAAGCTCCCATCGTCAAAGACTCCGGCGACCTGAAGGGTCCCCGGCAGGCGATTTTTTTCCGTCACGACATTCACGCAGGTGAGTTCCAAATCCCGTGCATGTACTGCCACTACTCGGCGGCAGTCTCGAGCGAGCCGGGCATTCCGTCGCTCCAGACGTGCATGGGATGTCACCTCTACGTTGGGGGCGGAACGCGCGGCGGGGTGAAGGCGGACACGGCGGCGGCGCGCGCCGAAAAGGAGCAGGTCCAGCAGCTGCGCAGTCGCTCGCGCGATCGCAAGCCGCCCGAGTGGACCCGCATTCACGCGCTGCCCGGCTTCGTCCGCTTCCCGCACATGCGCCACATCAAGGCGCTCGGCACCGGCGCTTGCACCAATTGTCACGGCGATGTGCAGGGGATGGCGCAGGTCTACCAGGTCTCGACGCTGCGCATGGGCTGGTGCGTCCGCTGCCACGTCGAGCGCAAAGTGACGCGCGACTGCAGCGTATGTCATTACTGACATGACAGACTCCATCAATCGCCGCCGCTTTCTGACAGTGCTCGGTGTCACCGGCGCCGGCGCCGCGGCTGTCTCCGCGTGCGGTATCGGTCCCGAGCCCACCGAGAAATTGATCCCCTATCTGGTCCAGCCCGAGGATCAGATCCCCGGAACAGCGACGTACTACGCGACCACGTGCCGCGAGTGCGCGGCCGGATGCGGCGTCGTCGCCCGCGTGCGCGAGGGCCGCGCCGTCAAGCTGGAGGGGAATCCGGAATCGCCGATCAATCGCGGCCGGCTGTGCGCGCGCGGGCAGGCCGCGCTGCAGGGTCTCTACAATCCCGATCGCGTCACTCACCCCATGGTGCGTAACGCCAGCGGGGTATTCGAAGCGATCGATTGGGATGGCGCGATTCAGCGGCTCAGCGCCAAGGTCACGCAGGCCCGCGGCAAAGGGATCGTCTTCGTCACCGGCGCCGAAGTCTCGACGTTCGGCGATCTGGTGGACGAGTGGCTGAAGCAGGTCGGTGGTCGCCGGTACAGCTACGAGCCGTTCGGCTTCGACGCGTTGCGCGCCGGCAACCGGATGACATTTGGAACCGGGTCGGTGCCGTCCTACGACTTCGCCAACGCCAAGTACGTGCTCTCGTTTGGCGCCGATTTCCTCGACACCTGGATCTCGCCGGTGGAGTTCCAGAACGGCTTCACCGCGGCCCACGCCTTCGACGGCGATCGCCCCGCGGCGATGGCCAAGTTCGTCTACGTCGGCCCGCGCCTGTCGCTCACCGGGATGAACGCCGACGAATGGATCGCGGCGCGGCCCGGGACCGAGGGCATTCTCGCGCTCGCGATGGCGCAAGTGATCGTCAGCCAGCACCTGGCACGCGTTCCTGCGGACGCCAGTCGCCTGGTCGGTTTGCTCTCCGGGTACGCCCCGCGCGCCGTCGCCACCGCGATCGGGATCGAGCAGGAAACCATTGTGCGGCTGGCGCGGGAATTCACGCGCTCGGGTGGCGGCCTGGCGGTCGCGGGCGGTATGGCGACGCAGTACGCGAATGGCGCGGACATCGTCGCTGCCGTGAACATTCTGAACTACGTGGCGGGAGCGGTCGGCTCGCTGGTGAAGTTCGGCGCCGACCTAGCCATCGGTTCTGTCAGCACCTTTGGCGACTTTACCACCCTCACATCGGACATGGCCGACGGGCGTGTCGCGCTGCTGCTGGTTCACGGCGCGAACCCTGCACACTCACTTCCCGGCGCCTTCCAAAAGGCGCTCGAGAAGGTGGCCTACAAGGTGAGCTTCTCGTCCTACATGGACGAAACCGCCGCCGCGTGCGACCTGATCCTGCCGGACCATCACGCGCTCGAGCAGTGGGGCGACAGCCGGCCGCGGGCCGGCGTTACGGCGTTCCAGCAGCCCGTCGTACAACCGGTGTTCGACACGCGTCAGACCGGCGACGTGATTCTGCAGCTCGCCGGGCGCCCCGGGGGGGCCGGGGGGGCCGGGGGGGCCACGTTCAAGGACTACGTGCAGGGCAAGTGGCGCGGGCTGCAGCCTCGCCGTCGCGGTGCTGCCGCTAACACCGGCGACCAGTTCGTCTTCGACGCCCTGGCAAAGGGTGGCCTGTATGGCGACGCGCCGTCACGCCCAGTGCGGCTGGCAGACGTCTCGAAACTCAGTCTTGCCGCCCCTGCCGCCTCTGCCGCCGCCGCCGAGCAGCAAGTCATCGTCTTCCCGCATCCGGTGCTGCACGACGGCCGCGGCGCCAACAAGCCGTGGCTGCAGGAGCTGCCCGATCCCGTCTCGAAAATCGCCTGGCACAGCTGGGTCGAGGTGCACCCGGACACGGCGGCGAAATGGGGCCTCGCGACCGGCGACTTCCTGGTGCTCGATTCGCCATTCGGCGGTGAAAAATTCCCGGCGTGGATCACGCGCTCGGTGCGGCCGGACGTTCTGGCCGTGCCGACGGGGCAGGGGCACACGGCCTACGGCCGCTATGCCAAGGACCGCTCGGCGAACGCCTTTGCGCTGCTGGGGGCGGTACCCAATGCGTATGGTGGCCGCAATTTCCTCATCACCGCCAGCGCAAGAAAAACCGGCGAACACCGCAAGATCGTGACGACCGAAGGCAGCCCGCGCGAGCGCGGCCGCGGCACGGTCGAAGTGCTCGGCGTGGCGCGCGCCAAATCGCTCCGCCCCAACGACCACCCCTTCCATTTCGAGGAGACGCCGGAGTACGCGTCGCCCGCCGTCGAATGGTGGAGCGAGCAGCAGCGCGAGAAGACGGAGCTCGGCAACTACAAAGGCGAGCATCCGCGCTGGGGTCTGGCGATCGATCTGTCGAAGTGCACCGGCTGCGCCGCGTGCGTCACGGCGTGCTACGCCGAAAACAATATCGCGACGGTGGGCGAGGAGCAGATGCAGCGCGGTCGCGAGATGTCGTGGATGCGGCTGGAGCGCTACTGGCTCACGGACGACACCGGTGAGCCGCAGGGCGCGGTCAACTCACCGATGCTGTGCCAGCAGTGCGGCAACGCGCCCTGCGAGCCGGTCTGTCCCGTGTACGCCGCCTACCACACCCCCGACGGCTTGAACGGCCAGGTCTATAACCGCTGCGTCGGTACGCGCTACTGCTCCAACAACTGCCCGTACAAGGTCCGCTACTTCAACTGGTACAACTACGCCGAGCGCGACGGCAAATACGAGGCGTGGCCCGAGCCGCTGTCGATGCTGCTCAACCCCGACGTCACAGTGCGTGAGAAGGGCGTGATGGAGAAGTGCACGTTCTGCGTCCAGCGCATCCGCGGCGCGCAGAACCAGGCGCGGCTCGAAGATCGCAGCGTGCGCGACGGCGACATCGTCACCGCGTGTCAGCAGACCTGCCCGTCGGAAGCGATCGTGTTCGGCGATCTCAACGACCGCCGCTCGCGTGTCTCGCAGCTCGCCACCAACCCGCGCGGCTACCATGTCCTGGCCGGCCTGAATACCAAACCGGCGATCACCTACCTCGCGCGCGTGGTCGCCCAGGACACGCCCAGTCATGGCTGAGCAGCGCACGACCGGCACACCGTCTCGCGTTACGTACGACTACGTCACGCGGACGATCGCGCGGACGCTCGGCAGCCCGTCGAAGGGCTACTTCCTGCTGCTCGGCGCCGCCGTGGCGCTGCTCGCGGTCGGCATCATCACGCTGCTGTATCTGCTGCGCTACGGCCTTGGTCTCGCGGGTTACTCGCACCCCGTGTACTGGGCGGTGTTCATCACGTGCTTCGTGTTCTGGGTGGGTATCGCGCACTCCGGCACGCTGATCTCCGCGATTCTCTTCCTGTTCCGTTCGGGGTGGCGCACGGCGGTGTACCGCACCGCCGAGGCGATGACGGTGTTCGCCGTCATGACGGCCGGTTTGTTCCCGCTCATCCACATCGGACGGCAGTGGTACTTCTACTGGCTGATTCCCTATCCCAACGAACGGGGCCTCTGGCCGAACTTCAAGTCGCCGCTGATCTGGGATGAGTTCGCGATCGGGACGTACTTCACGGTGTCGACCGTGTTTTTGATCATGGGACTGATTCCCGACATCGCGGCGGTGCGCGATCTTGCCACCGGCTGGCGCAAGAAGCTGTACGCCATCACGTCGATCGGCTGGACGGGCACGAACGAGCAGTGGCGTCACTTTTCCCGCGGCTATCTCTACCTCGCGGCGCTCGCCACACCGCTCGTGCTCTCGGTGCACAGCGTCGTGTCGTGGGATTTCGCGATGGCGATCGTGCCCGGATGGCACGCCACGATCTTCGCCCCGTACTTCGTCGCCGGCGCCATCTATTCGGGCTGCGCGATGGTCATTACGCTCCTCACGCCGATCCGCAAGCTGTTCGGCCTGGAAGAGCTCATCACTGTCCACCATTACGAGAACCTGGCGAAGCTCTGCCTGCTGACCGGGTCGATCGTCGGCTACGCGTACGTGTGCGAGTATTTCATCGCCTGGTACAGCGGCAATCCGCACGAGCGCGCGGCGTTCTGGTACCGCGCCTTCGGGCCGTACTGGTGGGCGACGTGGACGATGATCATCTGCAACGCGTTCCTGCCGCTGTTGCTGTGGATCAAGAAGATTCGCACCAATATCACGGCGCTGTTCGTGATCTCGATTTTCGTCAACATCGGGATGTGGTTCGAGCGCTACGTGATCATCGTCGTCTCGCTGGCGGGTGAGCCCTACGAGCCATGGGCCAACGCGGTCTATAACCCCACCTGGGCCGACTGGGGCATCATGGCCGGCAGCTTCGGCTGGTTCTTCATGTGGTTCCTGCTGTTCGTGAAGAACTTCCCGGCCGTCTCGATCAGCGAAGTGAAGGAAGTGCTGCCGCCACCCAAGCGCCAGGCGGCGCGCGCGGGAACGCGGGCATGACGACGCATACGCGCCTGCCGCTGCCCGGGCCGCTGCGCGAGCTGTTTCATCCGCCGGCGACGCCGGGCGTGCTGGGTGTATTCGCCCATCTCGATGCGAC
This sequence comes from Gemmatimonadales bacterium, assembly GCA_035943355.1. Lineage (GTDB taxonomy): Bacteria > Gemmatimonadota > Gemmatimonadetes > Gemmatimonadales > GWC2-71-9 > 20CM-2-65-7. The sequence goes on from DASZCG010000022.1 coordinate 6,391, forward strand.
GCTCGAGGCGATCAAGAAGCTGCGCGCGGCCGGACACAGCGATTTCACCGTGTATTCGCCGATTCCGCGGCACGAGATCGAAGGCGCACTCGGCCAGGCCGTCAGTCCGGTGCGGATCTTCACGCTGATCGGCGGCATTGCGGGCTGCGGCGTCGGCGCGTGGCTGACGCTGTGGATGTCGGGCGACTGGCCCATCGTGGTCGGTGGGAAGCCGGTGCTCTCGATCCCGCCCTACGTCGTCATCATGTTCGAGATGACGATCTTGTTCGGTGCCCTGAGCACCATCCTGGGCATCCTGCTGAACTCGATGTTCGCCGCGCGCCGCCTCGGCACGATCCAGTACGATCCGCGCTTCACGAACGACAAATTCGGCGTTTTCGTCCCCACAGGGTCCGACAAGGCGGCAAGTGTCGAGACGCTGCTGCGCGATGCAGGCGCGGAAGAGGCGCGCCGTGGCTAGGCGCGCCATTGTCCTTGGCGTGCTCGCGCTGCTGTGCGCCTGCGAGCCCGACGCTGTCGTGCACAAAGTCGGTTGGTTCGCCACGATGCGGCATCAGCGCAACATCAAACCGTATGCCCGGCCGATTCCGCCGGTCGACGGCTCGGTGCCGGTGTCGGGCGGCGAGCCGCCGCTCACGCGCGAAACCGCGGACCGTCTCACCAACCCGCGCACCCGCACGGCCGAATCGCTGAATCGCGGCCAGTGGGTGTACCAGACCTACTGTCTGGTGTGTCATGGGGAACGGGGGGAGGGCAACGGACCCGTGTCCCTCACGGGCGGCGGCCCGTTTCCCGGTATCCCGTCGCTGGTCGATCCCACCCGGCCCCACATGAGCGACGGCATGATCTACGGCATGATCGTCGAAGCGCAGCGCATGGGCCGCGGCCTGATGCCCCGCTACGGCGACAAGATCCATGGGAACGACCGCTGGGACGTCGTGAACTACGTGCGCAACCTCCAGCTGAACGCGCGAGGCAGCCGGTGAGCGCCGCGACGATCAGTCGCTCGGACCTCGCGCAAAAGGCGCGGTCGGCCCCGACCACGCGATTTGCCCTGTTCGGCGGCATCGCCGCCATCCTGGGCGGCATCGTGCTGATCATCGGGTTGCTGAGCGGCCATCCCGAGCGGACGTGGTGGGCGTACCTCACGAACTTGGTCTTTTGGGCGGGCCTGGCGCAGGGGATGGTCGTGTTCGCCGCCACGCAGAAGCTCGCGAAAGGGCACTGGTCCGGCGTCGTCATTCGTTTTGCCGAGGCGGGCGCGGCGTTTACGACCGTCGCCGTCGTACTCTTCATCGGCCTCGTCATCGGCCGGACCTATATCTTCACGTGGCTGCACGAGCCGCGTCCCGAGATCGGTGGCTGGCTCACGACGCGCTGGTTCTTCATTCGGAATGGCCTGATCCTGGCCGTGCTGTCATGGCTCTCGTGGCGTTTCGTCCGGCATGACACGGCGCCCGACGTCCGCGAGCTTGCGTCGGGGAGCGCAGTCGATCGCAAGGACGACGCGCCCCGCATCGCGCGCGACGCGGCAATCCTGATCCTCGCCTTCGCTTTCGGCCATACCATGCTGGGCTACGATTTGATCATGGCGCTGTCGACCAGGTGGGTCAGCAACCTGTTCGGCGCGTTCTATTTCATGGGAAGCTTCCTCGCCGCGTTGATGATGCTGGCGATTCTCGCCATCGTGCTGCGACGGACGATGGGTCTGTCCGACGTCTACTCCGCGCGCCAGCAACACGATCTTGGCAAGCTGTGTTTCGGCTTTACCGTGTTCTGGGCGTACTTGATGTGGTCGCAGTACCTCGTCATTTGGTACGGCAACCTGCCCGACGAGACGTGGCCTCTCTTCTATCGGCTCAGCGGCGTCTGGCGTCCGGTCGGCATTCTGGTGTTCCTCCTGGTCTTCCTGATTCCCTTCATCGGCTTGCTCGGCGAGAAGCCGAAGAAGTTCCCGCCCACGATGGTGGGCTTCGCGGTCGTGAGCCTCGTGGGCATCTGGCTGGAGCGCTATCTCGAGATTGTGCCCGCGATCAACCACGGCACCGGGCCCGCGCTCGGTATGCCGGAGCTGGGCATCACGCTCTTCTTTGGCGGGCTGTTCTTCCTCTCCTGGGCCTGGTTTGCGGCGCGTTACCCGATCGTCTCTCCGCGACTCGCCGCCGATGCGTTGGAGCGCGAGCAGCACTGACGCCGTCTCACGTTACAACTACATCCCGATCAGTTCCCGGAACCCGGTGTACGAGTAGCGCGTTGATTTGTTTACTCGAACCCGGAGGGGTTATGCAGTTCGCGCGTCTGGCGGTCGCGGTGGCGATTGGCGTCGGCGTAATTGCAGCATGCAGCAGCAGCTCGACGGCGCCCGGCGGCGGCGGGCATACCACGAGCATCACCGTGCAAAACAATTCCTTCAATCCAACGCCCGACACTGTCCCCGTGGGGCAGGTGACATTCACCTGGGCGACCCCCTCCAATGGCCATAATGTGACGTGGCTGACCGGCCCCGGAACGTTGCCCGCAAACTCCACAACGCAATTCTCAGGCACCTATCAAGCGACACTGCAGCTCGGCACCTACACCTACCATTGTACGATTCACTCTGGGATGAACGGCACGATCGTCGTCCATTAACCCTCAGTTGACGCCACCCGGCCTCCGAGGGTCACTTTTATGGAGTCCCGCCCAAGCCGTCACTCTCATATGGAGGTGTTTATGCGGATGCGTCGTTTGCCGGTGGTTGCGGCGTTTGCCGTGGCGGCAGCCTGCAGCGGCAGCAGCACGGGGTACGGATCGAGTCCACCGCCTCCGCCCCCAGCGGGCGGCCATCTGACGAGTCTTAGCGTGCGCAACAATTCCTTCAGTCCGACACCAGATACCGTTCCCGCGGGAACGGTAACGTTCACCTGGGCCGCTCAATCCAGTGGGCACAATGTGACATGGGTGACCGGGCCCGGAACGCTCCCCGCCAATTCCACCACCATGTCGTCAGGGACCTATCAAGCGACGCTGCAAGCCGGCACTTACACGTACCATTGCACCATTCATGCGGCCCTGGGCATGAACGGCACCATCGTCGTGACGCCGTAGCTATCGGCCATTGCATACCAGGTCATGAGCTCCCGGGGCGACTCTCGCACCGGGAGCTTAGGTTTCGAGGAATGAACATCTGGCGGGCGGCAGCCGACCTAATCCACGGCGGAGCGTCTGGCGCGTTGGCAACGGTCGCGCGCGTCCGCGGATCCACGCCCGTGCCTGCCGGCACGAAGATGCTTGTGGGCGCCGCAGGCCGTCTCATCGGCTCGGTGGGCGGCGGCTGCGTGGAAGCCGACGTGATTGCTGCCGCGCTCGCGGCGCAACAGCGCCGTCTGCCGCAGCTGCTCGAGCACCATCTCAACGCCGATCTCGCCGGCGATCTCGGCCTCTCCTGTGGCGGCACCGTCGACATCTTCGTCGAGCCGCTCCTGGCGGACGAGACATACGTGCGCGTGCTCGAGATCGTGGCGACGGCAGAATCAGGACTGGTGCGCACCGCGACGGAGTGGGGCAATGGTCCCGTGAAGACGTTCGAGCCGCTGGCGCCGGATGCTGCGTCAGGAGCGGCTGCAACGCTGACGCGCGATGGCCGGTTCATGGAGGAGCGTCTGGTGCGAGCGCCGCGAGTCTTCGTGTTCGGGGCGGGGCATGTCGG
>DASZCG010000023.1:0-3581 GCA_035943355.1 Gemmatimonadales bacterium
CGAGCAGGAAACAGCCCAGCGCCACTGCGGCGCTCAGGCAAGTCCTCCCGATAGTAAATCGCATATTCCGCTTCCTCACGCGAAAGGTGAAAACAACGGAAAGTCCGATGGACCGGGCCCAACGGGACCGGTTGCTGTTACGCGACCAACGCGCGGTGCATCGGGTTAGCGACTACATCGACCGGGAATGATGATGTTGCGCTGGAGGTGGAGAACGCAGCGAACGGAAACTTGATCCATGGCGCCTCCGCATGACGGGGTGAGAAGTGACGTTGCGCCTGTAGCCTTCTTTATACTGAGGCACGGTGCTCAAGGCCGCAAGGGAAGCCCTACGGCGACACTCGCTCTTGTCGGCCCCGGTGGTAGCGTCCTAGCTTCACCACCTCTCCCAAAAAGGGGCCGTCCCTTGTTCTCTTTCCGTCGGCGCGTTGCAGCGTTCAACCGCCTCCTGATCGTGCTCGTGGTGGCTGCGTGCGGCTCGAGCGGACCCGGACCGGACCCCGGGCCCGGCCGCATCGTCTTCACACGCGCGGGAAACGGCTTCGAAGACATCTATGCCATGGACCTCCGCGGCACCAATCTCCAGCAGCTGACCACGAGCTACGCCCTGGATGACTGGGCGGCCTGGTCGCCGGATACGGTCAGGATCCTGTTCATGTCCGACCGCATCCCGGATACAACCTATGCCGCTCGGTTTCAGATCTTCGTGATGCATTCGGACGGAAGCAACGTCAGCCAGTTGACGTTCCCCGACCCCACCCTGGACAGCACAGGTCACGTCAAGGACACCACCAGCAACGTTGAGCCGGCGTGGTCCCCCGACGGGTCGAAGATCGTGTTCGCCTCGACGCGCGACAGCACGTTCCAGATCTACGTGATGGATCCAAACGGCGCGAACATCACCCGTCTGACGCACGATTCCGCGAATAACGCGCAGGCTGTGTGGTCGCCGGACGGGACCAAGATCGCATTCGCGACAGACCGCGACGGGAATGCCGAGATCTATGTGATGAATGCCGACGGAACGAATCCCGTCAACCTGACCAATGATCCGAGCACCGACCTCGCGCCGGCCTGGTCTCCCGACGGTTCGAAAATCGCCTTTCACTCCAACCGGGTGGGTGATTTCGCCGTCTGGGTGATGAACGCTGACGGCTCGAATCCCGTCCGACTCTCGGATCCCAGTCCCCGCTCCGGCGTGCCGAGTTGGTCACCCGACGGCACGCGCATCGTGTTCGAGCAGGGAGGCGACATCTGGGTGATGAACGCAGATGGATCGAACAAGATCCAAATCACGAGCGGCTTCTGGACGGACGGGTTGCCGCGGTGGCGCCCGATCATGTAAGCAAGAGCGCCGCCCCAATGCCGGCGGCGGCGCTCCTCATCGGTCTCACAAGACCTAGGGACGCTTGTCGACGATAAACAAGAACTGCGGGATCACGAAGTCCGTGGCCGTATTCGTGCTCCCGTAGAGCCGATAGGTCACGCCACCCGTGCCGGGAGACAGCGGCGCGCCCACGATGCGATACTGAAACCGGAACCGTGTCACGGCGGTGTCTTGGCTCGCTGCAGTGTCACCCACCGCTGGCCCGGCGCAATGCCGGCTCGACCCGTACGTCACGTCGTTCGGATTCGACGGACTGCAGATCAGGGTGTCCGCGATCGCCATGACGTTCTGCCAGCCGTTGTATTCCGGCTGGCCGGCGTTCTCGACGAGGATCGACTGGCCCACCGTGGCTGTCGTGGCCGACCCGGTCCCCGTGCGACTCAACGTCGTGTCGGCCAGGACCGCACCACCCGACGCGCGACGGTTCACGAGCTGCCGAATCGATCCCAGTTGCACGGTCACCGTGTCGCCGCTGAGCGTAAGGCGCCGCGCGGCCTCGGACACCGACGTATCGGTCGCCAGCGGGGCACCCCGCCCGGCGCGTGATTTCGGCGCCGGACTCAGTGTATCGGAGTGCGGCACAATCACCGCCGTGAACACCGATCCAGAAATGCGCGATCCGGCGACGGGCGGCGTCCCTGGGCTTCCCACAATCCCGGGCGGCACCGTTCCGATGACGGCCTTGGGCGTCACGGCACCGGGTGCCGTGAGCGCGATGTAATAGGCGCCGGTGTCGAGCACGACATATTGCGTCGCCGAGCCGTACCCGAAGCTGCCCGCTGCAGGAGTGCCGGGTACGCCATTCGCCGCAAGGATATGCACATCGGGCGCCGCCGTGGTATCCGGGAGCGTACCGGCAAGCGCGCCGCCCAGCGTCGGCGCGAGGCTCACCACGCGAATCGCGAACTTGCCCGCGCCGGGGTTCACGGCATTGAGATTCGTGATCATCGCATGAACCGGAATCGGACGTCCGCTGCGTGCCTGTCCGGTGAGATAGAAGCTGTAGGTTCCACCGTCTGCGAACGTGTAGGTCGTATCGAGCAGGAACTTCTTCGCAATCGTGTCCACCCCGCTGCTCAGGAACACTTTGATGTGACGGGCGCCCGGCTCGATGTTGAGCGGGAAGAACTGCGCGGAGCGGAAGTCCGCATCCATGAAGCTCGCGTTCGTCGGAATATCGATGACCCGCATGTCCAGCTGCATCGTATCCTGAACGGCATTGAGCCAGGTGATATGCGCATAATCGGGCAGCGGCTCGGTGAAGGTCGCATCCTTCTTACAGCCGACCGCCAGGAGCATTACGCAGCAAGCGAACAAACGCAATCGAGTCATCGCAACACTCACACGAAAAAGGTGATTGGGACGGCTATTGTCCGTTCGGAGGAGGCTGGCCGCTGTCGCCGCCGCTCCCGCCGAAGCCGAACAGGTTGAACGACGCGACCAGCCCCACGAAAGCCGCGGCGACCGTTCCCATGAGGAGAACCGTCTTGGGGGTCGAGAACTTTTTCTCGTATGTCGTCATCACGTAGCTGCGGGGGAGTGGGACCGTCTCACCCGTCCACTTGGAGTGCGCGCCCCGAATGTCCACGACGTCCGTGACGGCCAGGACGTAGTTGGATTCCGAGGCCTGCACCAACTGTCCCTCGATCCGCATCGTGTACGGGCCCACCTGCTGCGCCGTCTGCGTGCGCCCCTCGTCATTGAGCACGAGCGAGAGCTTGGTGCCCGGCGCGGGCTGCAGCGTCGCGATGGGGACCAGGTCGTAGCACCCCGCCAGGAGCGGCAAGACCACGACCGCGACGCACAGCCGACCGACCAGCGAAACCCAGCGCATGTTTAGTACACGCCGCCCGCGTAGAGACCGTAGTTTCCCCGAGGGGCGCCTCCTGCAAGTCCGGCTCCACCGGCGGAGTAGAACGCTTGACGCCGAGTGTCCATTTCTTGATACGGCACCGGCCAGTAGAGCGCCGTGCCCTCGGGCAGATCGCCCCAGCCGCGGCCGGCGAAATACCACATGCCATAGCCGGTGTACATTGTCTCCATCCGGTACTCCCACTTCATTGCATCCCACAGATTGCCACATTTGCCCGCCTTGTACGGACCGGCGACCGCCGCCGGGTCGGGCACGTGCGGTACGCACGCGGTTGCGCCCGGCATCGGAGTCAGCGTATCCCCGATGCCCGCGACACTGGGC
>DASZCG010000024.1:0-3596 GCA_035943355.1 Gemmatimonadales bacterium
CCCGGCGAAGCCGCGGATGATATCTTCGATTTCTCTTGTCTCCACTGGATTGCAGCCGGCCGCTGGCTCATCGAGCAGCAGCACCTTTGGCTCACTGGCGAGCGCGCGCGCAATCTCCAGACGCTTGAAATCGCCGTAGGCTAGGCCGCCCGCCGGCCATTCAGCCAGGTCTTCGAGGCCGACGCGGGCGAGCGCTTCGGTGGCCGCTTCGCGGGTGCGTCGGTTTTGCCGTCCAACCGATGGCAAATGCAGGAGATCGGCGACGAGTCCGGTCGCTTCGTGGCGATGTCGACCAATCATTACGTTCGCGATCGCGGTCAGGTGCGAGAAGATTTGCGGATTTTGGAACGTGCGTGACAGGCCGCGGCGGGCAACCTGTTCCGGGGGGAGCGCAGTCACGTCTTCACCGCAAAGCCGCACGCAGCCATCGTCAGGCGGGCAGAGCCCGGAGATCAGATTGAACAGCGTCGTCTTGCCGGCGCCGTTCGGCCCGATAATTGAAAACACGATGCCAGGTGGGACATCGAAGCTCACGCCATCGACCGCGCGCACGCCGCCGAACGCGATCGACAGACGCTCGGCCGACAGCACGCTCATGTACGCCTTCCGCCGAGTGCTGCCGCCAGACTTGGCACGATCCCCCCGCGCAGGAAAATCATGACGCTCATCACGATCAGCCCCAGCACCATGTGTTCGTAGTCCTGGAAGAAGCTCAAAGCTTGCGGCAGGATCACCAGCACTGCCGATCCGACGAGCGAACCGGTGACCGATCCCATGCCGCCCAGTACCACCATGGCGACAAGTTCGATCGAGCGGAGGAATCCAGATACATCCGGTGTGATGTAACCGTTGATCAGCGCGAGATACGAGCCGGCGACTGAGGCGTAAACCGCCGAGACGACGAAGATCATAAGCTTCTTTTGCGCCACATCGACGCCGAGCACGCGGGCGGCGATCTCGCTATCATGGATCGCGCGCAGCGCGCGTCCCGTCGGACTGTCAATCAGGTTGAGGGCGAGCGCGGCGCCGACGATAAAACTGATTGCTAATATCCAGTACCAGGTGTCGGTGCCGCGCAGCGGCCAATTGAGCAGTGTAAACCGCGGCACCGTCATGCCGTCCGGGCCACCGGTCCAGTTCGCTTCGTTGGCGAAGACAATGGCGAGCAGCACGCCGAAGCCGAGGGTGGCGACCGCCAGATAATGTCCCTTAAGGCGCAAAATCGGTCGGCCGACGACGAAGGCCACCAGCGCCGATAGTATTGCTCCGAGGACGAAAGCGAATAATGGCGGAAACCCGAGGTAGGTCGGTCCGATTGAGACCGCGTAGGCGCCAATACCCATGAAGCCGGCATGGCCGAGGCTGACCTGACCGGCAAAGCCCATCAGCAGGTTGAGGCCGAGGCTGGCGATCGCGAAAATAAGGACCAGAGCCGCGACGCGATAGTAATAGGCAGACGGAAATAGCAGCGGCAGAACTAATATGATCGCCGCGAGCGGGACCAGGGAAATCAATCGGTGTCGCCGCAGCCGCCGAAATCGATCGAGTAGGGAGAACACGCTCACACCCGCTCGACCTTCGCCTTGCCGAAGAGGCCCTGCGGCATGGCGAACAGCACGGCCAGGATGACGAGAAATGCCACGGCGTCCTTGTAGCTCGCGGACACGTAGCCCGCCGCGAATGCTTCGAACAGGCCGAGCAGTATGCCGCCGACCACGGCCCCTATGGCGCTGCCGATGCCGCCGAGCATGACGGCGGCGAAGCCTTTCAACGCCAGCAGCGTGCCAGCATTGTAGCTGGTGAGCGTAATCGGCGTGACCAGAATGCCCGCAATCGCGCCGATGGCCGCCGACAGCGCGAAACAGGCACCGACGATGATACGCGTGTCAATTCCCACAAGTCGCGCGGCCATGCGGTTGGCGGAGGTCGCGATCACTGCCTTGCCGAACAGCGTTCGGTCGATGAAGGCCCACAGCAACACCACAATGATCAACGCACCGGCGAGCACAACGAGGCTCTGGGGGAGAATGGTGGCACCGCCAACGCGGATCGGATCACTGCCGAATAGTGGCGGCAGGCTGTGAAAGCGCTTGTCGAACACAACTTCCGCAGCCCCACGGATGAAAATCGAGGCGCCGATCGTAATGATGATGAGTGTCACCGCGTTTGCTTCGCGTGCGGTCTCGATGGCGAAACAGTAAAGGGCAAGACCGACGGCAGTGGTGACGAGAACAGCAACGACGGCGGCGAGCGGCAGTGGTACGCCGGCGTAACCGAGGAAGACCGTGGTCAGTCCCCCCAGCATGACGAACTCGCCCTGGGCGAAGTTCACCACATCGGAGGCGTTATAGATAAGCGTGAAACCGATCGCGACGAGAGCATAGATAGCGCCCACGGTGAGTCCGGAAAAGACGAATTGCAGGAACTCCGTCATCGAAGCAGGCGCCTATCGCCGGAGGTCGAACGACACGAGATGGGGTGAGCCATCCCGCACGCGGGGACAGCTCACGAGCCGTCCTACGAGCTTGAATCGGGAACCAGCGTCCAATCACCGTTCTTGATTTCGAGCATCCGGAACGCAGACAAGTCGAGGCCCAAGTGATCGGTTGGCGACATGTTGACAATGCCGCCGGTGCCGACATAGCCCCTAGTCTTTTCGATCTCGTCACGCACTTTGGCCTTGTCGAAGCCGCCGGCGCGGTTGGCCGCTTCAACCAGAATCATCAGCCCATCGTAGGCGTGGCCGCCAAAAGTGGAGACCGACTGCGCGGTCTTGGCTTCAAAAGTCTTCTGGTAGCTGACGACGATTGGTTTTTGCGTGTCGCTGTCCGGCAGTTTGTCGGCGACGAGCAGGGCCGCGGCCGGCAGACGGACACCATCCGCGGCGGGGCCCGCGAGGTTGATGAACTGCTTCGAAGCGACGCCGTGGCTTTGGTAGAGCGGGTACTCGATGCCGAGCTGCCGGTAGTTGCGCGTCACGATAGCCGGACCTTGGCCGAAGCCTGTATTGATGACCGCTTGCACGCCGGCCTTGGCCTTGATCTTTGTAAGCTGCGGAGTCATGTCGCTGTCACCCGGGCCGTAGCTTTCCTCGTAGGCAATGGTCATGCCGGCTTGCGGCGCCACGGAGATGCATTGATCGCGCATCGACTTGCCGAAGGCGTCGGTGCCGGAAATTAATGCCACCGTCGTCAGGTTGCGCCGCTTGAGATTGACGAAAATCTTTTGGCAAGCCATCCGGTCGGTGTGCGGGGTCTTGAATACCCACTTGCGCACCGGCTCGACGATCTGGACGGCGCCCGCAAGTGAGATAAACGGAATCTGTGCGTCCTCGAAGACCGGGATCATCGCCAATGTCGTGCCGGTAGTCGTACCGCCGACCATGGCGACGACCTTGTCCTCCTCGACGAGACGGGTAGCGAAGGTGCGTGCGGCATTGGCGTCGCCGCCGTCATCGTAGACGACGAGCTGCAGTTTCTGGCCGTTGATCCCGCCCTTGGCGTTGATGTCCTGGATGTAAATGTCGAGTGTTTTCTTCTCTGGATCGCCCAGGAACGACGCCGGCCCGCTGACAGAGAGGACTGCGCCCACCTTCA
>DASZCG010000025.1:0-1848 GCA_035943355.1 Gemmatimonadales bacterium
CTTCAGAACTGCCAGCACCGGACCAAAAATCTCCTCCTGCTCGACCCGCATGCCGGGCTTCACGCCGGTGATCACGGTCGGCTCGTAGAACCAGCCGCACTCGAGCCGCTTGTCACCCTGCGGAATCTTGCCGCCCAGCGCGACGCTCGCGCCTTCCTGTTTCGCGATGTCGACGTATTCAGCGACCTTCTGGCGGGCCGCTTCGTGGATCAGGGGGCCGACTTCGGTCCTGTCGTCGAGCCCAGGGCCGAGACGCAGCGTGGCAGCGCGATCGGTCAGCATTTTCACGAACTTGTCGTGAATTTTTTCCTGCAGGATGAGCCGGCTGGTGGCCGTGCAGCGCTGCCCCGTTGTACCGAACGCGCCCCACAGCACACCGTCGAGCGCCAGATCGAGATCGGCGTCGTCCATCACCATCATGGCGTTCTTGCCGCCCATCTCGAGCGAGAGGCGCTTGTGCATCTTGCCGCAGGTCGCCCCGATCGCCGATCCAGTCTCCGTGGATCCCGTGAAAGAGATCACCGCAATGTCAGGGTGCTCGACCAGCGCGCGGCCGACCACGGAGCCCTGACCGTGCACCAGCTGGATCACCTCGGGCGGGAGTCCGGCGTCCAGCAGGATCTCGACCAGCAGATGCGCCGTGTGAGGAACATCCTCCGCCGGCTTGAAGATCACGGCGTTCCCGCACAGCAGTGCCGGGAACATCTTCCAGGTGGGAATCGCCAACGGAAAGTTGAACGGCGTGATCAACCCGGCGATCCCGATCGGGCGGCGATAACTCATCGCCCATTTGTTGCGCAGCTCCGACGGCACGACCCGACCGAACAGGCGTCGCCCTTCGGTCGCGGCGTAAAACGCCGTGTCGATTCCCTCCTGCACATCGCCGCGCGTCTCCGCCACCACCTTGCCCATCTCCCGCGTCATCGCCCGCGCGATCGTGTCCTTCCGCTCGACCAGCAGCTGCCCGACGTGCTGCAGCACCTGACCGCGGATCGGCGCCGGCGTCTTGGACCACGTGGCGAACCCGTTCTTCGCCGCCGCGACGGCGCGTGTGAGATCCTCCGGACCCGACCGCGGGAACAGACCGATCACATCGTTCCAGTCCGCGGGGTTGCGGTTTTCGAAGTATTCGCGGGTCGATGGCGCGACCCACGCACCCGCGATGAAGTTCTTGAACGTTTCGGTCATGGTTTTACTTGTGCGGTTCGGGACAAAACCAGACGGCCTGTTGGCCGGCGTAGCCGATGCGCGGGAGGACGATGCCCGTCACGAGCACGAGCCCCCAGACGATCACCAAGATAGATAGAAGGTGCGCGAAGCCCTGACGATGGCGCCACGAGGTAAACGCGCTCCATACTCCGGCCACGGTGAGCGTACCCGCCCCAATGCCGTAGAACAGCAAGCGGGCGCCACAGACGTGCGAGTAGGGCCACATCAACATCCCGACGCCGAGTAGCAGCGTCAGGCCGAGCCGTACCCAGGTCGCGGCAACGCTGCGCGTGCCGCCGACCGCGGGCGTGGTGCGCACGGTGGGCATCCCGCCCGGTGACGGTCGTGCCATCGGCAATCCGCGCCCGAGGGTGGGGTCCGCTTCGGGAAGTTTCGCGAGCAGCTTGTCCACCTCGCGCATCTCGCGATCCCAATCCCGGTTCTTTTCCTTGTCGACCACTACCCCTCCCCCCGAGCGAGACCATAGCGCTCGATCTTCTTGTACAGATTGCTGCGCGGCATTTGCAATGTGCGCGCGGTTTCCGACACGTTCCAGTCGTGCTCCTGCAACTTGCGGAGTAAGAACGCGCGCTCAGCGGCCTGCTTGAACTCCTCAAACGTGGCAGCGCGGAGCCAGGT
>DASZCG010000026.1:0-3164 GCA_035943355.1 Gemmatimonadales bacterium
AAATCGCCATCAAGCATGCCCTCGGCAAACTAAAACTCCCCGGGGAACCGGCCGAGCTGGTGCCCGCCTGGATGACTCGCACCGGCGTCACGCCCCTCGCCGTCTTGCACCGGCACGCACTCCACGTCGCCACGCTGCCGCCGCACCACCGCGATCCGTTCGATCGCATGCTCGTGGCCCAGGCGCAGCTCGAACAGCTCGCCATTCTCACCGCGGACCGGCAGTTCGCGCGCTACGAGGTCACGATGAAGCGGGCATGAATCCTTCCGGCCCCGCTTCCCCCAGTGCCCGAGTCAGCAGATCGGACACGCCGAGGTGGCCGGCCCAGCTCGCCAGTTCCTGCTGATCGAGGCGCGTGCCCTGGGCGCGCAACACGCCAAGCACGTCGCGCCACTGCCGGTCGGACGTTTCGCCGCCACGCCGGAACCATTCCAGCTTTCGCAACACCGTATGTTCGGGCGTATCGACGCGGAGCGCTGCTGGCGGCTCGTCGCTCACGCGGACGTTCCGCGCCGTCGCGACGCGCCTGGCATCGAAGCGGTCCGATCCGACCACGAATACGTCCACCTTCACGCCGGTCGCCAGGTGAACGGCGTTGAACGACGCCCCGCGCGCGATCCCATCGCGCACGGCCGCTTCGCTCACGTACCAATCCCGCCCCAGCGCGTTGACCAGGGGCACCGCGTGCGCAGGTCGTAAGTCAGCCACGAGATCGACGTCGTCGGTGGATCGGGGCTCGCCGTGCAGCGAGCTGGCGAAGGAGCCCGCCGTTACGTACGGAACGCCGAGCCGATCGAGCACCGCGACCACTGCGAGCGCAACCCGGAGGGGGTCAGGAAGGCCCTCAGGGGCCATCGGCCGGCCGCCACCGATAGGCGCGACTCACGGTGTCGGCGCCGAGGCGGAGCACCGCGAGGCGCAACAACAGGTCGGCTTCGGTGGCACCGGGATGTCGCTCGCGCAGGCCCGCCAGCGCGAGCATGCACGCGGTCTGCGTCAGCTCCACGACGCGCCGAGCCTTCTCCGCCGGCGACATGCGCCGGTAGCGCTCGAAGCGCACTGCATCGGCGGCTGCGGCGGTGTCGCTGATCGGAAAGGGAGGGGTCACGGCGCAAATATGCCGTGTGGGCAAGAGCCGCGCACCCCCGGATCGCCAACGCTATCTTCAGGCGCGTCTGGCGGCGAAGAACTCCTTGATTAGCTCCGCGCAGTCCTCCGCCTCGACCCCGCCTGTGACGTCGACTCGATGATTCAGCCGCGGATGCCTGACGAGGTCGCCTAACGATCCGCACATGCCCGCTTTCTCGTCGTACGCGCCAAACACCAGCTTCCCCACCTTGGCCAGGACGATCGCGCCGGCGCATTGCGCGCACGGCTCGATCGTGACATACAGCGTGCAATCGGTCAGCCGATCCGTTTCCAGCGCCTCGAGCGCGCGCTCGATAGCGAGAAACTCGGCATGATAGGTGGGATTTCTGCGCGCCACTGTCTCGTTGTGCGCTGCGGCGATGATCTCGTCGCCGCGCATGACGACGGCGCCGATCGGGACTTCGTCATGCGTGCCGGCCAGACGGGCCTGCTCGAGGGCCGCGTCCATCCCGCGCATCTAGTTCCCCACCGTGTCGAGGCCGAGCGCCCGCGCGGCGGCGCCCAGCCGCGCGTCGTGCGTCGCCAGCACCACATCCTCACCGGCATGTTCCCGCCAGGCCAGCGCGCTCGCGAGATGCAACGCGTCGAGCGTGCCCAGCGTGACCGGCAGCGGCTGGCTGGCGCGCTCGAGCACCGGCCGCGTCACGTCGATGATCGTGAGCCGGCCCAGTATCTCGTAGACTGCCGCCCGGCGCTCGGCCAGCTGGAGATCCCCCAATCCCTCGGCAAGCCGAAGCCGATCGAGCGTACGCAGGCACTCGACCTCCGCCAGCGCGCTCGTCGCCCCGGCATCAAAGCTTCGCAATTCCCGCAAGGCAGCCGGCTGACCGAGCACAAGCCGCAGAATGACCGATGACTCCAGATAAGCAATCACCGCTCACCGCGCTCTTGCGCCAGCAGATCCAGGATGTCCGTCTTCGTCTTGAGCGGAGGCGGCAGGCGCAGATCACGCAGGCGCGGCGCGCCCCCAGCCGGCTCGCGGACGACGAGCCGAGACCCGGCCGCGAGAGGCTCGAGGCGCGCAATGGGCGTCTCGCGATCCAGCACCGTTATCGTCTCGCCGCGCCGCACGCGGCGCAGGTACTCGCTCAACCGACTCTTCAGCTCGGCAATCCCCACCGTGTTTTTCATGACCATATGATAGTCACTTATGGTCATGTTGGCTAGGGTGGCTGCGTGCGTGGAACACGCGCGTTTTTTTGCCTATGCAGGCGCGCACTGACCTTCCCATATTGGGGGTGAGGACGTCGAGCTAAGCTCCATCAGGAGTACACCATGCGAGCGCCGGACCAGTTGCCGATTCCCGATCTCGAGGCCCGCGCGATCAACGTCGAGCTGTTCCACGCGTTTACACCCGAGAAGTTCGAGCTGTTGGAGGGGTACCTGTTCGACACCCACGAATACCCCGAGTCGCGCCGGCGTCTCCTGGCGTTACTGCTCGTGAACGTCGGTTTGCTCGACGCCGTGCGACTGGCACCCGCGGAACGCTGGCGGGAAGCGCTCCGGCAGGTGTACGAATCTTAGGTCTGGATTACGCCCGTACCGGCTCCCGCGCCTTCTCAAACACCAGCGAGTTGCCATCCTTCGCCCGATCCACCCGGATCCGGTCACCCTCGGCGTACTGGCCCTCGAGCACCGCCACGGCCAGCGGGTTCTGCAGCAGCCGCTGAATCGCCCGCTTGAGCGGCCGCGCGCCGTACACCGGATCGTACCCCTCGGCCACGAGCAATTGCTTGGCCTCGGGCGTGACCTCGATCGTGATCTTGCGATCGGCTAACAGGCGCCCGACGCGCGTGATCTGAATGTCGACGATCTTCTCGATGTCCTCGTGCGACAGCGGCCGGAAGATGATGATGTCGTCCACGCGGTTCAGAAACTCCGGCTTGAACGCCTGGCGCAACAGCTCCGTCACCTTCGTCTCGGCCTGCTCCCACGCCACGCCGCCCGTGCCCGCCTCGATGAGATATTGCGAGCCGATGTTGGACGTCATGATCAACACCGCGTTGCGAAAATCG
>DASZCG010000027.1:0-2556 GCA_035943355.1 Gemmatimonadales bacterium
GTGCTGGTCCCACCAGCGCATCCACTCGGGTCCGTGCTCGGCGATCAGGGTCCAATCCACGTCGGCCACCACCATGCGGCGCTGCACCTCGCGCACCCAGTCGGGCAGCGAGTCGGCGGGGAGATCGAGGCGCGCCGGCAGGCGGTAGACTTCCCGCGCGGCGGCGAGCTGCATCGCCACGCTGCCGACGAAGTCGACGAACGCGCGCGCCGCCGCCTGGTGCTTGGCGCCGCGCACCACGGCGATCCCGTCCTCGATCGCCACGGTGCCGCTCCTGGGAAAGACGTAACCGATAGGCATGCCGCGCCGCCGGCTGATCAACACGTCGGGCAGATCCCACACGGTGATCAGCCCTTCCTGGCGCGCGATCCTCTCGCTCACAAGCGCCGGATTCTGCTCGTAGACCTTGGTCTGCGCGTCGAGCCGGCGCAGCCACGCAAAGCCGGCCGCCGTATCACCGGTTGCCCTGAGCCCGCGCTCGATGATGAGCCCGAACACCGCGCGCATCGTCCCGCTCGCAAGCGGGTCGCGGATGATCAGCTTCCCCTTCCACGTGGGATCGAGCAGATCGTCCCAGTCCTGCGGGGCCTTGGCCGCGGATACGACCTTCTCGGCATAGAGAAAGACGACGGGCGTTTCGTACGCGGCAAAGAAGCAATCGCCCGGGCCACGGCCGCGCGCGGCAATCGCGTCCGCCCAGCTGGGGCGGTAGCAATCGAGCAGCGAGTCACGAGCGGCGGGCGCGAAAATCAGCGAAGGACCGCCGAACCAGACGTCCGCCTGCGGATTGGCGCGCTCGGAGCGTACGCGATCGTACGCGTCCTGCGACCCCATATCGAGCCAGCGCACATCGATGTCGGGATGGGCGGCCTCGAAGCGGTGCTCGAACAGCGTGAGGAGGTCGCGGCCGTGGGGACTGTAGATCACGAGCGGAGTACGGTGGTCCCGCGAGCACGCAGCCAGGAGCAGGGAGCAGAGGGCAAGGAGCAGGGAGCAGAAGGCGAGTGAACATTTTGCTCCCCCCACCTGCCCTCTGCTCCCTGCTCCCTGCCCTGTGCTCACGGAACCGTCTTCCGCTTCAGTCCCAGGAGGTTGACGAACAGTCGGTAGGCTCCCGGAACCCCGGCCGGCAATTGCCGGAAGAAGCTCAGCCCCGTGTACACGTAGGTCCCGCGACCCACCGGCGCGACCAGCAGCGCCCCCTTCAACTCCTGCGGCGGGTTGGGCGGTGGGTCGTGCGTCTCGAGCAGCGGGACGTACGTCGTATCCCAATCGTGGGCGAAGTAGAGACCGCGCTCCTGCACCCAGCCGCGCCAATCGTCGGTCCCGATCTCGTTGGGATAGTGGAAGGCCGGATGACTTGGCTCGAGCAGCGTCACCGCGGCAGTTTCGTCGGTCACGCGATCGTGCGGCCGCGCGATGTGCAGCGGATACGGCGCGAAGCCGCCGTCGACAAACGGGTACTGCTGGTACTGAACGACCAACAACCCGCCGTTCTTCACGTAATCCAGCACGCGACCGTTATTCGCGACCAGTGCCGGCTCGGTTTCGTACGCGCGACTGCCGATCACGATCGCGTCGTACCGGGACAAGTCGCCGCGTGCCAGCGAGTCGGCGCTGATGACTTCGAGCGGCACGCCCACGGCAGCCAACGCTTCGGGAACGCGGTCTGACGCACCACGCACGTAGCCGACGCGCGACAGCGCGGGCAGCGACAGGCGCGCGACACGGATCTGCGCAACCGACGGCCGCGCCAGCGCGCGGGGCCGGATGTGCGGATAGTCGATGATCTCGAGCGCGCCGTCGTGGCGGCGTCCGTCGCTCGAGCTTGTCGCGACGCGGACGTCCAATGTCCCGGGTTTCAGACTGTCGGTCGCGGGCGGCGCGAGTGTGACGGTGATGCTCTTGGTCTCGTCCTCTCGCGTGAACACGAGACTCTCCGCGGGCACCGGCGGCCACCCTTGAGGAACCGTGATGACGGCGCGCGCAGCGGGTGGCTGCGTCCGCGACCGATTGGTTACCGTCACCGTGAAGTGGCGCGGCTCACGCGAACCGCCATCGATGGGCCAGAGCAGCTCGTCAGGCGCGATGGCGACATCGAAGTCTCGAGTCACGAACAGCGGGCGGCGGATCTCGCCGATCGCCTGGTCGCGATAGCGATACACCACTTCGCGCGTGAGCGTGACCGGCTCGCCGGCGATGCTCAGCCGCACGCGCGCGCTCACTGGCGGCGGATCGAACGGCAGGCCCCGCACGTCCGCGGGCACGGCCGACCAGTCGTACAGACCGCCACGATTGATCAGCGGCCGCCGCAGGAAGTACGGCTGGGTGCGCTCGGCGTCGCGCGCGACGGTGAGCACGAAACGCCGCGTGATCACGGCGCCGGCAGCCACCGTGGGCGTGCCGAGGTCCAGCCGTTCGAGCGACCAGCCACTCGGCGAGTCGATCGCGACGCTATCGACCCGGACCGCGCTGTCGCCGGCGTTCCAGACACTCACTTCCACCTGGAGACGCTGGCCCTGCGTGACGATGCCGTCGTCCGCCGTCCCGTCGATC
>DASZCG010000028.1:0-6109 GCA_035943355.1 Gemmatimonadales bacterium
GGCTGGCCCAGTGGTCGCCGCGGCCGTCGTGTTTCCCATGGGGGCAAAGCCGATTCGCGGCCTGGACGACTCCAAGGTGCTCACCGCGATCCAGCGCGCCAAGTTCGCGGTCAAGATCCGCGCGCGCGCGTTTGCCGTGGCGGTCGGCGCGGCGAGCGTGCGCGAGATCGATCGGTTGAACATCCGGCGCGCGTCCATTCTCGCGATGGAGCGCGCGCTCCGCCGCCTCGGCTTCACTCCCTCGCATGTGCTCATCGATGGGCTGCCGTGTCCCGAGCTGGGCTGTGAGCACGAGGCGATCGTGGACGGCGACGCGCGCTGTCATTCGATCGCCGCCGCGTCGGTGATCGCCAAGGTGCTGCGGGACTATCTCATGGACCGTCTCGCGGTCCGGCATCCGGGCTACTGCTGGGAAACGAACAAGGGGTACGCGACGCCCGAGCACCTTGAGGCGCTTCAGCGACTCGGCCCTACCCGGCATCACCGCTACAGCTTCGAGCCGGTCGCGCAGATCGAGCTGTTAACGGTTTCGAGCGCGCCGTAACCCCTTCAGGAACTCCGGCAGCGGTCGCGTGTTGAGCACGTCGGCCGCGGTCAGCCACGCTCGCCGCGCGTTCCCGACGGCGAACCGCATGAATCCCAGCTCGCGCGTGTTGTGCGCGTCGGTGGACAACACGAACCGCACGCCGTGCGACTTGGCCGCCGCCGCCAGCGTGTCGGGGAGATCGAGCCGCTCGCTTCCGTTGATCTCCAGCAGACACTGCGCGTTGGCCGCGGCTTTCGCCACGACGTCGAAGTCGAGCGAATAGGACGGGCGGTTGGGCAGGATCCGTCCAGTCGGATGGCCGATCGCGTCCACCCAGCGATTCTCGATCGCCGCGAGCAGCCGGTCCGTGAGCTGTCGTTCGGTCTGCTTCAGGCCGTAATGAATCGTTGCGACGACGTAGTCGGCCTCGGCCAGCACGTCGTTGGGCAAATCGAGCTTGCCGCTTTCCAGAATGTCCATCTCGACGCTCTTCAGGACGCGGAGGCCGCGCATGCCTTTATTGAGACGATCGATCTCTTTCCATTGTGCCCGCAGCTCGGCCGGGCTCTGCCCAGCCATTGACATCCGTGGTGAGTGATCAGTGATCGCGATGTAGGCGTAGCCGAGCGCCCGCGCCGCTTCGACCATCTCTCCGATCGTCGCTTTGCCATCGCTCGCGTCGGTGTGCATCTGCAGGTCGCCGCGCACGTCTTCGAGTGTCACGAGCTTGGGAAGTTTGTGCTCTTTCGCCAGCGCGATTTCGCCCCGATTTTCGCGCATCTCCGGCGGGATCCAATCGAGCCCCAGGGCCGCATATACCTCCTGCTCCGTGCGCCCCGAGATGCTCTTTGCTCCCTTGAACACACCGTACTCATTGAGCTTGAGGCTCTTCGCTTGCGCGATCTTGCGCAGCTCGATGTTATGGGCCTGGGAGCCGGTGAAGTACTGCATCGCGGCTCCGAAGCACCCGGGCTCGACAACGCGCAGGTCAACCTGGAGTCCACCGGAAAGCCGGACCGTTGACCGCGTGTCTCCCTGAGCGGCGACCTGCTTGACGTCGCCGAACTTCCCGAACCGCTCGATCACGGCCGATGCGTTGGCGCAGCTGACGACGATGTCGAGATCGCCGATTGTTTCCTTGCGCCGGCGAAAGCTGCCGGCCACGTCGACCTCGTTGATGCCGCCGCCTGCCTGCAAGTACTCGACGATGGCGCGGGCGTATTGCTCCGCCTCGTGCAGCACGATCCGCTTGGCGCCGTCTCCGGCGCCGCCGGCGGCAGTCCCCTCGCGCAGTTTTTCGAGCAGCTTCGGACCGAACCCACTCAGCTTGGCGATCTTGCCTTTCTCGAGCGCGTCTTTGAGGTCCGCGACGCTGTTTACCTTCAGCTCGTCGTGGAACAGCTTCACGCGCTTGGGGCCGAGACCGGGAATGCGCAGCAGATCGAGGAGTCCGGGCGGGATCTGGGCGACGAGTTGTTGCCGCTGCGGCAGCGTGCCCGTCTCGACGAGCGCGGTGATTTCTTTGGCGATCCCGCCGCCGATCCCCGGAAGATCCGTGAGGTCGAAATCACCGTCTTTGACGAGCTCCGCGAGCGGATCCGGATGATCGGCTACGGTGCGCGCGGCGTTGCGGTAGGCGCGGACCTTGAACGGATTGCCCGCGGCGATCTCCAAGAGGTCGGCGACCTCGCCGAGCAAACGGGCTATGTCGACGTTTTGCATGACGAGAAGAATCGACGGTTGTGGCCCTTCTTGCCATCTCTCATTTCGCGTGATACGCTAGCGCTTCCCGAAGCACACCTACCCAACCCGTCGGAGGCCGAGGCATGCTGCGTAAGCTTCTGGGGCCGGTGTTCCTGGCTCTCGCTTTCCCGGTTGTCCTCGCCGCACAATCGCAGGCGACGACTGGCATCATCCGCGGTACCGTGACCGATCCATCTGGCGCGCCGGTCGCCGGGGCCTCGGTGGTTCTGCGGGAAACACAGACCGGCTTTCAACGCCAGGTCGTGAGCAACGAGCGCGGCGTCTACATTGCTTCGCTGCTGCCGCTCGGCACATACGACGTCACAGCGCGCGCCGTCGGCTTCAGCGAGTCACGGCGGACGGGCGTCCGAGTAGGCGTCGGTGAGATCGTCAACCTCAATCTGCCGCTTGCGGCGGTGACGTTGCAGGCGGTGGTGGTAGAGGCGACACAGCCGGTCGTGGAAGCGACGCGCGTCGAAAACGCGACGCGGTTGCCCGACGCCGCAGTGTCTCGGCTGCCCAACAACGGGCGGAACTACCTCAATCTGACGTTGCTCACGCCGACCGTCGCGATCGTCCAGGGACCCGATGGGGACGAGCTCTCAATCGGCGGACAAAAGGGCATTCATAACAACGTGTCGGTCGATGGGGCTGACTTCAACAATCCGTTCTTCGGCGAGCAGCGCGGTGGCCAGCGCCCGCCGTTCACGTTCAACCTCGACGCCGTGCAGGAAATCGTCGTGACCGCCTCCGGCGCCAACGCGGAGTTCGGACGGTCGTCCGGCGGCTTCGTGAACGTCGTGACGAAGTCAGGTACGAACCAGCTACATGGCTCGCTGCACTACTACGGCAAGGACGGAGCGATTTCAGGCCAGCCGCACTTCCAGGACTCGGTTCTCCCCCAGCCCGATTTCACCCAGCACCAGTTCGGGTTCACACTCGGCGGGCCGATCAAGAAGGATCGCGCGTTCTTCTTCGTGGCGTACGATCAGCAGATCTATGACGAGGTCAAGCAGACCGATCCCAACCGGATCGCCCCGGCGTTACGCGCGTGGATGGACACGGCGTTCGGTCGCGCGCTGGCTGGCGACTACGGGTCGATCGCGCGCACCAACGATGCGCGGGCGCTGCTGGCCAAGGTCGACGTCCGCCTCTCGGATCGCCACAATCTCTCGCTCAAGTACAACTACACGTGGTCCGAGCAAGCGAACGGTACGTTCGACGTCGACAGCTGGGGCCGCAGTGCCAACGGCCTCGAGCAGGACCACTCGAACGCCATCAACGGCAGCCTGATATCGTACCTCACACCCCAGGTCTCGAACGAGTTCCGCTTCCAGTACTCGCGGGAAGACCGGCCGCGCCCTTATGACGGTCCGCGGAGCGCGGCGCTCGGCGCCGATCCGACGGGGACCGGCCTGCGGCCGTTCCCTGACGTCGCTATGGATTTCGCGGGTTCATACCGGTTGGGCATGCCCTTCTTCCTGCCGGTCGCCTATTACGACACGCGCATACAATTGCTCAACAACATTTCGTTCGCCAAGGGCAACCACTTCTTCAAGGTCGGCGGTGAATACAACCGCGTGAACTCCGTGCAGACATTCATCGGGTTTGCGAACAGCCGCTACATCTTCAGCTCGGTAAATGGCTTCCTCAATTATGCGGCGAACGGGAATTACGTGGAGTGCCCCAACGGATCCAGCAACACGACCGGTGGAAGCACTCCCTGTGGAGTGGATGGCACGGGGGCACCGATCCTCCCGGCGGGCCCGGTACTGCTGTACCTCCAGCAGGCGGGCGTGAACCGCAGCGTTCAGGAGGCGGGCACGCAGGAAATTCCGCAGACCGAGCTCGATTTCTTCATCCAGGATTCGTGGAGACCCAATACGAAGTGGACTGTGAACTACGGACTGCGGTGGTCGGCCCAGCGGGAGCCGAGCATCCTGTCGCCTGTCGATTCGACGGCCTACGCGCCGCTGTACGGCACGACGGTCACGAACGCCAAGGGTACATTCAGTTTCCCGTCGGACGGCACGATTCCATCGGATAAAAAGATGTTCCAGCCGCGCATAGGCATCGCGTGGGATCCTCATGCGGACGGCCGGTCCGTGGTTCGGGCGAGCGCGGGTCTCTTCTACGCCAGGATCCCCGGGTTGAACCTGGCATCCACGCGCAGCACGGACGGCTACCGGGGAGTGACGCTATTCGGCTCGAGCGGTACGATTCCCTTTGGCCTGCCGGCTCCAGCGTTCCCGAACCTGTTCCCATCAAACATCCCGCTCTCGCAGGTGTTCAACCCGTCGGTGTTTGTGTTCGACAAGAACTTCCGCAACCCGCGCACGTTCAACGTCACGGTCGGCTATGAGCGCCAGGTGGCCAAGGATCTCGGGCTGCTCCTAAGCTTCACGCATGCGGCCACCGACAACGTGACGCGGTTCATCAACCGCAACGACTCGCTGTTCGGTGTGGCGAACGTGGGGCCGTGGACCGGCATCGGCACGCTGACGACGGTGGAATCGAGCGCCAAATCGCGCTACAACGGGATTACGGTCGGTTTGAAGCGCGTGCTCGATCCCAACTTCCAGTTCCAGCTGAACTACACGCTGTCGTGGGACAAGTCGGACGACGACAACGAGCGGGACCCGTTCACGTTCCGGTACGCTCGTGCTGATAACCTGGTGCCCGAGTACGGTTACAGCGATCGCGATCAACGCCACCGCTTCAATGGTTGGGCGATCAAGCACATCGGGGGCGGGCTGTTCCTCAACAGCCGAGTGAGCATCTACTCGGCGCAGCCGACCTCGATGAGCTGCGGCCCCAGCCCGTTGAGCCCATTCGCGCCGGCCAAGGGCCAGCGGGCGACGTCACCTGCGGATCGCAACTGCACTGATGGGACGGTCTTGGAGCGCAACACGCTGCGCAAGGACAACGAGTACGTCTCGCTCGACCTCGGTCTGACGTGGCCGTTCAACGTCGGCCAGGGCCGCCTCGAGCTGGTTGCGCAGATGTTCAATGTGACCGGGTCAGCAAACTTCAGGGACCCCGCCGCAACGAGCTTGCTGTTCAACTTCGACGGCACGCTGCGCAGCGGCTTCGGCGATCCGCAGCAGACGCAGCTCGGAGTGCACTGGGTGTTCTGACCACTGGTCGGACGGACGGTCGGTCGGCCTGACGGCCGGGTGGGTCACGGACCCCTCCGGCCGTCTGGCTATCAGGCCGTCAGCTGATCGTCACCAGCTGGACCATCCCGTGCACCAAGTGGGGCGCTCCGTCCTTCGCGTCGGGAACGTAACAGAGGAAGAGGTAGGTGCCGGGCGTGAACGTGAGCGTCACCCAGCCGACCTTGCCTTTGTCGGGACCCGTGAATCCTCCAACAGGAATCGAGACGGGCTGGCCCTTCATCCCCCCCTGCGCCCAGCGCTGCCAGTCCGCGAGTGTCTTGCCGGGCGCCAGGCGCTCGACGGCCAGCTCGTGCACTTGGGGCCCGCTGTTCTCGACACGGATCGTATGCGTGCCTGCGGTCACTGGCGCCGAGATGTTGAACGCGTAGTCGGAGAGCGTCACCGTAAGATCCGATTTCGGGCCGGCCGCGGCGGGGGCCGTCGCGCCAGCAGCGGCGGCGACGACCAGACGGCGATGCATCCCTTTCTGCACATGCCATTTCCCGTCCGGGCTCGGGATGAAGCAGGCAATCACATAATTCCCCGGCGTCAAATTCGTCGTGATGACCGACGTATCTCCTGGGACTACCTCGCCGGCGCCGCCGGGAAAGGTGGGTTGGATTGCCAGGAACGCATGCCACCACTCGGGCACCGGGCCCTGCGGCGCGGCGACGGCCTCCAG
>DASZCG010000029.1:0-4397 GCA_035943355.1 Gemmatimonadales bacterium
CGCCGCCGCCGGCTCGATCCGCCGACGCCGGAGCAGCTCGCCGCGGCGGCGCTGACGATGTCACTCACGGGGGCGGAGCAGGTCGAAGCCGCCATTGGTCGGGGCGACGTCCAGCTCAGCCAGGTGCTGAAAGCCGTCTACCCCGAGCTACCGGCCGACGAAACGCATGCGCCCAAGCCGACCGCCTTTGGACGGGTGATCGAGCGGCTGCGCCTGGGGCGGGGCATCAAGATTCACGGCGTCGAAGGCCTGATGGTGCGCTACGCTCAATGCTGCCAGCCGGTGCCCGGCGATCCGGTGGTGGGCTACGTGACACAGGGCCGCGGCATCTCCATTCACCGCACCGATTGTCCCAACCTGCTCACGCTGTCGGGTGACGTGGAGCGGCGTGTCGAAATCGACTGGCAGGAAGTGGAGGGCGAGACGTTCGTGGTACGCCTCGCCGTGAGCGGCGAGGATCGCCGCGGGCTCTATGCCGACATCTGTGAGGCCATTAGCGGCACGGGGACGAACATCCGCAGCGCCGAGCTGGCGTCGAAGGACGGCGTGGTGTACGGATCGGTGCTGGTCGAGGTCGAGAATCACACGCACCTGCACAAGGTCTTGAAGGCGGTTCGCAAGGTGAAGGGAGTGACCGAAATCGCCCGGCGCGATTCCGGCTCCGCTGAAGTCATCTCCGGTTAACTTTCTGCTCCATGCCTTTTCAGCTTGGATCCTCCCCGCTGCCGGCGGGTGATCAGCCGCGCGCCATTCGCGAGCTGAGCGCCGGCCTGCGCCGCGGCGATAAGTATCAAACGCTGCTCGGCGTGACCGGCTCGGGAAAGACGATGACCATGGCGCACGTCATCGCCGACCTCGGTCGTCCCACGTTGGTGTTGTCGCACAACAAGACGCTCGCGGCCCAGCTCTATGGTGAGCTGAAGGCGTTGTTTCCGGCGAGCGCCGTCGAGTTCTTCATCTCGTACTACGACTACTATCAGCCCGAGGCCTACGTGCCCGCGACGGACACGTACATCGCCAAGGACTCGTCGATCAACGACGACATCGAGCGGTTACGGCTGCGCGCCACGTCGAGTCTGATGGAACGCGACGACGTCGTCATCATCGCCAGCGTCTCGGCGATCTACGGCCTCGGCGATCCCGAGCTGTACCGCCAGCTCCTCGTCACGGCCCAAAAAGGGGAATCGCGCGGCCGCGACGCGCTGCTCGCGGACCTCGTCGCGATCCAGTATCAGCGCAATGACATCGGCTTCGAGCGCGGCACCTTCCGGGTGCGGGGCGATACCGTGGAGATCTTCCCGGCGTACGACGAGCAGGCCGTGCGCGTGGAGTTCTGGGGCGACGCCATCGAGCGCATCGCGAAGATCGATCCCCTCACGGGGAACGTGATCGTGGAGCTGGAGCGCTGCGCGGTCTACCCGGCGACGCACTTCGTCACGCAGCGGCCGACGATCGAGCGCGCCGTGAAATCGATCCGGGACGAGCTGCGCCTGCGCCTCGCGGAGCTGCGCCAGCAGAACAAGCTGCTCGAGGCGCAGCGCCTCGAGTCGCGCACGCAGTTCGACATCGACATGCTGCTCGAGGTGGGCCGCTGCGCGGGGATCGAGAACTACTCGCGGCACTTCAGCGGTCGGCAGCCGGGCGAGCGCCCGGCCTGCCTGCTCGACTACTTCCCCGACGATTACCTGTGCATCCTCGACGAGTCGCACCAGACGCTGCCGCAGCTCGGCGCTATGTACGAGGGGGACCGCTCGCGCAAGCAGACCCTCGTGGACTACGGCTTCCGGCTGCCTTCGGCGCTCGACAACCGGCCGCTGCGCTATGACGAATTCATGGGCCTCGTCCCGCGGATCGTCTTCGTCTCCGCCACACCGGGCGCGGATGAGCTGCGCCTTTCGCAGGGCGTCATCGTCGAGCAGATCATCCGGCCAACGGGCCTCGTGGATCCCGAGGTCGAAATCCGGCCCGTCGCCGGCCAGGTGGACGATCTCCTGAACGAGATTCGCCAGCGCGAGAAGAAGAACGAACGCGTGCTGGTCACCACCCTCACCAAGCGCATGGCCGAGGATCTCACGGATTATCTGCAGCAGCACGGCGTGCGGGTGCGGTATCTGCACTCCGAGATCGACGCGATCGAGCGCGTCGAAATCATCCGCGGCCTCCGGCTCGGCGAGTTCGACGTGCTCGTCGGAATCAACCTGCTGCGCGAGGGGCTCGATCTCCCGGAGGTGTCGCTCGTCGCGGTGCTGGACGCCGACCAGGAAGGGTTCCTGCGCTCGGACCGCTCGCTCATTCAAACGGTGGGGCGGGCGGCCCGGAACCTGAGCGGCAGAGCCATCCTGTATGCCGACCGCATCACCGGCTCGATGGAGCGCGCCCTGAGCGAGATGAACCGGCGGCGCGCGGCGCAGGTCGCTCACAACGCCGAGCATGGCATCACGCCACGGTCGATCGTGAAATCGGTGGGGGACATCCGCTTCGTTACGCGCGTCGCCGACGCCCGCGTCGGCCGGCCGGCGACCAGCGCCGTGCGCCGACCAGCCGACGCGCGCGAGCGGGACGCGCTGATCCGGCTGCTCGAGCAGCAGATGCAGACCGCGGCCGAGGAGCTGGATTTCGAGCTGGCCGCCGTGCTGCGCGATCAGCTGCTCGAGCTCAAAGCCGATGCGCCTGTCCGCGAACGAGCTCAGCCGGTTCGGTGAGGAGCTCGGCGCCCAGCTCCCCGCGCCCGCCGTGATTGGGCTGTCGGGAGAGCTCGGGACGGGAAAGACCACGCTCGTCCAGGCAATCTGCCGCGGCCTGGGCGCGCGATCGCGCGCCACGAGCCCCACCTACGCGCTCGTGCATCACTACCATGCGGGTGCGACACCGGTGTACCACGTGGATTGTTACCGCCTGCGTTCCCCCGATGAAGCGCGCGATCTCGGCTTCGACGACATGGTTCGCGAGCGCGCCATCATCCTGATCGAATGGCCCGAGCGGGCGGCGTCGTGGGCGCCGCCGCTCGACCGGCATTTCCGGCTGTCGTACGACAGTGATGACGCGCGGCGCGTCGTCGAGGAGCTGACGACGGCGTGAACGCAAACTGGCTCGCCATCGACACCGCGACGGACATCGCGAGTGCGGCGGTCGGCACGGCCGAGCGTACGGTCGCACACTCGATCCGCGGCGCACGCCAACATGCTGCGCAAATCCTGCCTCTCGTGCATCAGGTCTTGGAGCGCGCCCACCTGCGGCTCGATCAACTCGGCGGGGTCATAGTCGGCGATGGACCCGGCAGCTTCACCGGTCTGCGTATCGGGTGGGCAGCAGCGAAGGGCCTCGTGCAGGAGCGTCAGCTTCCCCTGGTCGCGATTCCGTCGTTGCTGGGTGCCGCCCACGCGACCGGCGTGGAGACGGTGGCAGCGTGCTTTGACGCGTTACGCGGGCAGGTGTTCGGGGCGATCTACGCGTTTGACCACGATCAGGTGAAGACACTGGTCGCGCCAGGGTTGTTTACAATCCCGACGCTCGCAGCGCGCGCTCGGCGAACACCCGATCTCGCAGTGGGGGACGGCGCGGAGCGCTATCGCGAACAGGTGGTGGCGTGGACCGGACGCGCGCCAGCCGGCCTCGAAACACTCCCGCCCCTCGCCGGATCGTTGCTTGCCCTCCTTGCGTACGACGGCGCGCGCAGCCCGATTGACGCGAGTATCGCGGAGCCGACGTACGGGCGCCCAGCCGAAGCACAGGTCAAATGGGAGAGCCGCCACGGCCGCCCCCTTCCACATTCGTCCCGCTAGACTCGGCGACGTCCCGGCTGTCCATGCGATTGAACAGGACGTCTTTGCCGACCCCTGGTCCACGCAGGATTTCCGCGACTGCGTCACAGCGGAGGCGGTGTTCCTCGTCGCCGAAGTCGCCGGCAAGGTGGGTGGCTACGTCGTCGCGCTCGACGCCGCGGATGAGGGCGAGATCCTGAACCTCGCGGTGGCCCCCGGGAGCCGGCGCATCGGTCTCGGTCGCGCGCTCGTCGAGACCATCCTCGGCGTGCTGATGGACCGGGAGGTCAGCCAGGTCTACCTCGAAGTGCGGGAGTCGAATGCCTCCGCTCGCGCCTTGTATGCCGCGCAGGGGTTCAGGGAGGTGGGCCGCCGGAAGGCGTACTACCGGCGGCCGGTGGAGGACGCCATCGTTCTAAGACATGATGCATAACTTTGATACAAGTGGCGTATCTTTGGTTGACAGAATGACTTGCGATTTATATAGTGTGAGGCACCCTTGGGCCCAACCCGCTTAATCGTCGGAGGTCGTTGTGAGCCGCAGTCTCAACAAGGTCCAGCTCATCGGGAATCTTGGGGCCGATCCCGAGGTGCGCAGCACGAATAACGGTTCCCGTGTAGCCACCCTCTCCGTAG
>DASZCG010000030.1:0-2085 GCA_035943355.1 Gemmatimonadales bacterium
GGCGCCGCGGCGCCTTGCGTCGGGAACGCGGTGTGCGCGCGGAACGCACCGATCGCGCGGTGGAGCAGGGGACGCGATTTGAGGTTCGACACAAACCCGATGAAGTCCCCGACATCGGGGTACGCGAGGTTCAGCGGGAACGGGTAGCGCTGGCTGCCTTTCTCCGTGTCGTAGTAGCCAATCGATTCGATCGACATCATCGCGACGATCTGATCGCTCCGCTTCCGCGCGTCTGTGGCGTAGTGCCTGCTGCCCATCGCCGCGGTCGGGAACGAGGGCGGCTCTTCATTCGGGAAGAACACGAACCGTATGGTTCGCGCCTGCGGTGAGCCGGCAAAGAACCGGGCCAGCTCGAGCACGCCGGCCACACCGCTGGCGTTGTCGTCCGCCCCCGGCGCTTCCTCAGCGCTATCGTAGTGGGCGCCGATCACGACGACTTGCTGGAAGCGGTTTGTTCCTCTCAGTGTGGCCTCGAGGTTGCGCCAGACCAACCCCCGCGCGCTGTACTCCTGCGGCACGACCTGATAGCCGAGCGCTGTCAGCGTGCTTTCGATGTAGCTCGCCGCACGCTCCACGTTGTGGTAGGTCTGGTCGCTGCGCACGCCGATGTCGCGGGCCAGGATAGTCACATGCTGTTGCAGGCCGGCGCGTAGCCGCTGCTGCTCGGGAGTGAGCGGCGGCAGGGAGCCACGGAAGGCCGGTCCCGGCATCTTCACCGTAAAGATCCAGATGAACAGAAACAGCAGCGGCAGGATGCTGGCGATCGCGAGCATGCGAATCCGCCCCGAGCGGGTTCCTGGAACGATGGCCATGCGCATCGGCCTAAGATAGCTTCCAGACGATCTCCTCTCGGAGCACCGATGGCCGTCCGTCGCTGCCTGCTTGTCGCGCTTGTCGTTCTTCCCGTAGGTCTCTCGGCGCAACGCACTCAGAAGCCGGCGCTGCACGGCCGGTATTGGGTCGCCATCACCGGCAAGCCGCTCGGCGCCGAAGCCGGCGCGATGATGTTCCAGAAGGGCGGCAATGCCGTGGATGCGACGTGCGCCATGCTCGCAGCCGTGACGACGATGTGGGACGTGCTGTCATGGGGCGGCGAGACGCAAGCACTGATCTACAATCCGCGTACGAAAAAGGTCATTGCCATCAACGCGCTCGGCGTGGCGCCGACGGGGGCAACGGTGGCTTTCTACCAATCGAAAGGGATGCGATATCCACCCGAGTACGGTCCGCTGGCCGCCATTACACCGGGGACACCAGGCGGTCTGATGGTGATGCTCGCCGAGTACGGCAAGTTGAGCCTGCGCGAGGTGCTGGAGCCGGCGATCAGCATGGCGGATGGCTATCCGATCGAAGCAGAGACCGCCAACTCGATCGAGCGGAACAAGGCGTGGCTGAAGCAGTGGCGCTATTCGCGCGCCGTCATGCTGCCGCACGCCGGCGAAGCCCGCGAGGCGCCGGAAGCCGGTGAGATCTTTCGTCAGCCCGATCTGGCAGCAACGTTGCGCAAGCTCGTGGAGGCCGAGCAGCAGGCGCTCCGCCAAGGCAAGAACCGGCACGACGCCATCATGGCCGCGTACGAGCGGTTTTATCGCGGCGACATCGCGCAGGAATTCGTCCGCGGCGTGCAGGAGGAGGGTGGGCTCATCACGCTCGCGGATCTGGCCAACTGGCGCGTCAAAACAGAAGAGCCACTAATGACACAGTATCGCGGCATCGACGTCTACAAGCTGCCGCAGTGGTCGCAGGGACCCGCGATGCTACAGGCGCTGAATATCCTCGAAGGCTTCGACCTCAAGGCGATGGGCTACAACAGCACGCGTTACATCCACACGCTGTATCAGACGATGAGTCTGGCGTTCGCCGATCGCGATTTCTACTACGGCGATCCGGCGTTTCCTCCCGAGGAGCCGATGCGCGGGCTCTTGTCCAAAGAGTATGCACGCCAGCGCGCGCAGCTGGTCAACGCCGACCACAACGATCCCAACATCAAACCGGGCGATCCCTACCCCTTCCAGGGCGGGACCAATCCGTATCTGCCGCTGCTGCAGCGGTGGTCGCCCCGTCCCGCGACGACATCGCAGGGCG
>DASZCG010000031.1:0-2722 GCA_035943355.1 Gemmatimonadales bacterium
CGATGAGCTCGGCGCCATGGCAAAGGCGGTGCTCGTGTTCCGAGACAGCGCGATCGAACGGAACAGTTTGGAGTCGCAAGCCAGAGACCAGAAGCTGCAGGCCGAGGCCGTGCGGGAAGCTGCCACCAGCAAGCTCATGAACGAGTTCGACGCAGCCGTCGGCGGCATCGTCAAGGCGGCGCTGGCGGGAGACTTTTCTCAGCGCGTCGCGCTTGAAGGCAAGGATGGCGTCATCCGCAATCTGGCGCATGCGCTCAATACCATGTGCGCCAACCTCGGGAAGGCATTCGATGATGTGGTGCGCATGTTCAGCGCTTTATCAAAGGGCGATCTGGCAGCGCGCATCACCGCGGACTATCAGGGTGGTCGCGGTAGGGACGCTCATTGCTGAGCGCCCCCCGCACAGAACCGTACGTGCGGCTTTCCCGCATACGGCTCCCACCTCGGGTGTGTGACGGCAAAGCGCTTCCTGGGCCAAGGTTGAAGGATTTCCGGGGTGGGGAGCCAGTCCTTGGCAATCGACCTCATCCGTTCCCACGTGAGAGCACCCTTTTGGCTGCGGCGGCTGAGCGCCCGCCGCCATCGCCGGAGGACCTCGTCGCGGAACACCACCAGTGCGCGCCGGTTCGTCGGCACTGCGTGGTAGTTGAAGTAGCCGCGGACCACCTGCATCAACCATTTTCCTTGGATGGGAATCGGCTGATGCATGCGCCGTCGCAGTGCCTGCTTGATCTCCTTGAGCTTCGCCTGCATGCGGTCGCGGCGTGACTTGCGTTTGATGAGGAACTTGCCTCGTCGCGACTTTCCGCAGATGAACGTGAAGCCCAGGAAGTTGAAGGTCTCCGGTTTGCCGAGCCCGCGTCGCTTGCGGTTTGCCGCCGCGAAGCGCCCGAACTCGATCAGCCGGGTCTTCTCAGGATGCAGTGACAGCGCGAACTCCTCCATCCGACGGCGCATCTCGTCCAGGAAGCGCCGGGCGTCAGCCTCGTGTTGGAAGCCGACGACGAAGTCGTCGGCGTACCGCACGATGATCATGTCGCCGGTGGCCTCGTGCCGTCGCCAGCACTCAGCCCAGAGGTCGAAGACATAGTGCAGGTAGATGTTGGCAAGCAGCGGCGAGATCACCGCGCCCTGTGCCGTTCCCCTGTCACTGACCCTCACCTCGCCATCTTCCAGGACACCCATCTTGAGCCATTTCTGGATCAGATGGAGCATGCGCCGGTCGCCGATCCGATGCTCCAGGAAGCGGACGAGCCACTCTTTGCTCACCGTGTCGAAGAACGATCGGATGTCGGCGTCCAGTATGAAGTTCACCCGCCGGCTTTCGATCGCAACCACCAACGCGTCCATCGCGTCGTGCGCGCCGCGGCCGGGCCGGAACCCGTACGAGAACCCGAGGAAGTCCTCCTCGTAGATCGCGTTCAGCACCGCGACCACCGCGCGTTGGACAATCTTGTCCTCGATCGCGGCGACCGCGAGCGGGCGCTGACCCCCATCCGGCTTGGCTATGTAGACGCGCCGTGACGGCAGTGCCCGGTACGCTCCCCGATGGACTCGCGCATGCAAATCCGCAAGCTTGCGCTTGAGATCTTGCTCGTAGTCGTTCCATGTCTGCCCGTCCACACCCGGCGCGGCGTTCTCCTTGAGCTCGTAGAACGCCTCTTCGAGAAGGTCGGGGTCGATATGGTGGAGGAGTGAGGTGAACTTCTCCTTCTTCCTTTCCCTTGCTGCTTGCCGTATGCGCTCCAGCGCCTGTGACACGCCTCCCCGGCTCTGTGCCCGGGACGTGCTTTGCTGGCCCGCATTCCCCTCGGCCTCGGCCCTTCGCTCCACCGGCTCCGCGGCGGATCGCTCCGCCGCGTTCCCCGACTTCGCAGCTACTATGGCCTCGTCCGACTTCCCATGTCCGTGCATCATCGGCTTCGGCTCCTCGCCTTCCCGACACGGACCGCCCGACTCTCACACCTCCGCGGCGGCCAGACACGGGACCTCCCAGGTTCCGACGCGATCCTTTCGCGCGTGATGTGCTCTTCGACCCCGGCCGGGTGGCAGGTCCTCGCAGAACGGTCCTGCTCATCTTGCGTTCGGCTCAAAGGAAAGCCTCCGCCCCCGCGATAAGGGTATTTCGGGGCTCAATCACACACCCCACGCGACAGCTGTGTACGCTTCGCAGCGGCATCGCTGCCGATGCGCAACACTCGCCTCCAGGCGGCTCGCTACGCCTTACCTGGGCTGGACTTTCACCAGCTGATCGCGCCAGCTTACTGGCGCACCCTTTGCCCACCCTACATGGGCTACAGGCGGCGACGCGACCATGCTCACTTCTCCAACGCAAACGCCACCAGCTCCGCCGTCTCCGTGCGCGTGCCGACCGTGAAGGCGAGATACTGCTTGCCGCCCTGCATATAGGTCATCGGCATGCTGCCCATCATGCCAGGGATGGCGACCTCGCCGAGCACTGCGCCGGTCTTTTTGTCGTAGGCGCGCATGACACGCTCGCCGTTCCAGCCTTCGCCCGCGATCAGCAGCGTCTTGGTGACGAGCAGCGTCGCGTGCAGGCCGATGCCGCCGGTGTTGGGGATGCTCTTGCCCTTGAGCGCCGCATGCTCGGACACGCTCTTGGGCGTGGTGCCGAGGGGCACGCTCCACGCGTATTCGCCGGTGTTGAGGTCGAGCGCGACGATCTTGCTGTAGGGCGGTTTGAGGATCGGCAGCCCCTGCA
>DASZCG010000032.1:0-7599 GCA_035943355.1 Gemmatimonadales bacterium
GCGCTGGATATGAGCTTAAGTAGCGGGAGTACCAAATAGAAGCCGCCGTTTAGCCCGTGAATTTGACTTTTCAGTCTGATGTACACTCTCGCTAATGAGGTTCTGCCGCGGCCCTTTGGTAGTGCGATCCTTATTGCGCAGAGCAAATTGATGAAAGAGACGATGAATCACGAGCGGTTCGAGCACATAGACCATTAGCGCGAATGGAATCCAGACAGCGACCATGAAGTCTAGCCACCAGGCGGACGCATAACGCGCGGAAAATTCCCCGCCGTCAATGCCTCGTCACCGGAAGAGCGGAGCGTTGCACTACAGAAATTCGGATATCTGTTCAAGAAGTAACGGCAATATATTTGCACCAATCCTAGAAACGTCAATGTCGCGGGTTTTGCGCACTTTTTCTTCGATCAGTTCGTTGTTTTGCGTAGATCCTTGACCCGCACAGCCTTGCCCTGCGAGCGCGGTACCGCGCCTGACTTCTTTACAGCAACCGTGCAGGTCACGCCGATCATCGATTTCAAGTGCTGGCGAATTTCGTCTGCTTTCTTCGCGAGGAAGTGTTCGTCCGACGGCGCATCGACGACGAGCTCGACCTCGACGGTCATGGCGTCGAGTGGGCCGTCGCGCGTCAGCAGGATTTGGTAATGCGGCGCGAGGTCGGGAAAGCCGACGAGAAACGCCTCGATCTGCGAAGGGAAGATATTGACGCCGCGAATGATGAGCATGTCGTCGTCGCGCCCTGTGACTCGCATGATGCGCGTATGCGTCCGCCCACAGACGCAGGGCTCGTTGGTCAGCGTCGTGATGTCACGCGTGCGATAGCGGATCATCGGCAGCGCCTCCTTGCTCAGCGTCGTGATCACGAGCTCGCCGGGCTCGCCGATCGGAAGCCGTTGGAGCGTCTTTGGATCGACGATTTCGAACAGGAAATGGTCCTCCCAGCCGTGCAGGCCGTTCTGCCCCGCGTCGCACTCACAAGCAACGCCCGGTCCGAGAATCTCCGACAATCCGTAAATATCGATTGCCTTGATGCCGAAGCGAGTCTCGAGGTCGCTGCGCAAGGCTTCGCTCCACGGCTCGGCCCCGAAGATGCCGCAACGGACCGGTAGCTCGCGCACGTCGAGGCCCATCGCGTCAGCAACCTCGGCGATGTTAAGCGCATAGGACGGCGTCGCGCATAGGACGTCGGCGCCGAAATCCCGCAGCAGCGTAACCTGACGTTCAGTGCCGCCGCCCGAGACTGGCACGACGGTGCAGCCTAGCCGCTCGGCGCCGTAATGCGCGCCGAGCCCGCCGGTGAACAGGCCGTAGCCATATGCATTGTGGACGATGTCGCCCGGCCGGGCGCCAGCGCATGACAGCGATCGCGCCATCAGGTCTGACCACAAATCGAGATCGGCTTGGGTGTAGCCGACGACCGTCGGCCGACCGGTTGTCCCGGAGGACGCATGCAGCCGCAGCACCTTTTCGCGCGGCACCGCGAACATGCCGAACGGATAGTTGTCGCGCAGGTCGGTTTTCAGCGTGAAGGGGAAGCGCACGAGATCGTCGAGCGACGTCAAATGCTCCGGCTTGACACCCGCCGCATCGAATTTTCGGCGAAAGTGGGGGACCTTGGCATAGGCCCGTTCGAGGGTTTTCTTCAGACGATTGAGCTGCAAGGCCGCAAGCTCGACGCGGGGCATGCATTCGGAGGCGCGATCGAGCATGAACGTCACGGTGTCGCGACTCGCGGTTCGTGCCGTCATGGCAAAATCCATCCCGGCTTGACCGGCGGACCCGCGGTGCCGGAGCCGCGCACGGGGGTATGATTGAGCGCGAAGCCCTGATTGTATCCGGCGCGCGTGACGAGAATGAATTTCAAGGCCCAGCCGGCGGCGAACGCGGAGAAGCCGCCGAGTGCAAACAATAGGGTAGGGATCGTTGTGACAACGAACCCAAACATGATGGCGATGGCCGGGATCACAAGTCCAAAAGCAAGGAACCACGGCCGGTAGGCGTTAAGGACTTCAAACGTGCGGGTCGGTGCGCCCGCATTCCGCAGGCCGGTTGAATAAGTCAGCCAGGCGAGGCCGCGCGCGGCAACAAGCACAAGCGTCGCGGCCGCAACCGCCGGCGTGACCGGCCTCAGTTCTGGTAGCAACGGCAACATGGCGAGAAACAGGCCGGCGCCCTCGGTGAGGCCCGTCACGGCGATAAGCGGTACGATCGGCGGCGTGCGCCAGGCGGGGATCCCCATTGCTTCCTTGAGGATCATGCCCTGGCAATAGAGGAATAAGAGTCCAAAAACGGCGGCAATGCCGATAAGAGCGCCGTTCTCGGACCAGACGGCGAGAACCGCGAGCGGCAAGAAAATGGCGGCGACCCAGGACTCGCGGCTCATCCACGATCGCTGCGGTTGTCGCAGAACGTAGATGGAGCGCAGGGGTCGACCGATCTTGAAGATCAACAGAAACAGTCCGAATGCGACCAGGGCCAACGCTATCAGAGCGGGTACGGCAAAGGATACGCCGTCAAGGCCCGCGACTGCCGTAACGGCGAACAGCCCAGTCCCGGCACCGCCGCACAGAAAATTGCCGGCCGCCTTCCAGTTCCAGTGCGGCTGGTGCCAGGGCTCGACGCCGCGGGTGCGGATTTTTTCCGCCTGTTGTTCTGCGGGTAGCGCCGATGCGGTAGCCGTAGGCGACTCGGTATCACCTGCTTTGGCATAGAGGTAAAAAAAGCTCGGCTCGGTGCCGAGCTCATTGTGCATGCGAAAGTGCTTCTGCTCGCGCAACAGCCGGGAGACGTTGCTGTTTGGATCGTCGATATCGCCAAAGTGCAGCGCGTCGGCGATGCAGGAATTAACGCAGGCCGGCGTCGCACGCGGCTCGAGCCCCGGCGTCAAGCCGTTTTCGAGGCCGAAGTCGACGCGGTCCGAGCAGAACGTACATTTTTGCGCCACGCCGAGGCGGGCGGGGTCTTCGCGCTCGATCTCGTTTTGCATCGCCGCGCCGTAAGCGAAATGCGGCGCGTCCACGAGGAACCGGGCCTGGTATGGACAGGCGACCTCGCAATAGGCGCAGCCAATGCAGAGCTCGTAGTCGATGGTGACGATGCCGTCGCTGCGCTGACGCGTCGCCGTCGTCGGACAGACATGCACGCACGGCGGGTCGGCGCAATGCTGGCAGCCGACCGGAACGAAGGTGCGGCTCACGTTGGGAAATGAGCCGGCCTCGACGTCGAGCACCTTGCGCCATTGCACGGCCGGTGAGGTGGCGTTGGCATGCCGGCAGGCTGCCGTGCAGGTCTGGCAGCCGACGCAGCGCTCGAGATCGGCCACCATCGTCCAGCGCGTCATGACGCGCCTCCGAGCCGCGTTACCTTGACCTTGACGAGATCGGCGCTGGAGCCGGTCGCATCGGTCAATTCGAGCAGCATCGGCATCAGCGCATTCATGCTCGGGGCGTGGAAATCCTTGGCGTAGGGCGTCGCCCAATGGTCGAACTGGCCGATCATCAGCAATGTGTCGGGGCGAATTCCTTCGCACAGCATGACGCGGCCCTGCGTGCCATTGAGCGCCGAGCGTACCTCGACCAGATCGCCGTCGGCGACGCCGAGCTGTTCGCCAGTCGCGCAATTCATGACGACACTGCCGTGACCGGCCACATTGTCGGCCACCTCTTTGATCAGCTGGATGCCGACATTGCCGCCCCAGGAATATTGCATGCTGCGTGCCGTCACGAGCCAGTACGGATAGTCCTCGATGCGCACGTTGTAGTGCTTGGCGAGCGCGCCTTCCCACAATGCACCCAGGTCGTGCCAATGCGGCAGCGGCTCGTATTCCTCGAGCTGGCGGTCCCACCAATGGATGTCCTGCTCGTGCAGGCGCCGTTTGAGCTCCTGGCCGATGCGGAACAGCCGTTCCTGATAGGGCTGCTCGAACCGCAGGCCAGTTTCGACCAGCTTGGGATAGAGGTACCACTGCAACCGCGAGAACGGTTTCACGCGGAAGCCGTGTTGGCGGAACCAGTCGAGTCCTTGCGTCTCGCTCCCATCGGTTACTTCGGCACTCGCCGCGCGGCACGTGGCGTCCCAGATGCTCTCAACGTCGTGCACCTTGGCTGGATCGAGCGAGAAGTCATAGTTCGACCCGGACAATTTTACGCCGGCGGCGCCACGATTGATTGCCACGTTGTATTCGGCGAGGAGACCCGTGCGCTTGGCGAGTTCCGTCGAAATCCAGGTGAAGTCGCGTGCTTCGCCCTGCGGCGGGACGGCGGGGTCGCGCAGCGCAAAGCCCTGATAGTCCCAGAACTGCTCCACATATTTCGTACCGCCGATGCGCAGGAGCTGCAGCCCTTCGAGGTCAGTGCAGTCCGGCAACAGCACGTCGGCCATGTGATTGGTTTCGTCGTGCGTGAAGGCGAAGCAGACGGTGAACGGAAACTTCGCCATCGCCTCGCCGACTGCCTTGGTATCCCAGAACGAGATCGCCGGGTTGGTGCGGTAGACCAGCCAGACCTCGGGCGCCGTCGCGTGGGGAAACTTGTCGAAATCCTCGGCCTGCATCATCCAGGCAAGGTGCGTGGGACCGAGCGCCTGGCTCCAGGCCGAATTGGCGACAAGCGGCACCAGCGTGCGATGGGCGCTGCGCACCGACGGGCGCCCAGTCCATTCGTCCTTGGCGGTAGAGTTCATTGGATAGTGCATGAAACCGTCGGGGCCTGGTGTCACGCTCGACCAGCGATTGTCGGCCGGACGGTTGAGGCGAACAGTGGTACCGAGCGTGCCGCCTGGAACTTCCAGAGCGCCGACGAGGCAGGGCAACAGCGTCCGTGCCCAGCAACACTCGTAGCCGCCCCAGCCATTGTTCACAGTTTTGCCAAGCGCGATTGCAACCGGCCGGTAGGGCAGCGTCACCCCTTCAATCTCGATCGTCTCGCTGACATGGGCATGGGCGAGGAACTCGTTGGCAACGCGGCGGATGGCGGCTGCCGGAACGTCGCAGATCGATGCCGCCCATTCTGGCGAATAGTCCTTCGCAAAAGCGACGAGGTGGGCAAAGGCCGGGCTTACCTTGCAGGCGCGGCGGATCGTGGCTTCGTCATCGGCGCCGACCTCAATGCCGTCAACGTCGAATTCTCCCTCCAGCGCCGGTTCAACGTCGGTGGCGTCGAAGACGACTGCGCGGGCGCTGCGCTGGTCGAAGATGAGCGGCTTTCGGCTGTCGATGTCGCGCAAGAAGAAGCCGTCGGGACCGATCAAATAAGGCGACGAGGTGCGGTGCTTGAGAAACGCGAGGTCGAGCCGCGCGCGCGGATGCTCGTGCAGCAGTACGTGGATCATCGCAAAGAGAAAGGCCGCGTCGGTCTTTGGCTTGATCGGAATCCATTCTGCCGAGCAGGCACCGGTGATCGACAGGTGCGGTTCGATCTGCACACGCTTCATGCCGCGCTTGCGGGCATCGGCATGGCGCTTGACGCCACAAACGCCGCCAGACGCCTCGACATTGGCGCCGAAGGAAACGAGATATTCGCACAGTGGCGTATCCGGCGAGACGGTGAAGGCGCGATGCCACAGCTCGCCGTAAAGATGTTCCGAGTGGTAGCATTTCACGCCTTGGCCAGAGCCGAAGCTCATGTCCACCGGGCCCCATGCGGCAAGGAAGGCCGGCAGCGTCCCCATATAGGCGGTCGGCGTGCCGCCGCCGCCGAAGCTCGCGGCGAGCCGCGGATATCCGGCGTCGTCGAGCAGGCCCTTGTCGCGCGCAGCATTGAGTTTAGAGGCGACGAGATCGAGCGCCTCATCCCAAGACACCCGGACGAAGCCCGGGTCTTCGCCGCGACCCTTCTTTGGATTGGTCCGCTTCATCGGATGAAGGACGCGGTCGGGATGATACGCCTTCTGCACCAACCCGAAGGCCTTGACGCAGACCTTACCGCCGGCCGGATGGATTTTTGCAGCATCGAAGTTCGGATTGATTTCGGTCGCCACTCCGTCTTGGATGCGCACAGTCAACAAATCGGGTCCGGCCACGCATTGGTAGCAATAGCTCGAGACGGTGCGTTCGATTCCAGGCCCGGTGGGAGACATGATGCTCCGACTTCATCCGGAGCGCGCGGCGTGTTTGGCCGCCTTCGCTCTCAGGCGTTCGTAGGTTTTTGCCAGATCGACAATGAAACGAGTGTGCTTGCCTTCACCTATCGGTTCGAGCTCGTCTTTGGCGACGACGTCAAAACTGACCTTGCGACCCTCTACCGCAGTGACCGTGGCAGTGATCTCGACCTCCATGCCTGGCAGCGTCGGTGCCGTATGCCGCACCATGATCTCGATCCCAACCGAATCTTCCCCGGCTTCCGCGTGGTCGACCAATGCTTCGCGGCAAGTGGATTCAATGTCGCGGCACAGTTCAGGGGTCGCATAAACTCGGCCCTGCTCTCCCATGAAGCTGGTGGTGCGGTCGCGGTCCACGACGATGCGGCGCAGCTTCGACACTCCAGGTTGCAGGCTGACTTTCATCGCCGCCTCTCTGAACGCAATCTATTCCATAGCCACCACGACAAATTGATTAAGGTCAATCCGGCCGAGCCTCGCCTTCACACGCCGAGATAAGCCTCGCGGACGCGTTTGTCGCTCTGAATGTCCGCCGCCGCTCCGCTCGCCGTGATCGTGCCTGTCTCGAGCACGTAGCCGCGGTCGGCGATGGCGAGCGCAGCGCTGGCATTCTGCTCGACCAGCAGCAAGGTCAAACCGTTGCGTTTGAGGTCCAGCACGACATTGAGGATCTGGTCGACCAGAATGGGCGCAAGCCCCATTGAGGGTTCGTCGAGCAGAAGCAGACGCGGCTTCGCCATAAGAGCGCGGCCGATCGCCAGCAGCTGCTGCTGGCCGCCGGACAACGCACCGGCGGTGGCGTGCCGCAATTCGGCAAGCATCGGGAACAGCTCATAGACGCGGTGAATGTCGGTACCGAGGTTGTCGGTGCGCCGGATCCAGGCACCGAGCTTAAGGTTGTCTTCGACCGAAAGCGGC
The DNA here is from genome assembly GCA_035943355.1 of Gemmatimonadales bacterium. Taxonomy (GTDB): domain Bacteria; phylum Gemmatimonadota; class Gemmatimonadetes; order Gemmatimonadales; family GWC2-71-9; genus 20CM-2-65-7. The sequence continues at coordinate 7,015 of DASZCG010000032.1, forward strand.
GCGAACACCTGTCGGCCTTCAGGAACCTGCGCGATCCCGAGTGCGATACGTGCGTGTGCTGGAATGCCCTCAATCGAGCGGCCCTCGAAGCGGATGTGGCCTGCCGAGATCGGCTGAATGCCAGAAACGGCGCGCAAGAGCGTCGTCTTGCCGGCGCCGTTTGCGCCGACCAGCGTCACGATCTCGCCGGCCGCAACCTCGATCGAGACGCCATGCAGCGCCTCGATGCGGCCGTAGCCGCTCCTGAGATTCTCAACCGACAACACCTGCAGGCTCCCGTGCTTTGTGAACGCCGAGATAGGCTTCAATTACTGCCGGGTTCGTGCGCACCTCGGCTGCGGTGCCTTCGGCAAGTGTGCGGCCGTTGGCAAGGACATGGATGCGGTCGGAGACGTTCATGACCAGCCGCATGTCGTGCTCGACCAGCACAACCGTGATCCCGTCCCCGGCGAAGCCGCGGATGATATCTTCGATTTCTCTTGTCTCCACTGGATTGCAGCCGGCCGCTGGCTCATCGAGCAGCAGCACCTTTGGCTCACTGGCGAGCGCGCGCGCAATCTCCAGACGCTTGAAATCGCCGTAGGC
>DASZCG010000033.1:0-2433 GCA_035943355.1 Gemmatimonadales bacterium
GACCATGGCGGCCTTGAGGAGGGCGCTCACGCGCTCCACCCGGCCGAGCAGCATCCACGTCGCTGCGATGAGCACCGCCATTTGTGCGAGCAACGCGATCAGAAAATACGCGCCCCCGTACCCGGCATTCCGCGGCAGCAGCAGACTCGCCGGAATGAAGAGCAGGCCGGCGCCAGCCGCGACGACGAGTGCGGGCCGGCGCCCCACGACGATGGGCAGCGTGCGGCGGCCGATCGCGCGATCGCCGGGTTCGTCCTGCACATCCTTGACGACTTCCCGGACAAAGTGCAGCCACGCGGCCAGCACCCACGGCACGGCTCCGGCCGCGGGCGCCCAAACCGCGAGCGCGCCATACAACGGCGGCGATCCGGCGACGACGGCGACCGCGAGGTTGCCGACCAGCGGCAGCGGCTTGAGGAGCGGCGAGTACAGAAACATGACGGCAAGGGCGGCAAGGGCGGCAAGCACTTGCAGGCCACTCACCAATCCGGCGAACGCAATGCCGAGGAGTGCCCGGGCCACGACGATCAAATCCGTGGTTCCGCGGCGCACCTGCCCGGCCGCGAGCGGTCGTGTTTCAGGACGATTCACGCGGTCTGCCGCGATGTCGCGCATGTCGTTCCAGGTATTCCCCACCGCGCCAATCGCAACGCCGGAGAGTGCGGCGAACAGGAGCTCTTTCGGAACGGCGACCGTTCGCAGCGCGATCCAGCCCCCCGCGAACACCCCGGCCGCCGCGATCAGCAGGTTGGGCCCGCGCACGAGCCGCAGCAGCGGTGGGATCATTACGCCAGGACTTCCTCATACAGTTTTTCGTAACGGGGGACGACGCGATCAGCGGAGAACTCGAGCGCCTGGGCGGCGGCGTTGCGCTTCAGCCGCTCGTGCTCGGCGGCGTCCTGCAGCACCTGCAGCGCGCGCTGCGACATCGTGGCCACGTCGCCGGGCGGGGCCAGGTATCCGGTTTCGCCGCTGCGCACCACCTCGGGGATTCCGCCCGCGTCGCTGGCGATCACCGGCACGGCGCACGCCATCGCCTCGAGCGCCGCCAGCCCGAACGACTCGGTCGCCGAGGGGAGCAGAAACAAGTCGCCCCCTCGCAGCACGTCGCCCACGTTCTCGACTTTCCCCAAGAATCGCACGTCCTTGCGCAGACCGAGGCCGTCGACGGCATGCTCGGCGAGATCACGGTCGGGGCCGTCGCCCACGAGGACCAACGTTGCGGGAAGCTGCTGCCGCACGCCGGCGAAGATCTTCACAACGTCGCCGACGCGCTTCACCGGCCGGAAGTTCGACACGTGCACGAGGACGCGATGGCCCTTTGGCGCGAGACGCTTGCGATAGGAGTCGTCCGCCGGCGGAAAATAGTCCGCGCTCGAGACGAAGTTGGGAATCACCCGCACATCGCAGTCGCCACAGCCGAATGCCCGGTACGTCTCGTCGCGCAAATAGGTGGACACGGCCGTCACCGCATCGGACTGCTCGATGGAGAATTTCGTGAGCGTGTAGTACGAGGGGTCCTGACCGACGAGGGTGATGTCGGTGCCGTGCAGCGTGGTGACGATCTTGAGGTGCAACCCTTCGTGCTCGAGCATTTGCTGGGCGAGCCACGCCGTCGCGGCATGGGGAATCGCGTAATGCGCGTGCATCAGATCGAGCTGCTCGCGTTTGGCGACCTCGTGTTGCTTGACCGCGAGTGCCAGCGCGTACGGCGATGATTGCTCGAAGAGCGGGTACTCGAGCTGCGTCACTTCGTGGAAGGTGACGCGCTCGGCGAACCCGCGCAGGCGAAATGGACTGGCGTAGGAGATGAAGTGGATGTCATGGCCGCGCCGGGCGAGCTCGAGACCCAGCTCGGTGGCGACGGCGCCCGAGCCGCCGTACGTCGGATAACAGGTTATTCCAATCCTCACGAGCGCCACCGTTCCAGAACACGTTCGGCGATAACCGCGGCGGAGTCCGTTGCATTGATCGTCCACACCCGGGCATCCCGTAGTTGATTACGAAACCAGGTATCCTGCCGCTTCGCGTACTGCCGGGTGGACGCGAGGATGGCGTCGCGCAACAGCGGCTCCGGCAGGCTGCCTTGCAGCATCGCTACCACTTCCCGATACCCGATTCCGTCGAGCCCCGGTGCGTCGGATGTGATCCCTCGATCGAGGGCGCCGCGCACTTCGGCGACCAGCCCCGCCACAAGCATCCGGTCCACCCGCACGGCGAGACGACGATGCAGCACGTCGCGTGGAACGGTCAGGTGAATGTACCAGGGGCGGAGCACACCGCTCGCGCGCGCCTCGCGCTGCCACCACGACAGCGCGCGACCTGTCAGGAGCGCCACTTCGATGGCGCGGGCGGCGCGCTGGCGCCCGCCGCCGGGAAAGTTCGCATCGAGCCGGCCCGCCCAGCGCACCAGTTCCGGGGCTTCCATATCTC
>DASZCG010000034.1:0-5476 GCA_035943355.1 Gemmatimonadales bacterium
CCGATCCGCAGCGCGGTCTCGATGTCGCTGCGCCGGTTGGCGATCGTGATGAGCGGCAGCTGACCGCGCAGCACCGGTAGCAGGGCCTCGAGATCGGCCGCGCTCGCAGCGAGCTGCTGGATCTGCGCGCGCGAGTAATCGTTCTTGCGGCGGGAATACTCGAGCGCGTCGTTGAACACGCGGCGCAAACGCTGTGCGACGCCCGCGCGCGAGCCGCCGCCCGCGTCCTTCGACCCTTCGCTCAAATCGGCGACCATCGCCGCGGGCGACTTCGCGCGCATCACCTCGATCGTCGCTCCATCGAGATCGATCAAGGCCGCTTGCCCGAAAATCAGGCTGCCGCCGGGTACCGCGAGCGTCGTGGTAACACCTTCGACCCGATTGACCGGAATGAGCGTCGAGGCCGGATTGATGCCTTCGAGCACGTTGAACGCGGCGGCCACGTCGGTGCCGCGCAGCGTCGCTTCATTGGTGTTCTGGACCGCGCCGATCTCGCGCAGCCCCATCTGCCCCGCGCCGTCGATCAACCCCGGCGTGACCCACTTCCCGGACGCATCGATGCGCGTGGCGCCCGCCGGCACGGCCACGTTGGCTCCCACGGCCGCGATGCGACCGTCGCGAATCAGCACCGTGGCGTTGTCGATTTTTGGACCGGACACCGGATAGACGGTCCCCCCGGTGATGGCGATCGTCTGAGCAAGCAGAAACGCAATCATGGTTGCCCCAGCATGAAATCGGTCTTTGGCTGATGCGCGGGATCATTGCGGTCGTACACGAGCCAACCGTCGTTGTAGACCTGCACGGCCTGCGTGTACACCGACAGCGGATCGGTCGACCAGAGCACGACGTCAGCCATCTTTCCCGGCTCGAGCGTGCCCACGATGCTGTCTAGGCCGAGCACCCACGCCGGGTTCGCCGTGAACCAGCGCACCGCTTGATCGCGTGTGATCGGAATGCCGGCGCGCCGGCCATGGTACATCGCCTTCGCCGCTTCCTGGTTGAGGCGCTGAATCCCGCCAGGATCATCCGAGTGAATCACGACGCGCCCGCCGGCCTGCTGTACCAGCGCGGCGTTCTCGTAGATCCCGTCCATCGCTTCCTCCTTAAAGCCCCACCAATCGGACCAGATCGATACCGCCGTCCCTTCGCGAGCGAGCACGTCGGCGATCTTGTACGCCTCCACCGCGTGGTGGAAGGAGCGGATCTTGAAGCCGAACTCGTGCGCCAGATCCAGCATCTGCAGCATCTCATCGGCGCGATAGCAGTGGTTCTGCACGTAGATATTGCCACGCAGCACCTCGGCCAGGGTCTCGTTGCGGAGGTTGCGATCCGGCGGATCGCCCTGGTGGTCCTTGTTCCATTTATCCCATTTGTGCCTGTACGACTGCGCGGCGATAAACGCGGCGCGGTAGCCGGCCATGTTACCCATGCGCGTGGAGGGACCGCCGCGCTGGCCATAGACGCGCTTGGGATTTTCACCGCACGCCATCTTCAACCCGTAGTGCGCGCCGGGAAACTTCATTTCCTGTACTGAGCGCGCGGGAATGAGCTTGAGCACGGCGCTGCGCCCGCCAATCAGATTCGCCGATCCGGGCAGCGCCTGAATCGTCGTCACGCCACCGGCGATGGCGAGCGGGATCTGCGGGTCCTGCGGCCAGAACGAATGCTCCGCCCACACCTCCGCCGTGACCGGATTCGTCGCCTCGTTTCCGTCCGATTCCGCAAACGTGCCCGGCGCAGCGTAGACGCCGATGTGGGAGTGGGTATCGATGACGCCCGGGGTCACCCATTTGCCGGTGCCATCCACGATGGTGGCGTCATTCGGCGCCTGGATGTTCGTGCCGACCGCGACGATCCGGCCGTCACGGAAGAGAATCGAGCCACCCTGAATCTCCTGGCCGGTCGCCGTCATGATCGTCGCGTTGCGGATCAGCACCGGCGGGTTGGGGTGCCGCTGGTAGGTCGAGGGATATGGCGTCGCGACGGCACCGCTCGTGTCCTGCGCCGCAGCGTTCGGCGCGGCTGCTGTCGCGGGAGCGGCGGCCCGGGAGCCTCCACCCGACGCGCACGCGGTCATGAGCAATATGAGCCCCAGGACAGCTGACAACTGACGCATGCGAGTCCTCCTATTTCACAAGTTCAAATACAAGGGGCGCCCCGGTCGGCGCGATGCGAATCAGCCGCCGCGGCGCTTGCTGCGAGACGTGCATCACGACCGGCAATTGCATGCCCGACAGCTCCAGCCGGAAGGCAGGGAAGGTCCCGGCCGGTACCTGGACTTGCTCGACGCCGGCCACCTTGACGCTGACGACCTTGGTGGTGCCGTCGCCCGACGAGAAGACATTGAGACTGAAAAGTTTTCCCTTCTCGAGCGGCAGCGCCAGCAGCGCCAGCTGCAGCGCGTTGTCGTCGATCGTGCCCGCCGCGAGCGCGGTATCGATCGTAAACGACTTTGGGCTGCCGGTCGGCTGCGGCGCCATCGCCGAGCCCTTCACGCGCCCCGCAGTGTAGTCGAGGTGGGTCGTGGTCTGCTGGCCCTGAACCGTTCCGGTCTGGTCGCTGCGACGCATCGTCAAATCCGGATTCAGCACCACCGTCGAGCGCTGCTGCAGCCCGGCCATGGAGATCGTGGTCACTTCGGTATACACGATCGAATCAGCCGCGACATCGATACTGTAGACCTGTGACCCCGCCACGCTGCCCTGGACGAGTGCCTGTAAGCTATCGCGCTGGGCGACGATGTGATTGCGGTCGAGCACCGCCGGAACAGCCGCCGGATTGAGGTCGGCAGGATCCAGGGCATTGCCCGCGATGTCCACCAGCCGCACGGGCGCGATGGCCTTCAACTTGTCATACAGCGCTTTCGCGTCTCCCACCACAACGATCGTGAGCGCGTTCCGCCTGTAGGTGCGCTGCGCCGCCGCCCGCGCCCGCGTGGCGCTCACGGCGGCCAGCCGGTCGCGATAGCGCTGCAGATAGTCCGATCCGAGTCCCAGCAGTCGCGCGCTCGTCACGACCTGCGCGATCTGGCGCGGCGTCTCGATCGTGAGCGGGAAGGAGCCTACAAGAAACCCCTTGGCGGCTGTGAGCTCGCTGTCGGGAATCAGGTCCGTCCGGACGCGATCGATCTGGTGCAACAGCTCGGCGAGGGCACTGTCGGTGACTTCGGTGCGCCCCTCGAACGTCGCGTTCCAGTAGCCCAGCCCGCGGTACCGGCGCAGCGCGGCGTACGAGCCATAGGTCCAGCTCTTCTGCTCGCGCAGAATCGTGAATAGCCGGGAGTCCGAGCCGCCGCCCAGCACGTGCGTGGCGATACGCGCGGGATAGTACCCGGTATCGGTCGGCAGGAACGTCGTGTTGCCGATCACGATGTTGGCCTGCACCGAGCCGGGTCGATTCACCAGCAGGATGTCGGTACTGCGCTTGGCCGGGGGAGCCGGTGCGGCCGGAGCGGCTGCCGCGGCACCACTCCACGTTCCGAACGCGCGTGTCGCGAGCTCCTGCGCCTTGGGCAGGGTGATGTCGCCGGCGACGACCAGCAGTGCGCCACCCGGCCGGATCCGGCGGGCCGCGAAGTTGACGACGTCGGTGCGCGTGATCGCCTTGAACGACTCGACGCTCGTCGTGCGGCCATACGGATTGCGCCCGTACACCTCGCGCTGGAAGGCGCGCGATGCAACGTTCTCCGCCTGCGACAGCTCGACCGCCAGGGCGGAGAGGAAGCGGGTGCGCGCGAGCTCCAGCTCCTGGTCGGGGAAAGTCGGCCGGCGCGCGACGTCGCCCAGGAGCGTGAACGCGAGATCGGCGTGGTCGCTGAGTCCGTCGGTCGAAATCGCGAGGAAATCGTCGCCCGACGAGGCGCTGATGCTGCCGCCCACGCCTTCGATCTCCGCCGCGAGCTGTTCGGCGTCGCGGGTCGGCGTCCCCTTCGTGAGCAGCTCCGCGACGATCGCCGACAGTCCCTCCTTACCGGCGGGATCGTAGTACGTGCCGGCGCGGAAGCTCAGGCTGAGCGAGAGCGTGGGCTGCTCGTGATTCTCGACGAGCAGCAGGGTCATGCCGTTGGGCAGCGCGACCTCGCGGAACGGCGGGAACTGCACCGGCCGGAGCCGCGCCGCGACGGGCGGCGACGCGGGGAAGGGCTCCTGCGCCGCGAGCGAGGCGCTCACGAGCAGGAGCGCCGCAACCCTCCAGAACTGCGGCCTCACTGGGGACCTCCGGTCGACGGACCTGCGCCGGCGCGCACGATCACGCGCGTCAGATTGCCGGCGGCGAGATAGGTGCTGGCGACGCGTTTCACGTCATCGCTCGTCACGGCGAGGAGCTTATCCAGGTCGGTGTTGATCTCGTCGATCGATGCGTGAAACGTGCGATAGTGGTGCAGCTCTTCCGCTTTCCCGAACGTGGTCTCACGGTTCGCGATGAAGCCGGCGCGCAGCATGTTCTTCGCCTTCTCGAGCTCGGCCGGCGTGATCCCATTTTCGCGGATGCTGTCCAGCTGGATCGCCAGCAAGCTGTCCAGGCGATCCGCGGACACACCCTGATTGACGATGCCGTACGCCGCCCAGACGCCCGGCCCATTGCGCGAGCCGTAGGGATTCAGGATGGCGCCCGTCCCCACGGCCGCCTTCTCGCGCCGCACGACCGCGACGTTCAGCCGGGAGCTCTCTCCCTCGCCCAAGATCAGATTGAGCACCTCGAGGGCGGGCGTATCGGGACTGCGATGCGCCGGGATCCGGTACAGGCGCATGACGAGGTCGAGGTTCGCCTTCGCGTCGCGGACCTCGCGCCGCACCGGATTCTTGCCGGCGGTGGCGGCTGCGCAGCGCGGCGACTCGGGCGCGGCGTGGCTCGGCACGCCCGCGAAATCCTGATTGACCAGGCGCCGCAGCTCGCCGGCGTTGAAGTCGCCGACGACCACGAGCGTCGCGTTGTTGGGCGCGTAATAGGTATCGAAGAACGCCTGCACATCGGGAACCTTCGCGGCATCGAGATCGGCCATCGAGCCGATGACGGTGTGGGCGTACGGGAAGCAGCTCGTGCTGTCGAACGGCCACGTCAGGCCGTCGGAGAACGCGGCCGCGTACGGTTGATTGTCGACGCGCAGGCGCCGCTCTTCTTTCACCGCTTGCCGCTGGTTCTCGAAGTTGTCCTCGGTGATGGCCAGCGAGCGCATGCGGTCGGCCTCGAGCCACAGCGCCAGGTTCAGCCGGTTCGACGGGACCGTTTCGAAGTAGTTGGTGCGATCCTCGGCGGTGCTGCCGTTGTAGGTGCCCCCCGCGCGCTCGATCAGCTGCCCGTGTTCCGATTTTTTCACGTGCGCCGAGCCTTCGAACATCATGTGCTCGAACAGATGGGCGAAGCCCGAGCGGCCGGCGCGCTCATTGCGCGACCCCACCTCGTACCACACATCGACCGTCACGATGGGGGTCGAGTGATCCTCGGAGTAGATGACGTGGAGTCCGTTGGGGAGCGT
>DASZCG010000035.1:0-17664 GCA_035943355.1 Gemmatimonadales bacterium
CCGAATGCGTGCCACTGCGTGATCGATGAAATGCCCCGGGGTCCAGTCCGGAGTACAGCCGCAAATGTCGAACAAGAAGTTGTGCAGCATCTCCCCGCCGCGCGGCGTATGCGCCACCTCGGGGTGAAACAACACCGCATAGATCGGCTTCTGGTCGTGCTGCATGCCGGCGACCGGTGCATTGGCGCTCGTCGCGGTCACGCGGAAGTGCGGCGGCGGCTCTTCGACGCGGTCCCCGTGGCTCGCCCAGACGATAGCGGTGGCGTGCGGCTCGAATCCCGCAAACAGACCCTTATTCTCGCGGATCGCGATTTCGGCCCGGCCGTACTCGCGCTCGTTGGAGGGCACCACCTTGCCTCCCGCGAGCCGGGCGATGAGCTGCATGCCGTAGCAAATGCCCAGAACCGGAGCCCCGAGGTCCAGGATCTTAGGATCGGCGGTTGGCGCGCCTTCATCAAACACGGAATTCGGACCGCCGGAGAGAATGATCCCTTTCGGATCGAACGTTCGGATGAATGCGAGGTCCGAACCTTTGGAGGCCGGATGGATCTCGCAGTAGACGCGCGCCTCGCGAATGCGGCGCGCAATGAGCTGCGTGAATTGTGAGCCGTAGTCGAGGATGAGAATCCGATTCACGCCTTGTACCACGTGGTGGGCTCGGCCGTCTCGCCTCGCACCAGGTCGTCCAGCGTCTCCCGTTGCCGCGCGACGTAGTAGCGATCGCCGTCGACGACGACTTCGGGTGCACGCGGCCGCTGATTGTATGTCGAGGCCATGACGAAGCCGTACGCGCCGGTGCCGAGCACGGCGAGGACCTCGCCGGGGCCGACCGAGACGAGCTTGCGGTCGAGCGCGAGGAAGTCGCCGGTCTCGCAGATGGGCCCGACCACGTTGACCACCTCCTCCGGCCGCTTCCCGTCTCTCAGCGGAACGATCTCGTGATGCGCGTTGTAGTGGCTGGGCCGCACGAAATCCGACATGCCGGCGTCCACGATCACGTACTCCTTGCCACCGGCGTGCTTGCGATAGAGCACGCGCGTCAGCAGGACGCCGGCGTTCGCCACCAGGTATCGGCCGGGCTCGCACAGCAGGCCCAGCCCCGCGGCGCTCACCGCCGGCACGACCGCATCGGCGAACGCCTTGGGGCTGGGCGCCTTCTCGTTGTGGTAGCGCACGCCCAATCCGCCGCCGACATCGAGTGCCTCCAGCGTATTGATGCCCGACGCGCGCATCGCGCTGACCAGCTCGAGCAATTTGATCGTGCCGCGATGGTAGGGCGTGACGTCGGTAATCTGGGAGCCGATGTGCATGGCGAGACCGCGGAGCACGAGGCGCGGTTCCGCCGCGATGCGCTTGGCGACGGTCACGACTTCATCGAAGGGGATGCCGAATTTCGCCGTCTTCTCGCCGGTCTTCATGTACAGATGCGACTCGATGGCGACGTCGGGGTTCACCCGAATGCCCACGCGCGCAGGCTTCTTGAGATCGTTCGCGACGGTGGTGAGCGTGTCCAGCTCACTGGTCGATTCGACATTGATGAAGCCCACGCCGGCCCGAATCGCTTCCGCGATCTCGGCGGCGGTCTTGCCGACGCCGGAGAACACGATCCCATCGGGATCGAACTTTGCCATCAATGCGCGCCGCAGCTCGCCCACCGACACGATGTCGGCGCCGGCGCCCAGCTGCTTGAGCACCCGCAGCACGCCGAGGTTGCCGTTGGCCTTGACCGAGTAGCAGATGCGATGCCGGATGCCGTGCAGCGCGTCGTCGAGCGCGTTGTACTGCGCGCGAATCAGATTGGTGCTGTACACGTACGCCGGTGTCCCGATGCGATCCGCGATCGCCTGCAGCAGTCCCGGATCGAACCCTAGTACGCCTGCGCCCACACGGCCTCCGCCACGCTGGGCGCGCCGCACCACATACAAGTGCGCGGGGCCTCCTTGCTGCGGAACTCGGGGTCGGGCAACACGCGAATCGTGGCGTTCGTCTGCTGCTTGATCTCCGCCTCGCAGGACGGCCGGCCGCAGAACCCGCCGTATGCAAACCCACCACTGCCCTTCATGAACTCGATGAACTGCGCTTTCGTCGCTCCACGAATCGAATTCTGCTCGCGGCGCTCGCGCGCGGCCGCGAACAGCGCCGCCTGGATTTCGTCCAGTGCGGCGGTGACCGCCGCCACGATGCCTTGCAGAGGTGTCGGCGTCTTCCCGCCGGTGCGGCGCGCCAGCACCGCCTGGCCACTCGCCAGGTCTCTCGGTCCGATCTCGAGCCGTACCGGAACGCCCAGCGCTTCCCATTCGAAGTACTTCGCACCGGGCTTCAGGCTGTCCCTGACATCCAGCTCGACACGCAGCCCGGCCTTCTCGAGATCAGCCTTCACCTGAGACCCGACACCAGACACTTGTCCTCGCTCAGCGTCACTCTTCCAAATGGGGACAATCACGACCTGGACGGGCGCGAGCCTGGGTGGCGCGATGAGCCCATTGTCGTCCGAGTGGGTCATGATCAGCCCGCCGATCAACCGCGTGGACACCCCCCAGGAGGTATTCCAGACGTACGCGAGACCGCCCGCGGCCGTCTGATATTGCACGCTGAACGCCTTGGCGAAGTTCTGGCCGAGGTTGTGCGAGGTGCCTGCTTGCAACGCCTTGTTGTCCTGCATCAGCGCTTCGATGGCATAGGTCCGTAACGCACCGGCGAACCGCTCGCTCTCCGTCTTCACGCCGGTGATCACGGGCATCGCCATCCACTGCTCGGCAAAGCGGCGGTAGATCCCGAGAATGGTTTGCGCCTCGCGCTCGGCGTCCGCCTCATCGACATGGGCCGTGTGCCCTTCCTGCCACAGGAACTCGGTGGTGCGCAGGAACAGCCGCGTCCGCAGCTCCCAGCGTACGACGTTGGCCCACTGATTCAGGAGCAGCGGCAAATCGCGGTAGCTCTGGATCCACTTGGCGAACATCGCGTAGATGATCGTTTCCGACGTCGGCCGAACGACCAGGGGCTCCTCCAGCGCCGAGCTGGGATCGACCGCGACGGCGGCCGTGCCCTCCTTGCCGGTCGCGCGCAGCCGCGTGTGCGTCACGACCGCGACTTCCTTCGCGAAGCCTTCGACATGCTCGGCTTCCTTGGCGAGGAAGCTCATCGGAATGAACAGCGGGAAGTACGCGTTGCGGTGCCCCGTCGCGCGGAACATGTCGTCCAGGGCGCCCTGCATCAGCTCCCAGATGCGATAGCCGTGTGGGCGAATCACCATGCAGCCGCGCACCGGCGAGTAGTCCGCCAGCTGGGCCTGAGCAATGACGTCGCCGTACCACTCGCTGAAGTCCTTGGCGCGTGGTGTGATCTGTTTAGCTTGGGCCATTAATCGAAATATCCGTTGAGCAGCTTGTCGATCGGTACCCTGGCCTCGGTGCCGGCCCGGAGATCCCGGACTACGGCGACGCCGGCTTTCCGCTCCTCGGGTCCGACGATCACCGCCCGGGGCGCGCCGCGTGCCGACGCGAGCTCGAGCTGCTTGCGCACGCCTGCATGCCGCAGTCCGTACTCGACCGCAATTCCCTTCTCCCGCATCGCGTGGGCGAGCCGCAGCATCGTCGGCATGTCCTCGCCCCCGACCGCGACTAAAAAGGCGCCGAGCTCGATCGACGCCTTGGGGGGGGGGGCTACGCCGCGCTCCTTGAGGAGCTCCCCCAGTACAACATCGCCCATGCCGAACCCCAGCGCCGGCAGGTCCAGCAGGCCGTCGTAGCGGCCGCCGCCGGCGATCGCGCGCAGCGTCTTCTTGGCGTCGAACAGCTCGAACACGATCCCTGTGTAGTAGGCCAGGCCGCGCACGATCGTCAGATCGATCGAGACGAATGCGCCGAGCCCCATTGCTTCGAGGGATTGTACGGCCTCTCCCAGCGGCTCAGCCGCGGCGCCCGCTGCCTGAATCGCCTCGTTGCCGTCGAGTTCCGCAACGTCGAAGACGGCTGCCGTTTCCCGTTTCCCGTACCCCGTTTCCCGGAGCATCTCTTCGAGCACATTCCGCGGCACACGCTCGCTGCGATCGATCACCCCCAAAGCCGCCGGGAGCTGCTCCTCGGTCACTCCCCGGGACATGAGCAGGGACTTCAGGACGCGCCGGTCCGAGATGCGCAGCTGCACATCCGTGGGTCCCAGGCCGAATGCGCGCATGATGTCCACCGCTGCTGCCATCAGCTCGGCATCAGCCAGGGGCGATGCCTCGCCGATGATGTCCATGTTCAGCTGAAAGTGCTCGCGCAGCCGCCCGCGCTGCTGCCGCTCGTAGCGAAACAGCTGCGGGATCGAGAACCAGCGGATGGGTTTCTTGAGCGCCTGCACCCGGGCCGCCACCATCCGCGCCAGGGTGGGCGTCATCTCCGGCCTCAGGGCGACGTCGCGGTCTCCCTTGTCCCGAAAGGTGTAGAGCTGCTGCACGATCTCCTCGCCGCTCTTCTTCGTGTACATCTCGAGCGACTCCAGGGGCGGCCCATCGTATTCCTCAAACCCGTAGCGCCCGGCGACGCTGCGCCAGGTGGCAAAGATGTGGTTTCGGAGGGTCAGATCTTCAGGGTAAAAGTCGCGAAAGCCGGGTAGGGCTTTTCCTTGCATCGCAGCAACTTAACCGACGGGCGCGAAGCCCGGCAAGCGAGCCATCGCGTCGCCGACGGTGTGAAACGATCCGGTGACGAGGACGGTGCCGGCGCCCGCCTGAATGTCTTCGAGCGCGTGCGTGAAGTCGGGATCGAAGTGCAGGAGCGCGTCGACGTCCTCGAGGGACCAGCGCTGCATCACGGGAATCGACGGAGGCACCGTCAACACCAGCTTATCGACGGCGGGTCGCAACGTGGCGAGCATGCCGCGCCAATCCTTGTCATTGCGGATCCCCACGAGGGCGTGCACGGGGCGAGGGAGCGGCGGATCGGCGGAGAGAATGGCGGCGGCCACGACGTTCATGCCGTCCGGGTTGTGGGCGACGTCAAAGATCCACTTGCCGCGCACCTCAAAGCGGCCCGGGATATAGGCGTCGGCGAAGCTGACGGGAAAATTCTTCCCCACCGGCCCGAACGGCTGCGGCAACGCATTCAAGACCGCATGTGCGACCAGCGCATTGGCGATCTGATGTCTGCCGCGCAGCCCGAGCTGCGTATCGCGCCGCGCGCGCAGCGTCGTATCCACCGTAATGATAGGCTCGGCGCCCCGGCGCCGGGCTTCCTTCACCAGCTCGGCCTGAATCTCCGGATTCGACTCGCCGGTGACAAACGGGACCTTGGGCTTGGCGATGCCGGCCTTCTCGCGGGCGATGCCCTTCAGGTCGTTGCCCAGGTAGTCCGTGTGCTCGAGCGCGATCTTCGTCACCGCGCTGACCAAGGGCGTGAGCACGTTCGTCGCGTCGAGGCGGCCGCCCAGCCCGACCTCGATCACGGCGATATCGACACCCCGCGCGGCGAGGTCGGCGAAGGCAATGGCGGTGGTCGCCTCGAAGAAGCTGGCCTCGAGTCGCTCGATGTGCGGCCGGAGCTCCGCGGTCCATTGCGTGAATGCGGCTTCACTGATCGGTACGCCGTTGACCGTGATCCGCTCGGTCGGCGAAATGAGATGCGGCGAGGTGTACAACCCGACGCGCCAGCCTTTCGCCTCCAGCTCATGGGCGACGAACGCGCAGGTGGAGCCCTTCCCGTTGGTCCCTCCGATGTGGATCGTGGGAAAGTGCCGCTCGGGGCGGCCCAGCACGTCCAGAAGTCCCTCGGTCGGACCGAGGCTCCATTTGATACGACCGGCTTGTCTGGCGAAGAGGTACTGGGAGGCGTCTTCGAAGGTCAGTCGGCGGCCTCAGCCGGCCACGCGCCGGTCATATGGCGCAGCAGCTGCGCGCCCGTGTCCCGCAACTCGCCGCGCGGTACGACGGTGTCGACCATCCCGTGCTCGAGCAGGAACTCGGCGGTCTGGAAGCCCTCCGGCAAGTCCTGGCCGATGGTCTGTTTGATCACACGCGGGCCCGCAAAGCCGATCACAGCGCCGGGCTCGGCGAGGATGATGTCGCCCTGCATGGCGTAGGAAGCCGACACGCCCCCAGTGGTCGGATTGGTCAGGACGGACACGAACGGCACTCCCGCGCTCTGGAGCTCGGCAATCACAACCGATGTCTTGGCCATTTGCATGAGCGACAACACACCCTCCTGCATGCGGGCGCCGCCGGAGGCGGAGATGAGGATCAGGGGCGTGCGCTTATCGATCGCGTGGCGCGTCAGCCGGGCGATCTTCTCACCCACCACCGAACCCATCGAGCCACCCATGAACGCGAAGTCCATTACGCCGAGGCTGATAGGCATGCCATGCAGGCGGGCGTAGCCCGTGCGGATCGCGTCCAATGGGCCCGCCTTCTTCGTGGCGGCCTGCACGCGCTCGGCGTAGTTCTCGAACTTCAGAGGATCGGCGGACTTCAGCGAAGCAAACAGCTCGTGCCAGGAACCCTCATCGATCAGCAGATCGATGTATTCCTGCGCCGTAATGCGGCGATGATAGCCGCAATTGGGACAGACATTCAGGGCGCGGACGAACCGCTCTCGAATGTCTACGTGGCCGCATTGATCACACTTTTCCCACGCGTCTGCCGGGATCTCGAGCTTGACACGCTCGGAAGTGCGCGGCTTACGTTCTTTTTTGAACCAGGCCATTCGCGCCATATAAGTGACGAAGCGCACAATCTGTGACCGCCATTGGGCCGACGCCAGCCCCAAAGACCTAACTCATTGTCCCAGTTCGCCATACCCGGACTGGCGGGATTCCCAAGCGACCCGTAACGCAATTCCGACGCCAATCGAGCACGCGAGCAAGAACGATCCGCCGTACGAGAAAAACGGCAGCGGAATACCGGTGATCGGCATCAGGTTGACCGTCATTCCGACGTTCTCGAAGATGTGCGTAAAGTAGAGGCCCGCGATTCCGAACACGCACAAGCTGGAGAACGGGTCGGTCGCCCGCCGCGCGATGCGCAGCATGGCAAACAGCAGCCACCCGAACAGCGCCAGCGCGACCAGCACGCCCACGAAACCCAGCTCCTCACCGACGATCGAAAAAATGAAGTCGGTATGCTGGGCCGGGAGGAAGGCGAGCCGTTTCTGCGTGCCCTCGGTGAACCCCTTTCCCAACAGCCCCCCCGACCCGATGGCGACCTTGGACTGGATGACGTGCCAGCCGGCCGACCGGGGATCGATGTCGGGGTTGAGAAACGCCAGCAGGCGGTTCTGTTGATAGGGCGCCAGGCGGTTCCACATGGGGAGCGCAATCACGCCGCCCAGCACGTTGAGGCCCATGATGGCGACGCCCTCCCACAAATAGGGGCGCCACCACAGCAACAGGACGGTGAGGACCACAATCCAGACGCCCCAGGCCACGGTGGAAACGGCCAGGACGAGTCCGATGACCGGCGACGCGGCGAGGAGGAGTAGCGACGGCTTCGTGCCCGCCCAGAACAACATGAAGAAGAGGATCGCCACGAAGACGATCGCCGACCCCAGATCGGGCTGCTTGAGCACCAGCAGACAGGGCAGTGCCGTGATCGCCGCTGGGGGCATCAGGTCGCCCAGGGTTGACGGCGCCTCGCGCCGTCCGGCGAGCCAGCGCGCCAGCATCAGGATGACGGCCAGCTTTGCCAGCTCGGCCGGCTGGCCAAAGCGATGCCCGCCGATCGCCAGCCACGACTTGGATCCGGCGGCCGTGCCCGCGCCGGTACCGACGGCGAGCGTCAGGAGCAGGAGCACGACCGTGATCGCATACGCGAATGGTGTGGCCCATTCGAGCATGCGTGGCGACGTCCGGAACAACAGCCCGATCACAACCACGCAGAGTCCCAGCCAGACCAGCTGCCGGTGCCAGATCGTCGCGACGAACGTGGGCACGTCGGTTTGCCCGGCGGAGTACAGCGTCGCCAGCCCGTAGAGAGCCAGCGCGCTCACCGACACAACGAGCGACTTATCGAGTTGGCGGACGCGGGAGAGCACTGTCGCCCGGAATGGGAGGTCGTGGCAGCGTGTCCTGCAACGGTGGAAGCTGGAACGGTTGCGGCGCGGAATCGGTGGGCACGTCGACGCGGATATTTTGGAAGCGCGTGTCCTCGATACCGAGATAGTGCGCGATGGTGCGTGCGACGAGCGGCGCCACCGCCGTACCGTGATGGGCGAATTCGATAATTGCACCCACGACGATTTCCGGCTTGTCCGCGGGCGCGAAGCCGATGAACCAGCCGTGATCGGGGCCGTGTGAGTTCTGGGCTGTTCCGGTTTTGCCGGCGATGGTCAGCGCCGCCAGTCGTGATCCGCGCGCGGTTCCCTGCTCCACGACGGCGATCATCGCGCGCCGCAGCCATGCGATCTGATCCGCCGTCAGATCGAGCGACGTATTCGCGTTGTTGGTCCGCGCCTGCCGCACGACGAAGGGCGTGCGCAGCCGCCCGTCACTCGCGAGCTGCTGGTACAGCCGGACCATCTGCACGAGGGTCTGCGCATTCTCGCCCTGGCCAATCGCCAGGTTCAGGGCGACCGCCGACGTCCAGCGCCGCGGTCCGTACAGACGATCGTAGTACTCGGGTCCCGTGGGAAACTCGGAGGGAAGCTCTCCCGGGAGATCGATCCCGGTCCGGCCGCGGAATCCCCACGCGTTGCCGTCCTCGAGCAGTGACGTCACGCCGAGTTTGATGCCCAGCTGATAGAAGTAGACGTCGCAGCTCTGCGCGATGGCTTCGGTGAGCGTGAGATCGCCGTGCCCGCGGGCGTTCCAACACCGGAAATAGCGGTTGCCGTACTGCAGTCCCCCGCGGCACGGAATGGGCATGTGACTGCGCGGACCCACGATGCCGCGCTTCAGCGCCATCGCCGCGATCGCCAGCTTCCACGTCGACCCGGGGGGATAGCGCGCCTGGATGGCGCGATCGAGCAGCGGGTGCGCCGGGCTCTCGCTCAGCGCGCGCCAGTACGGCGCAGAGACACCGCCCACGAACGCGTTGGGGTCGAAGGTCGGCGCGCTGAAGAGGGCCAGCACCTCGCCGGTGTTGGGATTGAGCGCGATGACCGCGCCGCGCTGACCCGCGGGGAATATCTTCGAGATGAATTGCTGCAAACCGAGATCGATGGTCGTGTGGAGGTCGGTGCCCGGCACCGGATTGAGGTTGGCGGCCGCCTCCGCGTCGCGCACCATCTGACCTTTCGCGCTCACCTCGACGAACCGCACGCCTTCCGACCCGCGCAGCGAGTCGTCGTACTCGCGCTCCAGTCCATCCTTGCCGACGAGCCCGCCGAGCCGGACCATCGCGTAGCGCTGCGTCGCGCGCTCGCCTTCGGTCACTTCACCGACGTAGCCAACGAGATGCGCCACCACCCCGGTATCGGGATACCAGCGCTTCGGCTCGGCCTGAATCAGCAAGCCCGGAATCGCGACGCGTCGTTCTTCGAGCGCGGAGACGACTTTGAATGGTGCATCGCCCAGCACGAGCGCCGGCTGGTATGGCGCGCGACGCGCGCGCTGAATGACACGCTCGATATCCGCGCTGTCGATATTCGCGATCGACGCGATACGCGCGAGCGTCGATCGCAGATTCACTTCGGGAGCGGGCAGCAGCGACACGGTGTACCCCGGGACGTTTTCCGCGAGCACGCGCCCGTTGCGGTCGTAGATGAGCCCGCGCGGCGCGGGAAGCGGGATCGGCCGCAGGCGGTTGGTCTCCGATTGGAGCTGATACTTGCCGTGACCGAGGATCTGGGTACGGAAGAACGACAACACGAGCAGGGCGAGCACGCCCCAGACCGCGAGCCGCGCCAGACCGACACGGCGATCGAGCAGATAGGGATGAAACGAGGTCATGCCATGCTCCGCCGATACGGTGTCAGCCAGCCGCGGAAGGACCACAGGACCACGACACCCACCAGCGCTGTCGACAACCCCTGCAGCGGCGACCACACGAGCAGCTCCCACGCGACCTGCGTGCTTTGCAGCCGGCCTGAGACGAGGAGCACGATGAGATTTCTGATCCAGGTTCCGGCAAAGAACACGCAGGCCCGCACGAACACGTGCTCGGCAAAAAAGACGGCCTTCGAGCGCGAGGCGAGGAATCCGACGACGGTGTGCGCCAGCGCGCCGGCGCCGAAACTCGCGGGTGTGAGGGCATCGCGCAGCAGACCGACGATGAAGCCCACGGCTGCGCTGCGCCCCGGCTCGGCACGAATCGCGTAGATGAGCAGCGCGAGCAGCAGGAAGTCCGGCGCCACGCGGTCACCGCCCAAGCGGCTGCGAACCGTGAACTGCAGCAACACGAGCAGCGTCATGATGACTGGATAGCGGTAGCGGTCCGTGCGTCTCATCGCAGCGGCGCCTCATTGGGCGGAGCACTGTCCGTCGGGACAGTGAACGCATTACGCAAATCGGACCCGGTCGGGCGCGGCGCGGTCAGAATCATCACGTGTGAAAGGGCGGCCGGATGAACCACGGGCCGCACCAGGTAGGTTCTGCCCCATCCCTTCTCTTCGCCCGCAGGCCCGACCACGACGCCGATCGGGATGCCACGCGGAAAGATCCCGCCCAGTCCCGAGGTCACGATCACGGTCCCGGCCGACACCTGCTGGCGATACAGCACCCCCTGCAGCTCGAGCAGCCAGACGCGCGGGCCATCGGCCCCATGGGGTGCCGCGATGCCCACGACGCTGCCGTCGCTGGCGATCGCGCTGGCGCGAAATTCGGGGTGGGCCCAGCTCAGGACTACGCTGGTGTGCTCGTCCACCGTCGCGACCAGTCCCACCAGCCCTTCGGGACTGACGACCGCCGACAGCGGCCGCACGCCCTCTTTCTTGCCGGCCGAAACGACGAAACTGAGCGGGTTTGTCGGCTCGGGCTGGTGCAGGATTTCGGCCGGGATATAGCCGCTGCCCAGACGCGTGCTGAGGCCGAGCAGGCTGCGGAGCCGGGCATTCTCGCTGCGCAGCTCCGGGAGGAAGGTCGCGGCCAGGGCGACCGAATCACGCTGCGACACGACGGCATCGTAGCGGGCACGCGCGGCCGCGAGCAGCTCCGTTTGTCGCTGCAGAAACAGGAAGGGCGCGAGCACGCTCTGCCGCAGTCCCTGGGCAAGCGGGTCGCGCCATTGGTCGGGGAGACTCAGCGCGGCAATCGACAGTCCCACGCAGGCGATGAAGAGCAGCGTGTCCGCGCGCGAAGCGTAGCGATCTGTGCCGATCGCCATACGGCTAAGTGGTCAGGACGTTGCGGTACTTCTCGGGAGCGTCGAGGATCCGCCCCGCCCCACGCACCACACAGGTCATGGGGTCCTCGTCCAGGTGAATCGGCAACCCGGTCTCCTGCTGCAGCAGGAGGTCGAGCCCGCGGATCAGCGCGCCGCCGCCGGTCATGACGATGCCGCGGTCGACGATATCTGACGCGAGCTCGGGCGGCGTAATTTCCAGGGCGCGCCGCACCGCGTCCACGATTTGCTGAATGGGTTCCTGTACCGCTTCGCGAATTTCACTCGAGTGCACGCGCACGATCTTGGGAATGCCGGACACGAGGTCGCGGCCTTTGACTTCCATCTCACGCTCTTCACCGATCGGCGCCGCGGAGCCGATTTGAATCTTGATCTGCTCCGCCGTCGGCTCGCCGATCAGCAGGTTGTAGTTCTTGCGCATGAACTGCACGATCGCCTGATCGAGCTCGTCGCCACCGGTACGGATCGACGTGTCGGACACGATTCCCGACAGCGCGATCACCGCGATCTCGGTCGTACCGCCGCCGATGTCGATCACCATGTTGCCGGTCGGTGTCTCGACCGGCAGTCCGACGCCGATCGCGGCGGCCATCGGCTCGGCCACCATGTAGACTTCCTTCGCGCCCGCCGACTGCGCCGAGTCGCGCACCGCGCGCTTCTCCACCTCGGTGATCCCGCTCGGCACACAGACGATGACTTTGGGACGCACGCGGAACAGATGGCGATCGATGATCGTCTTGAGGAAGAAGCGCAGCATCTTTTCGGTGACGTCAAAGTCGGCGATGACGCCGTCCTTCAGCGGCCGGACGGCGAGGACACCGTCGGGCGTGCGGCCGAGCATGCGCTTCGCTTCGAGGCCGATGCCTTTGACTTTGCCGGTGGCTTTTTCAATCGCGACGACGGAGGGCTCGTTGAGCACGATCCCTTCGCCGCGAACGTAGACGAGTGTGTTGGCGGTACCAAGATCAACGGCGATTTCGTTCGCCGGGCTCCAGGCACCCATTCTTAGATTCAGCCAGCTTGGCGGCACGTGATCGTCGGTAAAAGAGTTTGGCGGGCCAGCGAACGCGCACAAGGTAATGAAATGCGTAACCCCAAGCAAGGATGAAGCTTGACAAGCCCATTTCGGTCCGGCTAGCGTTGCGCCCATGCGTCGCGTGACGCCGGACACAATTGCGGTCGTAGACCTCGCGGTGTGCGACCGTTGCGGGCTCTGCTTGCCGCTCTGCCCCCCCGAAGCGATTCATTTGGAACTGAATATCCTCACCGTAAACGAGGCGACCTGCACCGGCTGCGAGAAATGCATCGCGCCCTGCCCGGTCGGCGCCCTGGCGATGGCGGCGTATGCCTGACGTCGACGTCCTGGTCGTCGGCGCCGGCCCCGCAGGAGCGGTCGCGGCGTGGCAGGCAAAGCAGGCGGCGCCCGAGCTGGACGTCGTGTTGCTGGAGCGCGACAGCGCAGTCGGGGTACCGGTGCGCTGCGCCGAAGGCGTCGGCGACGCCGGTCTGCGGGAGTTCGCCAATCCCGATGGTGCCGACTGGGTTTCCCGCCGGATCACGGACGTCATCTTCGAAGCGCCTGACGACACGCAGGTCGTGCTGGCCCACTCAGGGTTGGGCTGGGTCCTCGACCGCACACGGTTCGACGCATTTCTCGCGGCGCAGGCGGCGGCGGAGGGAGCCGCGGTACTGGTCGGTGCCGAGGCGACCGCGATGGCGCGCAATGGGAATGACCGCTGGCAGGTGCGCGTGAAGCAGCGCGGGACAGAGGAGATCTACCGAGCCCGTGTCGTCATCGGCGCCGACGGTGTCGAAACCATGGTTGGCCGCTGGGCCGGCCTCGACACGCGCGTTCCCGCGCGCGACATGGAATCATGCGCGCAGTACGTGCTCCAGGGCATCGATGTCAATCCCGACGCCATTTACCTCCAGTTCAGTGCCGCGATTGCTCCGGGCGGGTATGCCTGGATTTTTCCCAAGGGCGTCGGCGTGGCGAACGTCGGGTTGGGCCTCGTCGCGTTAAAGACCGATGGCCGCAACGCGCGCGAGTACCTGGATGCCTGGATCGCGCGGCGGTTTCCGACTGGCGCTCGAACGGGCTACACCGTGGGCGGTGTCATCGTGCACACGACGATCAAGCAGACCTACACCGACGGCGTCCTGATCGCGGGCGATGCGGCGCACATGATCAATCCGCTTTCGGGTGGCGGCATCAACAACGCGATGAAGGCCGGCCGGCTTGCGGGATGCACCGCCGCCGCGGCGATCCGCGAGGGCGACACCAGCGAGCGCCGGCTGTCAGCCTATCACCAGGCGTGGATGGATCTGCTGGGCGAAGATCACCTCAAGTATTACCGCCTCAAGCAGGCGCTCGAACACATGGACGATGCGTTCTTGAATTCGCTGGCGCGCACCGCCAACAAGGTCGCGCCGGACAAGCGGACCCTGGGGCGCGTGTTGACGCACGCGATGATCAGGCATCCGCTGCTGATTCCGGTAGTGGCCCGGTTTTTTGTATAGCCGTGAGCATCATGCTCGTCCCCACCGCACATCGATTCGCGACATGGGCAACGAATTGTCCGGCACGACCCACCACGTCATTGCGCAGCCCGAACGGCATGTTGCCGAAGTCCCAGAGGTAAACGGGCACGCGCGCCAGGCACAGCTCGTCGGCGGTTCCGTTGACCCCTCCAAACCCGAGCTGGTAGCCCGCGGCATGAGCACGCGCCGCAATCCGGGCGTCCGCGGCACCGAACGGGTATGCCACCGCACGCCCGGCATCTGTGCCGAGGCGTGACATGAGTACCGCCCGGGAGCTCGTGAGCTCGGTTGCGACGGCCGCATCAGGCAGCCAGGTGAGGCGCCGATGCGTGGCGCCGTGCGAAGCGAAATCGAAGCCCCGGCCATGCCAGTGTTCGATTTTGCTCCAGGTCAAGTGTGTCAGGCGATTCCAGGTGTACTGCACGTCCCAGGTGTTGGTCTTCCCCACGTAGTCAGTGATCACGAAGGTCGTTGCGGTGAAGCCGAGCTCGGCCAGCACCGGGTAGGCGTGGTCGGCCAATGACGCGTAGCCGTCGTCGAACGTGAGCAAGAACATGTTGCCCGCCGGCAGGTCGGCACGTCGCACGACAGCGGCGTACTGCTCCAACGTCAGCGTCCGCCAGCCCGCTCGCGCCAGCGTCGTCATCTGACGAGCAAAAACTGAACGACCCACGCGGGTTACCCCAAGCTCGAGCGGGCCGCCGATGCGGTGATAGCAGAGAACGGGCGGGTAGCTCACCGCGGCCACAGCCATCCCAGCACAGCACACGCCACCGCCGCGTAGATCACGCCGTCCAGTGTCGCTTTGAGCGTCATGCTCCACGCCCGGCGGTACCAGATCGACATCTGCCACAACGCCACCGTGTAGCCCGTGAATGCCGCGGTGCCCGCGAACCGGCAGATCTGTATGAAGGCCGCGCCGTGCGGCAGCGCCGCGCCGGCCACGTACGCGGCCAGCAGATTCACGACGAGACAGTAGCCGAACCACTGGGAGAGATTCCCCAGCATGGAGCCGCTCCACGGTGGCATGACGGTCATCACCACGGCTGGCCCGCGCTTCAGCTTTTCCTTGAACTCGGGGGAGCGCATTTCCGCCGAGTTCGCCGGACGCGGCATCATGTAGTCGCCGGGCGGAATCCCGATCGGCCGCAACGCGTCGAGGACGCGGTCCTCGCTCGCCAGGCGGGGGTAATCCGTCTTGTGCCACAGCGGCGTCATGTGGATGATCGAGCTGAGCATGAACACCGCCACCGCCGACAACAGAATCGGCAGCCACAGCGCGGACAACGCCGTCATGTGAGGCTCCCAATTGGAAGGGGAATCACAATCGTTTCCCACTCTCAGCCGCGCGTCAAGCCCCGATCCGCTAGCGCAACACTGCGTCGCCGTCGCGCGCATGTGATTCCATCTGGCGGCGCACCATTTCGTAATACAGCCCGCGCGCCCGCATCAGCTCTTCGTGTGTTCCCCGCTCGACGACGGCGCCGTTCTCCATCAACAGAATCAAGTCGGCGCGATGAATGGTCGAGAGCCGGTGCGCGATCACGAACGTCGTCCGGTCTGCGAGCAGGTCGGCCATGGACGCCTGAATCAGCTGCTCGCTCTCGGTGTCGAGATTGCTGGTCGCTTCATCGAGAATCAGAATCTGCGGCGATGCCAGGATCGCGCGGGCGATCGCCAGCCGCTGCTGCTGCCCACCCGACAGCTTGACGCCCCGCTCGCCGATGAACGTGTCGAACCCGTTCGGCAGGCGCGCGATGAACTCGTGCGCATTCGCCCGGCGCGCGGCGTCTTCGACATCCGCATCCGTGGCGTCGTGGCGGCCGTAGGCGATGTTCTCGCGCACCGAGCCGTCGAAGAGGAACACCTCCTGCTGCACGATCGCCAACAGGTCGCGATAACTGCGCAGCGTGAGGTCGCGAATGTCGCTACCGTTGAGCAGCAGGCGGCCCCGGGTCGGATCGTGGAACCGGGCCACCAGATCGGTCACCGTGGTTTTCCCGGCGCCACTGCGCCCCACCAGCGCGATCACCGAGCCGCCCGGCACCGTCACGTCGAAATCGCGCACCACCGGCAGGCCGTCGCGGTATTCGAACGTCACGTTGTCGAACCGCAGCTCCCGCACTACGGCCGGCTCTTCCCGGGCACCCGCCCGGTCGGGCTTGTCGTCCTCCATGGCCAGCACTTCAAAGACGCGCTCCATGGCCGCCAGTGAGCGCTGCATTTCGGAGAAGGAATTCACGATGTTCCAGACCGGATTCAGCAGCAGAAACATGTACCACTGAAACGCCATGATATCGCCGACGGACGCCCGGCCCACGATGTTCAGATAGCCGCCGAACCAGACGATCACGACGCTGACACCCGCCTCGAGCAATCCCCACGACGTCCACAGCAGCAGCTCCCGGCGGTGCGCAAACAGCTCTTTGCGCAGCACCGTGTGCCGACCCAGCATGAAGGTGATCAGCTCCTGGATTTCCTGGCGGAACGCCCGCACCACGCGAATGCCCGAGAACGTTTCACCGACGCGACCGTCGACGATCTCCACGTCTTTGCGAACGGAGCGGTAAATCGGCCGGATCCGCCGTGTGAAGATGAGGCTCAGCACCATGACGCCCGGGATGATCGCGAGGGCGGTGATGGCGAGCTGCCAGTTGAGCGTCACCAGGATGCCGATGGCAATGATGAGGCGGATGACCGAGATGGCCGGCGAGACGATGGCCATCTGCAGCAGCCCGGTCGTCGTCTCGACGTCACCGGTGAGACGCGACAGGATGCCGCCGGTCTTCATGTCCCACAGGCGTGGGAGCGGCAGGTGTAAGAGCCGCTCGTACAGCGAGCGCCGCAGCGCCAGCATCACCCGCACATTGAGAATCCGCTGGCGGTAGTCCTTGAATCCCCCGCCCACGTGCGACAGGATGATGACGCCGAGGAACACGAGGCCCGTGAGATTGAGCCGCGTCAGCCGGGAGCTGAGGTCCAGGTCGCGGTTCAGAATCACATGATCGACGATGAACCGTATGAACAGCGGCTCGATCATCTGCAGCCCCGCAACCGCGAGGGCCAGGACGAAGACGACGCCCAGCTCGTAGCGGTGGGGCCGCAGCCAGCGCAGATAGTCCCGCACGTACGCCCGCCGCGACCCCCCGGCGGGGCGCGGCGGCACAGCCGGCTGGCCACCGTCCGTCTCAGCTACGGCATCGAGCCGGTGGTGCTGGTAATCCTCAACGAACTCCTGGTAGCGCTTCCGGGAAGAACGAGCGGGGCTCACGAGACAACGTGAACCCCGCCGTTCCGCTTCGTCAACTGCGGCGTGCTACTTGCCCAGGTCCGTGACCACGCCGAGCAGCAGCTGCAGCTTCGCCTGGTCGGTCGAGGTCTTCGCGTCGGCCGTCAGCTGGGTGGCCAGCTGAGTCAATGCCGTCGATCGCGCCTGGCCCGTTGCCTGCTCCGCGCGCGACAACGCGTCGCGGGCCGCGTTGATCTTGGCCTTCGGCAGCCCATTGGACCGGGCCAGCTGGTCGAGGTAGGCGCGCGCGACGACGAAGCTCGCGGGCCACACCAGCTTCTGTTGATCCTGGGCATTGAGATAGTCGAAGTGGATCAGCTTGGCCGCGTCGATTTCGTTCTGCGTGAGCAGCGTGCTGGGCGTCAGCTCGAAGATGTCGAGCCCACGCGCGATCTCGGAGCTGATGATGTAGCCGTTGTACCAGTAGGCCGACCAGGACCCCGCGCCGACGAGCTTGGTGGAATCCATCGGCCCGCGATCGAAGAAGGCGATCTCCTTGGGATGCGCGGGATCGGTCCAATCGAAGACCGAGACGCCGCCCTGGTACCACCCCTGGACCATGATGTCGCGGCCGGGGACCGGA
>DASZCG010000036.1:0-12922 GCA_035943355.1 Gemmatimonadales bacterium
TGCCAGCGCGGTGGCCACGTCCACCAATGGCATCGGACCCTGGCCGGGCAAGACGACGTTGGCGAGTGGGGGCACGCCGCCGCGCAGCAGGAACGCCGCGAGCCAGCTCGGGTGTCTGAGCAGCTGCGGCAGAAACGGGAGCCTGGCGAGCGGGCGGTCGCCGAGCAGCTCGGTCATACCGTTTTTCACGTCCCGCTCGCGCAGGCCCGCCACCGCTGTGTCGATGGTGACGACGAGGGCCGCATAGCCCGCGGCGCGGGCCCGCGCGATCGCCGCCTCGGCGGCGTCGCGGCCACCGATCAGATAGAGCTGATACCACACCGCGCCGCCACCCGCGGCCGCTTTGACGTCCTCGAGGGGGTATCCGGACATCGTGGACAGGATGTAGACCGTGCCGGCGGCCGCGGCGGCGCGCGCGGCAGCCGGCTCTCCGTCCACGTGCATAACCCGGCTATATCCGACGGGAGCGAGGAGCACGGGAAGCGCGACGGGTGTGCCGAGCACCGTGGTGCGCAGATCGGCGTCGGACGAGCCCACGGCGTGGCGCGGGCGGAACGTCACGGCCTCGAACGCGCGCCGGTTCTCGCGCAGCGTGACTTCGCCCTCGGCGCCGCCGTCCAGATAATCGAATACCACTCGGGGGAGGCGCCGCCGCGCCAGGCGCCGCAGATCCTCGACATTCACTACTCGGGGAGCGGCCACGACGCGCGCGCGTTTCGTCATGCGGGACGAATCTGCGCCGCGTCGACGGGACCCGCGAGGGGCTCCTAGCTGCAGGGTTGACGACAACGAGGCGCCCTGACGCTGCTCTGTCAGGGCGCCTCGCGCATTGCGGCGCGTGATGGGGTTCGTCAGGCGCGAGCCGTCCCGACCTCCTCCGGTTTCCACATGCTGATCTTGCGCGTCTCCGGCATCAGGAACAGGCTGATCAGAAACGCGACCGCCGGGACGACGATGGGATAAACCAGCGCCGAGCCCAGGCTGTGGGTCGCCACGTACGCCGCGGTCGTGATGACCGGCACCAGTCCTCCACCCCAGCCGTTGCCGATGTGATAGGGCACCGACACCGACGAGTACCGGATGCGCGCCGGGAAGTATTCTGCGAGGAACGCGCCGATCGGGCCGTACACCATTCCCACGTACGACACCATGATCGCGACGATCAGGATCGCCAACGGGTAGTTGACGTTGGCCGGGTTGGCCGCGTTGCCCAACGCGGTGTAGAGCGGATAGTACGTGAGGGCCGCCAGCGCGAACCCGGCGAGGATGATCGGCTTGCGGCCGACGCGGTCCGAGAGCCAGCCGAAAAAGATGAGCGACGGCGTCGCGATGAGTAACGCAATGCCGGTGATGAGGGCCGGGCGCAAGACGTCCGGCTTCATCACCTGCTGCAGGAAGTACAGCGCCCAGAATTGGCCGCTGTACCACACGACCCCTTCTCCGATCACGACCACGCTGGCGATCAATACGTACTTAATGTTTTGGCTCCAGAAGGCTTCCTTCCACGGATTGGTCGCCGTTTGTCCCTTCGCTTTGATGGCCTGGAAGATCGGCGTCTCCTGGAGTTTCAGCCGGATGTAGATCGCGATCGCCACCATGAGCAGGGAGAGCAGGAACGGGATCCGCCATCCCCACGCCGTGAATGCCTCCGTCCCGAGCGATTCGCGCAGGATGACGATGACGGCCAGCGACACGACGATTCCGAGCGTCGGCGAGGTCTGGAGCCAGCCGGTGTAGTAACCCCGTTTCTCATCCGGGGCGTACTCCGCGACGTACGTGATGGCCCCACCATACTCGCCGCCGAGGCAGAGACCTTGAATGAGGCGCAGCACCAGCAGCAGAATCCCTGCCGTGGCGCCGATCTGCGCGTAACTGGGGACGAGGCCGATGAGCGCCGTTGCCAGCCCCATGCCCGTCAGCGTGACGACGAACGTGTACTTGCGGCCGATCAGATCGCCGAGCCGACCGAACACGAATGCGCCGAAGGGGCGGATCAAGAAGCCGGCCGTGAACGTGCCGACGGTCTTGATGAGCGCCGCCCCGGACGCGCCCGCTGCGAAGAACTTGGTCGACAGCAGGGCGGCGAGACTGCCGAAGATGTAGAAGTCGTACCACTCGATCACGTTCCCGACGGCCGCCGCGATGACGACGCGGCGCAGTTCTTTCATGGACAGCGCAGGAGCGGTCATAAGCCTCTCGGTTCGATGGTGGGCTCGCTATTCCACTTGCCCGAACTTGGCAATGTCCTCCGGCAATCCTTCCTGCGTAGCAACCGTCTCCTTGCCCTGCACCAAGATGCGGATTTGCTCGACCACATCCGGGTTTGCCAGGGTCGTCACGTCGCCGACATCGCGGCGATTCGAGATCGCCGCCAGTACGCGGCGCATGATCTTTCCCGACCGCGTCTTGGGCATATCGGGCACGATGTACACATGCTTCGGTCGCGCGATCTTGCCGATCACCTCCTCGTTCGCCTTGATGACCCGATCGACGATGGCCTGACTGGCTTGCACGCCCGGTTTGACCGCGATGTACACCTCGGGCACGCGTCCCTTGAGCTCATCCTGGACCGGCACCACGGCCGCCTCGGCGACCTCCGGCACGGTGAGACAGGCGGACTCGATCTCCTTCGTGCCGAGACGGTGACCGGCGACGTTGATCACGTCGTCGATGCGCCCCAGGATGCGGTAGTAACCATCGGCCGCCTGCACGGCACCGTCGCCGCACAGGAAGGGCCAGTCGCGCCAGTCCTTGCTCTTGGGATTCCTGTTGTATTTGGCGAAGTAAGTCGTCACGTAGCGGTCGCGGTCGCCCCAGATCGTCTGCATGATGCCCGGCCACGGATTGCGGATGCAGATGTTGCCCGCCTTACCGGATCCCTTGGGGACCTCCGCGCCGGTCTCATCGTAGATGACGGGATGAATCCCCGGCGCAGCAGGACCGCAGCTGCCCGGCTTCATCGGCTGAATCGCCGGCATGGTCGTACCGAGAAAGCCGCCGGTTTCGGTCATCCACCACGTATCGGTGACGACGGCTTCGTCTTTGCCGACTTCGTCGTAATACCAGCGCCACGCTTCGGGCTCGATCGGCTCACCCACGGTCGTCATCGATTTGAAATGGTACTTGTACTTGCGGGGCTCCTGGGGACCGAGCTTGCGCAGCATGCGAATAGCGGTCGGCGCGGTGTGGAAAATATTCACGCCTAAACGCTCGGCGATGCGCCAGGGTCGCCCCGCGTCGGGGAACGTTGGGACACCCTCGTACATCACGCTCGTCGCCGCGTTGGCCAGGGGTCCGTAGACGATGTAGGAATGCCCCGTGATCCACCCGATGTCGGCCATACACCAGTAGACGTCGTCAGGATGGATATCGAGGACCCATTTGGACGTCGCGGTGACATAGGACAGGTACCCGGCGATACCGTGCTGCGCACCCTTCGGTTTGCCCGTGGTGCCGCTCGAGTACATCAAGAACAACGGCGCCTCCGACGGCAGGGCAACCGGTTCGACTTTCTGGCCCTTGTAGTTCTCGAGCAGGTCGTTCACGAAGATGTCGCGACCGGCGACCATCGGCGTCTTCGCCGAGTACTTTCCGGGATACCGTTGCCACACCAACACCTTGTCGACGTGTTGCCCCAACTCCTGCGCCGTGCGCACCGCGATGTCCGCGTTCGCCTTGTGATCGACGAGTGTCCCGTTCCGCCAGTAGCTGTCCATGGTTACGAGGACGCGACTGCCCGAATCCTGAATGCGCGAGCCGCACGCCTGACCGCTGAACCCGCCGAAGACCTGCGAGTGGATGATGCCCAGTCGCGCGCACGCCAGCATCGTGATGGGGAGCTCGGGGACCATCGGCATGTGGAACGTGACGCGATCGCCCGCCTTGAGGCCGAGGCCGCGGAGCAGCGCGGCCACCTCGTTTACCCGCTCGTGCAGCTCCCGATACGTGATGACGAGATCGGTCTCTTTTTCGGGCTCGGGGACGAAAATAAAGGCGGCTTTCTGGCCGTACTTCTCCAGGTGGCGGTCTACGCAGTTGAAGCACGCGTTGATCTTGCCGCCGGCAAACCATTTCCAGAACGGCGCGTCGCTGGTGTCGAGCACGGTGCGATACGGCTCGAACCAGGTCAGCATATCGGCATACGCCTTGAAGCAGTCGGGAAACTTGTCGAGCGTGAACTGCTCGAAGATGCGGGGGTCGCGCATGTTCGCCTGCGCCTTGAACTTTTCGGACGGCTGGTAGTACTCCTCCTCCTTCCAATGCACGGCGATCTGCGCTTCGCTGACCTCGGTGAGCTCCGTCTTGTCCACTGTCTTTGCCATGAGACCTGCCTCCGACCAGCACACGTCCCACCGGATACAGGACGATATCCTGACAGCGTTGGAGTTCGGCGCAAATTGTGCGCCCGGGGCGTCAGACAGGAGGCGCCGAGATAGAGTCGCACACTTTCGACACTCCGGCAACCCGCTGGCCAGGGCCACTGTTGTGGCCACGCATCGACGCGTCCACATTCTCAATCAGTTCGACCGCGACACGAACGAGGAGCGTGACTGCTATGGAAACGGGGGAGATGGGAGCGCAGCGGGACGCGATGGATGTGCTCCAGGCGTGGGTCGATCGGTTCAACGCCCGAGCCGGAGGGTCAATCGCGCTGGAATCGGGGGGGGAAGCGGGGGGCGCTCAGCTGCGCCTCAAGTACCGGCCCGCCGAGGGAATGATCTCGATTTTGCATCTCGTGGCGGTGCAGCGAGGCGGTCGCGCCGCGATCGTCGTCAAGCACTTCGACGGTCCCGTGGCGGAGACCGGTGTGCAGGCCGGGCTGTGGGCGAGCGCCCAACTCGGGCGGGGGAGCGGGGGGGCGGGGGCGCGGGGGGGGCGGTGACCCGGGCCGTCCCACTCGAGATCACGCGCGCCAACGCCGCGGACGTGCGCATTCGGTGGAGCGACGGGCACGACGCCGTGTACCCGGCGCCGTACCTGCGGTCGCGCTGCTGCTGCGCCGTGTGCGTCGCGATCCGCGATCTGGCGGTCGATCCCGCGGTGCAGCCGCTCGAGATCGAGGCGGTGGGGGGATACGCCATCCGGTTCTCGTGGAGCGACGGGCATTGCGCGGGGCTGTACTCGTATCCGTACCTACGGGGCATCTGCCCGTGTCCCAAGTGCGCGAGGGCGGGGGGAAAGGGGGGCGGGGGTTGAGAAAATGGCCGCGCGGAAACACAACGGCCAGCGCTGGCATGCGCTGGCCGTGGAGGATTACCAATCGAGAGCAACCGGCTCCGGTCATTAGCCCTTCGGGCGCCCGATCATGAGCCTGAACATCCACGTGTTGTTGTAGGTCCCGCGGCTCGCGTCGGTGAGCGGGATCGAATACCGCACGTCGAGGCCCACGAACCCGCCGGTGGGCTTCCCCTTGCCCAGCATGATCCCGACCGGGACCGCCCACTCGGTGTTGGTATTGTCGCAGAACGCAGTTCTCGGCGCGTCCGTGGCATCGCAGCTCACCGGGAACGCGACGGTGATGCCTCCGTACGCCCTGGCGCGCCCGCTGCCCGACTTGGCGAATCCGCCGGCAGTAATCCCGGTCTCGACGTAGTCGATCCGGGCCCCCTTGCCGCCCTTCTGCGTGTAGGACACTTCGAGCAGGCTGAGGCTACCATACTTCGCCACGCCGGCGAAGAGACCCCCGGTGAAACCCCATCGAGATGGCGTGTCGGGGTTCGAGAAGTCGCTATAGGTGCCGCCGCCCGAGAGTCCTATGACCGCCTGCTGCGCCGGGCTGCGGGTCGCCACGGCCAGCAATATGCTGACGCTGATCACACTGAATCGGATGTTCAATTTGCTCTCCAGGTGCCGGGTTGCTGAACCATGCGCGTATCGCCGGCACATGGGAAGCTTACCTCATGGTACTATTTCGGGCTCCGGACCCCCGCGATGGCCATCCCGAGCCTCACCTCACCGCGCCGCGCAGTGCTTCCTCGTCCGGCTTGACGGCATCGTCGAGCGCCACGTGGTTGCGATCGTCACGCACAATGCGGGAAAACAGCGAGATGTTGCGGTCGAAGAGGAACCGCAACAGCAAGCGGCCCCACGACTGATGCGCGGCCAGGTTGGCGTACACCTCGGGCGCCGCGGCGCGAATTTCGGGCAAGTGGTTCCACGCCACCGACGGGAAGTCGTGATGCTCGTTGTGATAGCCCACGTTGAACGCGAGCCGGTTGAGCGGGCCGTAATAGCTGAATGTCTCCTGCTCGCCTCCCGCCGTGAGGTAGTGCCGCTGAATCCAGCGCGCGCCCAGCGGGTGCAGGCCGATGGAGAAGAACAACGACAGCGCGAAGTAGACCAACGCCTTGGGCCCGAGCAGCACCCAGACGGCCGGGTGGAACGCCGCTTGCACGATGACGTTGGCCACCGTCCAGCGATCCCACAGCGGAATCTCCTTCATCCGCCAGGGGCGGAGCGCCTGGAAGATCGGGAACAGCAACAGCCAGAGGGCCTTGCCGAGAGCCGACCGCCCGATGAGCCTGGCCTCCCAGCGAAACGGCAGATCGCCGTCGAGCTCGTACACGCCCTGAAAGGCGTGGTGCTTGAGGTGGTACTTGGAGAACGACATGGCGCCCGGGAAGAACTGCGGCAGGTTGGCGAGCAGCGCGGTGAGGATGTTCGGCAGCTTGCGCTTGAACACCAGCCGGTGCGCGGTCTCATGGATCACCACGAACAGCGCGTGGTCCGCGAACGCGCCCACCGTGTACGCCAGCACCACCACGACCCACCACGGCTGGTGCGCCACAAACCAGGCGACCCCGATCTGCAGGGCGACGATTCCCACCGTCCACCAGAACGTCACCGGGTTGGAACCGATCAGCTTGCGGATTTCCGGATGCCGCCGTAACAGTTGCTTTGTCCGGAGCCGATGGGGCTCGGGCGCCGCCGAGAACGCGAATTGATCGCCAGGGGTGTTCACGAGCGTCTCAAAGTTAGCACGTCAGCGCGCCGCATCCAGTCCTGCCCGCAGCCCCCGTAACACGTCGTTTAACGGCCCATCCGCCCAGAAGTGCATGTAGTACACGGCCGGTTGCTCCCCAATCAGATGGGTGTGCAGCGCGGTCGCGGTAATCCCATTGGCGGTCAACGCGCTCAGCACCGCTGCCACTTTCTCGCCCGGAATCGAGAAGTCGCCCGTT
Source organism: Gemmatimonadales bacterium (assembly GCA_035943355.1). GTDB lineage: Bacteria > Gemmatimonadota > Gemmatimonadetes > Gemmatimonadales > GWC2-71-9 > 20CM-2-65-7. The sequence continues at coordinate 7,182 of DASZCG010000036.1, forward strand.
GCAACGGCGCGCCCCCCCGGAAGGACCTGAATATTGATCGGGGTGCCGTACGCCATCGCCGGATTCAGCACGCGGCCATTCATGGTCACCTGCCCGGGCACGAGGACGGTGGACATCTGCACGATAGACCCCTGCGCTCGTCCTCTGAGGCCTAAGGTGCTGAAGACCAGCGCGGTATCGACCGTGAGCGGCTGTGCGGGAGGGGCCGTGACCGGTCGCGGGGTTTTGGTGCGCGCGAGCACGCGATCCAGCCGCTTGGCAAGATCACGCGGCTCACCGTCGGCATGGAAATGCACGTACGTGACCTGCGGATCTCCCACGACGTGGTTGTGGATCGCGATCACATCGATCCGCTGGCTCGCGAGCTCCGCCAGCACCGGTTTGACCTCGTCGCCCGTCAGCACCAGATCGCCCATCATCGTCGCCGTAGCGGAGTCGCCGGAGAAACCAGCCCAGGCGCCGAGCGCGAGCCCCGGCGCTACGGTGACGTCGCCGATGCGCAGCGTGATGTCGCGCCGCGGCCAGCCATATCGGTAGTAGCCCGCGGTCGATGTGCCCGCCGTTTGCAGAATTCTGCCAACGGAATCCCATGGTGCGGGAAGAGATGTCTGAGCCTGGGCGCAGATGGCTGGAGCAAGCAACGTAGTGGCGATGACCAACAGGGGGCGCGCGTGCATACCGGTCCTCAGGGGTGGTTGTATAGAGACTCTCAATTGCCCGCATTAGATACACGACGGCCAGCACAGAGGTGCGCTGGCGACTCTATACTCTAGGGACTTGCCGGATGCTGCCTAGCTCCGCGAAGAGCCTCGGTCTACTGCTGGTCCTCAGCCAAGCGGCGCCGTTGCCCGCACAGCAGGTCGCGGGTGACAGCGGCCTGTTACGCGTCCATCTGGCGCTCGCGCCCATCCCATTCGATGGGCGCCTCGCGACACCCGACTGGACGATAGCCGACTCGATCACCGATTTCCGCCAACGCGAGCCATTGGTCGGAACGCCTGCCAGCCGGCGCACCGTGGTCAAGGTGCTGCGGGACGCGGACGCCCTCTACGTCGGCGTCCGCGCCTACGACGATCAACCGAGCCTGATCCGTGCCCGACAACTGCGCCGCGATGCCGAGCTGTCCAGCGACGATCATGTGCAGTTGCTGATCGACAGCTTTCACGACCGGCGTGGCGCTTTCGTGTTTGGCACCAATCCGAATGGCGTGCACTGGGATGCCCAGCTCACCGATCTCGACAACCTCAATACGGACTGGAACGGGATCTGGGACGTCGCGGTCACGCGCGACAGCGCGGGGTGGACGGCAGAATTCCGCATTCCGTTCCGCACCCTGCGCTTCTATCCCGGCGACAACGTGCGCTTCGGCTTCAACGTGCGCCGTTTCATCAGGCGTGCCAACGAGGAAGACCTGTGGCGCTCTTGGGGACGCGCGCAGGGCCTGTATCAATTGATCGAAGCCGGCGAGCTGACCGACATCGGCCTGGTGCAGCGCTCGCGGGGCGTCGAGCTGTCTCCTTATGTCCTGGGCCGCGCGATCGAGCCGCAACACGACAGTCTAGGCACCCGCGTCGCCGGCGGCTTCGTCGGCGGAAAGGCGGGAGTGGATGCGAAGCTCGCCGTAACGCCCACGCTCACGACAGATCTCACGCTGGGAACGGACTTCGCCCAGGTCGAAGTCGATCAGCAGGTCATCAATCTCACCCGCTTTCCGTTCTTTTTTCCGGAGAAGCGGAACTTTTTTCTCGAATCGAGCGGCCAGTTCGACTTCGGCACTCCGGGCCACACGCAAGTATTCTATTCCCGGCGCATCGGTCTCGATACGAGTGGGAGTCCCGTCCCGATCATCGCCGGTGGCCGCGTTTACGGCCGGATCGGCTCGTGGCGTCTTGGCGGGCTCGACGCGCGCACGGGCGGGACCGACGATGCCAACAACGCGGTTATCCGCGTGCAGCGGGACCTCTTCGCCCGATCGTACCTGGGAGTGATTGGCAGCGCGCGGACAGTTGGCGGAGGAGGGACGCAGACTGCCGGGGGGTTCGACATCGACCTGCCGCTGGTGCTCGACGGACAGAACATCGAGCCGAAGTTCTGGATTGCCGGCACGCACACGCCGGGCATCGCGGGGTTCCCACTCGGCTGGCGCGCGTCCGTCGACTACCCCAATGACCTGTTCGATAACTTCGTGTCGCTCTATCGGATTGATGCGAATTTCGACCCGGCACTCGGATTCGTGCGGCGCACCGGGATCTGGGAGACAACCGGGCATTTCGACTACATGCCCCGGCCCCACGCGCCGGGCATCCGCCAGCTCGACTTCACCCTTCCGCTCCCGAGCTGGGACGTGATCGCCAATGCATCCGGTTCACTCGGGCGGCCGGAGGAGTGGCAAACCGCCTGGTTCGAATTCCGCGTGCTCGGTGGCGACCGCGATAACGGGGATCATTTCGAGATCAACCTGCAGCGCCAGATGGACGCGCCCCAGGACACCTTCCCCATCTTCCATGATGTCGTCATCCCCCCCGGCACGTATTGGTGGTCGCGCTACGAGCTGCAGTATTTCATGTCCTCCAATCGTCCGTTGAGCCTGGGCGCGTTCGTCAATTGGGGCGGTTTTTATGACGGGCGTTCTACCGACGTCGAGCTCGAGGCGACCTGGCGCGGTGGTGGCCATGTGATCCTGAATACCGGGCTCGCGCGCACCACGGCCAATCTCCCCGCTGGCGGGTTTACCGCCAACCAGGCTTCGGGACGGATTGAATACAACTTCGACACCCGCACGACGTTCCAGGGGTTCGTTCAGTACACCAACGAGGATCAACGCGTCGACTTCAATCTCCGATTTCACTGGATTCCCAAGGTCGGCGACGATGTGTTCCTCGTCTGGAATTCCGGCTACACGACCAACGCGGCGGCCCGGTTTCGTTTCCCGAGCAGCCGTTCGCTGACCCAGCAGCTCAACGGCGCGTTCGCGCTGAAAATCGTGCACCGTCTGGCATCGTGAACGACCGGCGCCTGCTCCTGCTGACGCGGTCGTTGCGGCTGTTCGCGTACGGTGGTCTGTCGGTGATTCTCGTTTTCTATCTTACCGCGCTGGAATTCACGACTGCACAAGTAGGACTGCTGCTGACGCTCACGCTCGCCGGCGACACGCTGGTTTCGCTCGGACTCACAACGCGCGCGGATCGGCTGGGGCGGCGGCGCATGCTGTTCATCGGCGCGCTGTTCATGTCGGCGGCCGGGGTGCTGTTCGCCGTCACGAGCAACTTCGCGCTCCTGCTCTTCGCCGGCACGATCGGCATCATCAGTCCGAGCGGCAACGAAGTGGGACCCTTCTTGCCGATCGAGCAGGCGGCGCTCGCACACGTGGTACCGGCGTCCCAGCGGACGCCGGTCTTTGCGTGGTATACGCTCGCTGGCTCCTTCGCCACTGCCGTCGGGTCACTCGCGGTCGGCGCTGTACTCACGGTGCTGCATGCCGGCGGCGCGTCGCCGCTGCAGCGCTACCGGCTTGTGCTGCTGCTGTACGCTGCGATCGGCCTGCTCCTGGCGGCGTGCTTCACGCAACTGTCGCCCGCGGTCGAGGTGGTCGACGTGCAGCGCGCGTCGCCGCTGGGGCTCGGCCGCTCGCGCAGCATCGTGTTCAGGCTCGCGGCCCTATTCGCCGTGGACTCGTTCGCTGGAGGGTTCGTAGTACAGAGCTTCGCGGCCTACTGGTTCTACCTTCGCTTCGGCGTGAGCCCGGCGAGTCTAGGCGCCATCTTCTTCGGCGCCAACCTGCTCGCCGGCGTATCGGCGTTACTGGCGTCACGCCTGGCGGCGCGCTTCGGTCTTGTCACCACGATGGTGTTCACGCACCTGCCGTCCAACGTGCTGCTGATTCTTGTCCCGCTGATGCCGACGCTGCCGCTGGCAATCCTCGTGCTCTTCGCCCGCTTCAGTATCAGCCAGATGGATGTCCCGACTCGACAGTCGTACGTAATGGCCGTCGTTGGACCGGAAGAGCGGTCTGCGGCGGCAGGGATCACGGGCGTCGCGCGCACCACGGGAGCGGCCATCGCTCCGCTGTTTGCCGGAATGCTGTTCTCCCGGCCGGCGCTCATCAACACGCCGTTTTTTATTGCGGGAACGTTGAAAATCGTGTACGACGTGATGCTGTACCGGGGCTTCCGGGGGGTGCAGCCGCGGCCGCCTAGAGCCGGAGGCGTCTGAGGAGTTGGGCGTTGACGGCGACGATCACCGTGCTGGCGGACATGAGCACGGCCCCCACGGCCGGCGTGAGCAGCACGCCGCGCGCCGCGAGCACACCCGCCGCCAGCGGAATCGCGATAATGTTGTAGCCCGCTGCCCACCAGAGATTCTGGACCATCTTGCGGTAAGTGGCGCGCGAGAGCGTGACGATCCGCGGGATGTCCCGCGGATCCGAGCGGACCAGGACGATGTGGCCTGCGTCGACTGCCACATCCGTCCCCGCGCCGATCGCGATACCGATGTCCGCCGTCGCCAGCGCCGGCGCATCATTCACGCCGTCGCCGACCATCGCGACTTTGCGTCCGCGCCGCTGGAGTTCCTGCACCTTCGAGGCCTTGTCTTCCGGTAGCACTTCGGCGAAAACGGTGTCGATGCCGAGATCCTTGGCGACCGCATCCGCCACCGCCCGTGCGTCGCCGGTGAGCATCGCGACCGCGATTCTCCGCTGATGCAGCGCCGCGATCGCGTCGCGGCTTTCCGGCCGGATCGCATCTGCCACGGCGAAGACGGCGACTGCCGTCCCGTTGTGGAGCAAGTAAATGGCCGACTGCGCGCGTCGCGCCGCCGCGCTCGCGGCTTCGGTCAGTTCGGGCGAGACGGCTACACCCTCGGCCGTGAGCAGCGCCGGACCCCCCAGGCGATACTCGGCCCCTTCCACGGTACCCGCTACACCGCGGCCCGGCAGCGCGCGAAAGCCGCGCACGGCCGGCACCTTCAACCGCCGGTCCTGGGCGCTGCGCACGATTCCGCGCGCGACGGGATGCTCTGACTCGGCCTCGATCGCCGCGGCGATGCGCAGCGCGTCGTCCGGTGAAGTGCCCTCCGCCACGGTGAGATCGACCACGCGGAATTCGCCCAGTGTCAATGTGCCGGTCTTGTCGAAGACGACCGTATCGACCAGCCTGGCCTCTTCGAGACCCCGCCGGTCTCGCACCAACAGGCCCGCGCGCGCGCCGAGCGTGGTCGAAATCGCCACGACCAGCGGCACCGCGAGTCCAAGCGCGTGCGGGCAGGCGATCACGAGCACCGTGACGACACGTACGATCGTGAAGTCGATCGGCGCGCCGATGAGCTGCCACACGACCATGGTCAGCAGCGCGGCCGCGATGGCGACGCCGGTGAGCATCTGGGCGGCGCGATCGGCCAGAACCTGCGCCCGCGACTTCGAGCGCTGCGCCGCGGCGACGAGCCGCATGATCTTCGAGAGCTTGGTGTCGTCGCCGGTGCCGGTCACTGCAACACGCAAAGAGCCCTCGCCGTTGATCGTGCCCGCGACGACCGCGTCGCCCTCACGTCTCTTCACCGGACGGGATTCTCCGGTGATCATCGACTCGTTGACGGAGCTTTGTCCCGTGCGAATCACTCCATCCGCCGGCACGCTTGCACCGGGCCTGATCAACACGATGTCGCCGGCGCGCAGGGCACCAACCGGCACCTCTTCTTCGGTGCCATCGCGGACCCGGGTGGCAGTGTCGGGGAGAAGCTTGGCT
>DASZCG010000037.1:0-2297 GCA_035943355.1 Gemmatimonadales bacterium
GGGTGCGTTTTCTTGATGCCATGGTCCGCCGAGCATACTGTTATGGTGTGACGGGTCCTTACCCAGGAGCTCGTGTGCCTGTCACAGCCAAACTGTCGCGCAGGTTCTATGAGAAGTTTGGCGACGATATTGCCAACGAGCTCGTGGATTGGTTCAACATGGTGGATGCGACGTACCGATCCGACCTTAGGGAGTTGAATGAGCTCAACTTCGCGCGATTTGATGCGAAGCTCGAGCAGCGCATCGCTGAGCTGCGGGCGGAGTTCAACACTCGCATCGCCGAGCTGAGAGCGGATATGCAGGTCGGCTTCAAGAACGTGGATATCAAGCTGGAGCAACTGGAAACGCGGCTCACCAAGCGCCTGTTTGGCTTCTGGATTGCGCAAGCTGCGACCACTGTGGGTCTTGTGTTCGGAGTAGTGAAACTCCTCCAGTAAGACCGCCGCGTTACCGTCGCGCCGCCCCTCTGATTACACCTTATCCAAGCGAAAGCGCCGCCCGCACGTTGGCAGGACGTCGCGCGAACCGCACGCGGGGCACGGAGGGGCGTCGTTAGCGAGACGCTCTCCGGCTTTCGTTCTCTATCATCGCTGCACGGCGCGGCCGCTACGGGCTACCCGAGCAGATCTTCCCACCTCCCGTTTGCGTGGCGATGGCCGTGTGATCCGCGGCGCCGGTGTTCCCGGGTTGGTCGTCGCTGTACGTGATGGACGAGAGGCCTGTGGTCGGGTCGACCGCAATGCCAAAGTCGTCGTACAGGTCCCGGTTGCCGCTGCAGGTCACCCCGCTCTCGCACGTGCCGCCGAAGTGCACGATGGGGCTCGCCGCGACCTGCGTGAACGCGCTGCCGGCCGCCGTCGCATTGCGGTTCTGCGCGAGGTATACGTACCACGCCGCCGATGCCGGATAGTTGTCCGGGATCGTCGTCCCGTCGTAGAACGCGGTCCCGTACCACACGATGTTCAACTGGCCCGGGTCGCACGCCACGCTCCACGGCATGATCGCCGTGGCGGAGGGCGACTGGTTCACCTGGATCGGCCCTGTGAACGTCTCGCCGTGATCCGTGGAAAAGCTGTAGTAGACGTTGTGATTGTCGGTATAGACGACGTACACCGTCCCCGCGCGGTCGACGCTCGCGTTGATGAACTGGTGGCCGTAGGACGCCGACGTGTTGGGATTCACGTACACGGTCCGGTCGGTGAACGTGTTCCCACCGTCCAGCGACACGGCGATGTACACCGCATGGAATGAGCTCGGCACCGCGGCCTCGAAGGCGTCGGCGATCCCGGAGAACACCTGGTAGATCACGTGATTGTTGGGGTCGATCACCAGGTTGCCGGTCGAATTGTCGTTGAGCAGGTATGCGTGGCTCGCGTCGATCGCCGTGCCCAGCTGAGTGAAGGAGGCGCCGGCGTCGAAGCTGCAATTGACGTCGATGTTGAAGGTGGCGATGTCGTGGTAGGAGATGCACACCTTGGTCGCCTGGTCGGCGGCGATCCACTCGCGGTCGTCGCCGGGAATCGTCGCACTCAAGACGTTCTTGCTCCACGTGGCGCCGCCGTCCTGGCTGGTCGAGACGGTGACGTTCGCGAGGCTCAAGCTCGCGACGTAGAGGTTATGGACGCCGGTCGCGTTCGCGTCCGGCGCGGTGCCCAGGTCGGTGTCGCCGCCCCCAGGTCCGAGGCCGCCCTCGGCCTGCGACAGCTGATTGGGCGAAGTGAGTGCCGTGTAGTGCAGGCCGCCGTCGGTCGACTTCCACGCCAGCGTCCCCGAGCCGACGCCGAGCTCCGACGAGACGTAGAACGTCCCGGTGGCGTCGGCGTGGATCATCGGCTCGGCGGCGCCGTTGGTGCAGCCCGCGGCGCCCGGGCACACGGTCCCCGGCGCGGCGCCGAGCTCGTAGTTCACGAACTTGAACCCCGCCGCCCCCCCCGCGGGCGCCGCCCGTACGGCGTCGATCGGCCGCGGTGACAGCAGGGGACGCTCGTCGCAGGCCGCGACGAGCAGCAAGCACGCAAGCACCTTCCTCATGGTGAGCCTCCCGGTGTCGTGGAAACGCCACACAGCGCTGTTGCCACAAACAAAGGAAGCAATTTCCGCACCCTCACGTCTCCCCCGCCGGGACGTTCGGGTTGTCGCGTGCGCGCAACTACTCACAACCGCGTTTTCTTGATACCACGCGGCGCCGAGCGTACTGTTAGGATGTGGCCGGAACGCTCCCGCGGAACTGCGTGCCGAAATGCAGGCGGGGTTTGTCCGAGCGGATGCGAGGCTCGAGCAGCGTCTCGCTGAGTTCG